>CAZZIV010000132.1:0-8789 GCA_964654385.1 uncultured Acidobacteriota bacterium | reverse complement strand
CCTACTGCGGAGCCGAAACTGCCGTCATCTCGGGCGTCCTCGCTACGGTCCCTCACGCATAAAGCGGGTTAACCTCCTCCCCTTGGAGATCCTCCCTCAGCGAGGCGGACCGGCCTTCGGCTCCATCCTATTCAGGATCGATTGGCCTAGAGCTGAGTTCGTCTGGTTCGTCGTCCCTCCCGGGGACGATCGGCGGTGGCGCCATTCAGGTCTGTACGCCCATCCTGGGCAATACCCACCGTTGCAGAGCCAGGTAACCGGCCAATAGCAGGATCACTACCAGGATATCCATCTACCTCTCCCTTATTCCCTGTCGCCCGTCTCCATCGCCGGGTTAGAAGGATGGAGATGCACAGAATCACCGACAGGTCACAGGATTCATTGTGTCAGTTTTCTCCGATTCTTCAACAACGGCCGGTTCTGCCCAGTGATCACTCCAGTTCCACCGGATTTCCTGGGTCTTGTACATTTTCTAAGTAAGTGTGTTCCCTGTCGTTCCATAAGATCGTTTCGGGATCCGCCCAGCGGGCATAGACGGACCGAGCGCCACGCTCCTGTAAAGTCATGCTGATCGGCCGAACCCTGCCGGACCCGGAGTCATAAATCCACGTATTTTCCGTTTTGAAAACGTCTCCATCCTCTGAGTGGATTTTATGATAATCACGCAAGAACGCTTTTCTCCCATCCGGAGAGGGGTCGATGAAAAGACCTCCGGTCCCGGTTCCCAGCAACAGGGACTCCCCCTCCTCCGACTTCCACCGGTAGAGGTTCACATGACCCTCCATCTTCCGGGCCCACAGGAGCTCATCGTCGTTCAGCCAATACGCCCACGTCGATTTTGCGTCCTTCTCCAACGGCACCGGCTCCTCCGATTGGAGATCGAGGAGGTGGAGTTTTCTGGAATTCTCGACATCCCGTTCCGCGTCGATCCACTGTGCGTACCGGCCGGACGGAGACAGGCAGGTCCGTGCCTGGTACAGGCCTCCGCCGATCCGGCCGACAAGGCGCCCTTCCAGGGAATCCCCCAGGATCTCCAGGCGTCCGATCCCGATGTTCCGGGAGATGTCCTGGCCGGATGTTTCAGGCGGTAGGTCCTTCTTCCTCAATCGAATCGCGAAGAAGACCTGATCCTCGGAGCCGCGTGTCGAAAAGGCCTGCCAGGTACTTACGCGCATCCCCTCCAGGCGCAGACGTGGCTTAAGTTTCCGGATCGTTCCATCCTTCCAACCGGCTTTCCCTTCTTCCGCAAGATAGAAACGAAGGGCACGTGCGGCCTGGTCCGTACCTTTGACGCGGCCCCACTCGGTTTCGTCTACCAGGCTGATGAAAATCTTTCCCTCCACCCAGAGCACACTTCGAAACTCACAGTTGCCGGGAAGATCGAATTCGATGAAACGTTTGCCGGTCTCCCCGTCCAGGACCGCCAGAGTCGTCCGTTGGAGGCCGAACCAGGAAAAAATCGGAATCTCGCCGGGCAACGCCAGGAAACGTCCGTCCCGCCGCCAGACCGGATGGTTCACCAAGCCTGGAAACCATCTCAATTCTTCACCGGTTTCGGTATCGACCAGATATCCGCCGCCGCCGTTCCAGCCGCCTGATGTCAATACCGCACGGCGACTTCCAGGAGAAGGGATCAGGACGCCATTCCCCTTCCCACGATCGACATTCGCCCTTACGGCCAACGGCGCCAGGAGGAGAAACAGGACGAACACCGCGGCCAAGGTCCCGAACAGCACCTGGGCGCCACGCTTTCTCTTCCCCCGCCCCGCCGGTTCGCCTTTGCACAGGACCCGGTAGGAAGCGTAAACGAAGGCGGGAAAGAACAGGAGCGGGAGCACCACCCCGACCGGCAACCGGCTCAGGGTGATCAGAACGGTCGGGAACAGGTCCGGGTCCAGTTCCAGGGCCACGGCAAACGGGGAGGCACCCCCGAGATAGATCCCGAGAAGCACCGGGAACGTTGCCAGGAGACCTCCGCCCAGAACCGCCAGCATCGGGACGTCGATCAAGGCGGCGGCGGCGGCGCCTCCGCAGATCACCACCAGGACCAGGATCGCCCCCATGCCGAGAAGAATGTTCGACGACTGGAGGAAGACCCCTTCCGCCGGGTCGGCCAGGGCAAGACTGAACAGAAACCAGGCCCCCCAGCCGAACGCCATGACCGCCAGGCTGTTCAGGGCCGTCGCCGCCAGCCGGGCCTTCCAGACCGTGGTCCGGGAGACCGGCCGTTCCAGCAGGAAATTCTCATTTCCGGTGGACCGGTCGGTGGCGAAGGCGTTCGCGCAGGCCAGGAGCGCGAAGAATCCCCAGAGCAACCCGATCAGGGCCGGGACCGGTTCCATGATCAGATCGGTGAGATTGTACGAGGTGATTCGGAAGACCGGGGCCCACCCGCGGGCCGACGCTTCGGCCACCAGGATGACGAACGGGGTCACGAGCACCATCAGAACCAGGGCGACACGCCTTAACACCGCCGACTGCTTCCATTCCTTCTTCAGGACCATTCGAAAAGGACGATACCGGTTCTCGGTGCGGTTGCTCATGACTCGTCTCCTTCCTGGGTGCGGTTCCTGAGACAGGCGACCAGGATTTCCTCCAGAGGCAGCGGCTCCACCGCGACATGGCCGGCGCCGGCCGCGGTCAGAGCGGCTCGAACCACGCCGTTCTCCCCTTCCGCCACAACCACGAGCGCCCGCCCTTCGATCGACTGGAACAATACGCCGGCCGTATCGATCCGGGCGGGGGGAGCCTGGTCGAAAACGGCCCGGTAGCGCCGGACCCTTCCCTTCAGTTCCTCCAGGCCGCCCTGGAGAGTGATCCGGCCATCATCCAGGACGACCACCTGGTCGGCGATCCGCTCCACGTCATGAATCAGGTGGGAGGCGTAAACCACCGCCCCTCCTTCGGAAGGGACCGATTCCAGGACACCTTCCAGGACCTCTCTCCGGACCAGCGGGTCCAGGCCGGTGGTCGGATCGTCCAGGAGCAACAGGCGAGGGCGGGCCGCCACCGCCAGGACCAGGGAGATCTTCGCCTTGTTCCCCCGGGAAAGATCCTTGATCTTCCGGGAAGGATCCAGGTCCAGCCTCTTCCGCAACCTTTCGGCGTACGCCGGATCCCATGTAGGATGCAACCCACCGGCGAACTCCAGGATCTCCCGGACGGTCATCCATTCATACAACGATGCTTCCTCGGACATGAGGGCGACCTGTTTCCGAACTTTCAAGCCATCGATCACAGGATCCAACCCCAGGGACCGGATCGAACCGGCGTCCGGATGGAAGTGGCCGAGAGCCAGCCGGAGACTGGTCGATTTCCCGGCCCCGTTCCGGCCGATCAGGCCGAGGACGGTTCCTTCGCGGACTTCCAGATCGAAACCCTCGAGGGCGACCACAGGGCCGAAACGCCGGATCACTTTTTCGAACCGCAAGACCGGGCCGCTCATGATTCACCTCCCGCTTCCTGTTCCGTTTCCTGTTGGCGGAGCCGGAACCGCTCCACCCTTCTGGACAGTCTCCAGCCCAGTTCCTCCAGGGGGATCCCCAGGGTCGCCGACTCTCGGACGACTTTGTCGAGCAGGCCGTCCACCACCTGGTCCCGGGCGGCAGGGTCGACCTTGGCGCCGGTTTCCTGGACGAAGGTTCCCTGGCCGACCCTGGCAACTACCAGCCCTTCCTGAACCAGCTGCTGCACCGCCCGGGCGGCGGTGTTCCGGTTCACCCGGGCCCGGGCCGCCAGACCCCGGACCGCCGGGAGTCGATCTCCCGATCGAAGGGCGCCGGTGGAAATCAGGTTCCGGATCTGTTCCACCATCTGAAGGTAGAGGGGAACCGGTCCGGCGGGATCTAGGTGTAGCTCCATGACGATCTCCAACTATTGTCCTTATGTCATAGGACATTATAGAGCCCTGGGAATAAAAAGCAAACACTTCTCAAAAGATTTCTGTGGGCAGGCCGGTCCGGGAGGCTATCTTGTTTTGATTCTTTGCTTTATGGAGCGTCCTATAGCACTAGGACATTCTCCCCCCCAAGGTGGACGGGAGAATGTGGATAGTTTTCGTGGAACCTGTTCCAGGGAAACCATTTCCATCGCCAGGAAACACAGAGTTTCGTTCCATTCAATATCCCCATGCCTTACAATCGGTTGGGGCGCTCCACCCACATTCTTCCGTCCACCTTGGGAGGGGATATGTCTCGACTCGAATCCGACGGCCGCGGCCTCCGCATCCTGGTTGGTTGCGCCGCCGCGTTTTTCGTAATCTACGGCCTGAAGGTCTCGTCTAAGCTGGTGGTTCCGATCCTGGTCGGGTTTTTTCTCGCGATGGTCAGCCTTCCCCTTCTGTCGTACCTCCAGAAATGGAAGGTTCCCACTCCCCTGGCGGTCCTGGCCACCGTCCTGGTGGAGGTGGCGATCATCGCCGGAATCGGGGCCCTGGTGGGAGGGTCGTTCGCCGGGTTCAACGAGGCGATTCCGCGCTACCAGGCCCGCCTGAACACCCTGAGCGATCAACTGTTCAACTGGCTGGACGGTATGGGAATCGAACTCTCCAAGGACCTGATCACTCGGTACCTGGATCCGGGCATAGCGTTCGACATGGTCGGGTTCGCGCTACGGGGAATCACTGGGATTCTCTCCAACGTTTTCCTGGTGCTCCTCATCGTGATCTTCACCTTGTTCGAGGCGGCGGGGGTGCCGATGAAACTGGAGGCGGCGTTTGACAGCAGCGCCGGCTCCAGCCGGTATAACCGGGTCCGGCAGGAAGTCCAGCGCTACCTGACCATCAAGACGCTGATCAGCCTGATGACCGGCCTGATCGTCGGAATCGCCCTGGCGGCCATGAACGTCGATTTCCCCTTTCTCTGGGGCCTCCTGGCGTTCGTCCTGAACTATATCCCCAACCTGGGTTCGATCCTGGCGGCGATCCCTCCGGTGCTCCTGGCCCTGATCCAGTTCGGCCCTGGGCGGGCGACGGCGGTCGCCCTGCTGTTCGTGGGCGTAAACGTCGGCCTCGGGAACTTCGTAGAACCGTTCTTCATGGGGAAGCGGCTGGGACTTTCCACCCTGGTCGTCTTCCTTTCCCTGATGTTCTGGGGGTGGGTCTGGGGCGCCGTCGGGATGCTCCTGTCCGTCCCCCTCACGATGATCCTGAAAATCCTCCTGGAAAACACTCCGGATCTCCGGTGGGTGGCGGTTTTAATGGACAATCGGCCCCGCCCGGCCCCCCCTCGCAAGAAGGCGAATTAGGTCTAGTTCCGACGGGCATTTTCGCCTGTATTTGCTATGCTGCCCCTCTGCGAAATCGTTGATTTCACGTGCCGAAAGCACGTGCAGGAGGAATCCCTCAATGAGCGAACATGTGAAGAACCTCATGGCCGACGTCAAGGCGAAAAACCCGGCCCAGCCGGAGTTCCACCAGGCGGTCGAAGAAGTCGCCGAAAGTATCCAGGTCGTCCTCGATCGACATCCGGAGTATCGCTCCAACAAGATCCTGGAACGGATCATCGAGCCGGAACGGGTTCTCATGTTCCGGGTTCCGTGGGTCGACGACCAGGGCGAAGTCCGGATCAATCGCGGATTCCGGATCGAGATGAACAGCGCCATCGGCCCGTACAAGGGCGGGCTGCGGTTCCATCCTTCGGTGAACCTGGGCATCCTGAAATTCCTCGCCTTCGAACAGGTGTTCAAGAACGCGCTCACCACCCTCCCGATGGGCGGCGGCAAAGGCGGCTCCGACTTCGACCCGAAGGGAAAGAGCGACATGGAAGTCATGCGGTTCTGCCAGAGCTTCATGACCGAGCTGCAGCGTCACATCGGCCCGGACACCGACGTTCCCGCAGGCGACATCGGCGTAGGCGGCCGTGAGATCGGATTCCTCTTCGGCCAGTACAAGCGGCTCCGGAACGAGTTCACCGGCGTGCTCACCGGCAAGGGCCTCAACTGGGGCGGTTCCCTGATCCGGCCGGAAGCGACCGGTTACGGTTCGGTCTACTTCGCCTCCGAAATGCTAAAGACCCGCAACGACAGCCTGAGCGGGAAAACCTGTCTTGTTTCCGGCAGCGGGAACGTGGCTCAGTACACGGTGGAGAAGCTGATCGAACTGGGCGCCAAGCCGGTAACGCTCTCCGACTCCGGCGGTTACATCTACGATGAAGCCGGAATCGACGGCGAAAAGCTGGCGTTCGTCCTGGATCTGAAAAACATCCGCCGCGGCCGGATCTCCGAGTATGCCGACAAGTACTCTTCCGCCGTGTACACCCCGGTGGACAGGAGCCTGGATCACAACCCGCTCTGGAGCCACAAGGCGGACTGCGCCTTCCCCAGCGCCACCCAGAACGAGATCAACGGAACGGACGCCAAGAACCTGCTGGACGGCGGCGTATTCGTCGTCTCCGAAGGGTCCAACATGCCGACCACCCTGGACGGTGCGCAGCAGTTCCTGGATAAAGGGATCCTCTACGGTCCGGCCAAGGCTGCCAACGCCGGCGGCGTAGCGGTCTCCGGCCTGGAGATGTCCCAGAACAGCGCCCGGATGTCCTGGACCCGGGAACAGGTGGACGGCCACCTGAAACGGATCATGAGCGACATCCACCAGAACTGCGTTACCACCGCCGAACGGTTCGACCTGAAGGGCAACTACGTGGCCGGCGCCAACATCGCAGGGTTCCTGAAGGTCGCCGATTCGATGCTGGATATGGGAATCGTCTGATCCTACGGAACGAAACACCGCAGGGAGGCGATCCTCCCGGTTCAAACGCGGGGCAGCAGGATGAGGCCGGGGCCGAACCTGCTGCCCTTTTTTCTCTCTTGACCCCAATGGGACCCTCATGCGCGAGTGAAAACGGGTCAGAGCGCGCCGGGCCTGGTCGCACGTAGCCTTCAACGGGCGCGGCATACCCGACTCGTATGGGAGCATCGGTGGAGGCGAGTACGGCCGGGAGAGGATCGAAACAGGCCCGAACCGGTCCGGGATATGATGATATTCTCGAAGGGGAGGAGAAGAGCCTGATGACCGACCAGGGAAAAGACCGGCCGCACCCGGTCCGGGTACCGGATCTGCCGAACGTGGCCGGCACCCTGATGGCCAACCGGGTCAACAACATCCTCCTGGTCTCCAGCCTGTATGACTCCTTCACTCTTTCCGAGGACGGCAAGCTGAGCGACCTGATTCTCAGCGAATACCTGGACCTGAACTTGCACCACACCCCCGGTTTGACCCGGGTCTCCACCGGGAAGGAAGCCCTGCGCCTGCTGAAGAAAAACAACGGCTTCAATCTCGTCATCACCAGCATGACCGTGCGGGACATGGACAGCCTGGAACTGGCCCGGCGGGTGAAGGAGATCGGATCGAAGGTCCCGGTGATTCTCATGGCCTATGACAACCGGCAGCTCACCGACTTCCTGGCAGGGAACGACACCAGGGACCTGGAGCGCGCGTTCCTCTGGCAGGGAAACGCCCGGATCCTCCTGGCGATCGTGAAATACGTGGAAGACCGGTTGAACCTCCGCCACGACACCGGGGAGGCCGGTGTTCCGGCCCTGGTGGTGGTGGAGGACAACGTCCGCTACTACTCCTCGTTTCTGCCGATGCTCCTGGCGGAGATGATGAAACACACCCAGGCGCTGATGCCCGACGGCCTGAACGTGGCGGACAAGCTTCTGCGGATCCGGGCCCGGCCGAAGATCCTGCTCTGCTCCACGTACGAAGAGGCGCTCTCCTTCATCGACCGGTATCCCAGCGACATCCTGGGGGTGATCTCCGATATCGAATTCCCGAAAGGAGGCCGGCTGATCCGCACGGCGGGAGTCGACCTGGCCAGGCACGTTCGATCTCTCCGGGAAGACGTACCGGTGGTTCTCCAGTCATCCGTCGAGAAGAATGAATCACTGGCGCGGGAGGTGGGAGCCTCGTTTCTGTTGAAAGGATCCCCCCTTCTCCTGGCCCAGTTGCAAAGGAGCCTGGAAAACGATCTCGGGTTCGGCGGTTTCACCTTCCGCACCCAGGACGGGGCCAAGTACGGCAAGGCGAACAACCTGCGGACCCTGGCCGCCCGGATCCGAGCGGTCCCGGAGGAATGCCTGGCGTTTCATGCCCGGCGCAATCATTTCTCCCGCTGGCTCAAGGTCCGCACCGAGTTTTCCCTGGCAGAAAAACTTCGCACGGAGAAGGTGTCGGATTTCCCTTCCATCCAGGCGGTTCGGGAACATCTGGCCGGAGTGGTGGACGAGTACCGGCGGGAGCGGAACCGTGGCGTGGTGGTCGATTTCAAGCGGGAGAATTACGACGGAAGCGCCCCGTTCTACAGGATCGGAGGCGGTTCCCTGGGAGGGAAGGCCCGGGGCCTGGCATTCATCAACCATCTTCTGAAAATCTACGATGTCACGAACCGCTTTCCCGGGGTCTCGATTACGGTGCCGGACACGGTGGTCCTGGGAACCGACGTTTTCGACCAGTTCCTGGAGAGAAACGATCTCCTGGATTTCGCCATCAGTTGCGACTGCGACGACACGATCCTTGAAACGTTTCGACGGTCTCCTTTCCCGGAAGAGACCCTGCTCGATCTGAGCGCCTTCCTGGAGAATGCCGGGTATCCCCTGGCGGTGCGCTCCTCCAGCCTCCTGGAGGATTCCCAGTACCAGCCTTTCTCGGGAGTGTACGAAACCTACATGCTCCCGAACGAGAACGCCGACCTGAATCACCGTCTGGAGCGGCTGGGTTCGGCGATCAAACGGGGCTACGCCTCCACCCTTTCCAGCCGAACCAAACGGGACCTGGAAAGAACCCCCCACAG
>CAZZIV010000131.1:0-8799 GCA_964654385.1 uncultured Acidobacteriota bacterium | reverse complement strand
CCGCGCTCGCGGACGGCACACACGCGCGTGAATCTCTCTGCAGAGGAGACCCGGGAGGACGCGGGAGGGTGGCGGGAGATGGCCTGTCTCGACTGCCACACCCGCCCCAGCCACATCTACCGTCTTCCATCGGAGGAACTGGACCAGGCCTTGATGCGGGGGCACATTTCCCGGGAACTGCCGTATATCAAGCGGGAAGGGGTCTCGATCCTGGAGCAGGAATACGCTTCCCACGAGGAGGCGGAGAAGGAAATCCCCGCCCGGCTGAAGGCTTTCTACGAAGAAAATTACCCGGAGGTGCTGACCGAACAGCGGGAGGACCTGGAGCAGGCCGCCGATCTGCTGGTCACGATCTGGAAGACCAATGTTCACCCCAAGATGAATATTACCTGGGGCACTTACCTGAGCCGGTTGGGGCACGAGGACACGCCGGGTTGTTTTCGGTGCCACGACGACGAGCATTCCACCGAGGACGGCAGGACGATCTCCCAGGATTGCGACACCTGTCACACGCTCCTGGCGATGGAAGAAGAAGATCCGGAGATCCTCCAGCAGCTGAACCCGTGACCGTCACCGTTCCTGGGATCCTGTGGCCCTGGCGCCGGCGGTTCTCGCGGCCGGGAGGATCGGGCGCCTTCTCCGCCGCTCTCCTCGCGACGGCGTTTCTCGTCGGTTGCGGGAACGGTCACTCCGGGCGGGGGCGGGATGCCCCGGATTCGCCGGGACGCCTTCTCTATGCGGAACGGTGCGCGATCTGCCACGGGATGGACGGAACTCCCCGGTCCGGCGCCGAAAGCGCCGCCGATCTGGCCGATCCCCGGTTCCGGGAGAAGTGGGACCGGAATCGGATCGCGGACCTGGTCCTGGAAGGGAAAGGGGAAATGCCCTCGTTCGCTGGGAAGTTGAACGAGGAAGAGGCGGACGCGGTGGCCGCTTACGTAAAATCCTGGTCAAAATCCGGGGGAAGGCTCCTGGACGAATAAGCCCGGCGCGGAGGCCGTTCCACCCACCGGTTACCGGATCGTAATCGGAAAAAGGATAGCGTCCCGGCCGAATTGGGGTAAATTAAGAAGGCTCACGCCTCATTGACTCCAACCAGATAGGTGAACGAACGATATGGAACAGGATCTACGAAAAAATCCCGCGCTGCTCAAACTGGATCTGTATTGCAAAGGGATCCGGATCGAGGATGATTTCGCCTCGGAACAGGAGGGCGGTCGCAAGATCCTCCGGACCCGGGCGGGACTCGGCTCCGGCCTGGAGGCGATTCTCCCGGGGGGTCTCTGGACCAATATCCCGGTCGTTGAGCCGTTCGCCAGGAAGTCGCCCTATTCTCTCCGCGGGGAAAATGGCGTGATCTGGATCGACCATGAGAAGATCGGTCCGGTGACCACGATCCAACTGGCCCCGAAACCGGACTGGTACGACAGGAAGACTTCCACCGGGAAGCCGATGACCCGGGTCGGGTCACTGCAGGGAACGTACCTGGGGGTCTATCCCTCGAAGGTATGCGAGTACTGGCTGGAAGATCCGAAGGAACAATGCCGCTATTGCAGCGTCGGGTTGAACCTGGGAGCCGACGACGCGGACGAGAAATCGGTGCAGGAAGTGGTCGAGGTGGTGAAGGCGGCCCGGGAAGGGTCCGGGATCACCTATGTGGATTTCAACACCGGCCATTACGAAGGCGAAACCTACCTGGATATCCTCGAGCCGTACATCCGCCGGGTGAAAGAGGAAACCGGCGTCCTGATCGGTGTGCAAACGCCGCCCCACAGCGACCTGAAACGCTATCACGAACTCCGCAGAATGGGCGTCAACCGTGTTTCCTTCTGCTTCGAGCTGTTCAACCGGGAACGTTTCGAAACCGTCTGTCCGGGGAAACATCGCGCCTACGGCCTGGACCGTTACCTGGAAGCGGTGGAGTACTGCGCAAACCAGGTTGGCCCCACCGGCAGGGATTTCGAGCCCTGGGTGGTGAACGGCGAGATCATCGCCGGCCTGGAGCCGCCGGAAGACTCCATCGCCGCCATCGACTGGATCACCGATGTAGGCGCGGTACCCACCGTGTGCGTTTTTCGGCCGCTGATCGGCACCGATTTCGCCGACGAGCCGACGCCGAAGACCGAAGAGATGGTGCCGGTGTTCCGGCGGTTGTACGAGGCCTGCATGGAGAAACACCTGATGATCGGCGTGGCGCCGAACGTCCACGTCTCCCTGGTGATGCTTCCACGGGAGGCCAGGCTGCTCACCGACAACCCGAAGAAATACTGGCTCCAGGAGCTGAAGCTCAAGGCGGCGACCAAGGCGTTCACCGTTCGGTTCAAACGGGAGCTGAAGCGCGCCGATACCGCCTCGGCCGGCTACGCCTCCCAGGTCTGAAGAATCTGAACGTAATTGGTGCGTGCGTACTCCCTGGGGTTGGGGCAGTTCGCCAGGTTCATGCTTCCGCAGGCCTGTTCCAGGGACTCGTATTCATTCTCTTCCAGCCACCGGATCATGTCCGCCCGGATCGTGCCGAGCAGTTGCGGGCCGTGCTTCAACAGGGCGGAGGCCATCTGCACTCCGGTGGCGCCGCACATCACCGCCTTCAACGCGTCGGCAGCCGTGTGCACGCCGCCGGTCGCCGCCAAAGATCCCTGGAACTGTCCGGAGAGGACCGCCAGCCAGCGGAGCCTCAGCAGCAGTGAGGAGGAGTCGGAAAGACGGAGCCTGCGCAGGACCTCCAGGTTCTCCAGGTCGATGTCCGCCTGGTAGAACCGGTTGAAGAGCACCAGCCCGTCGACCCCCGCATCGTCGAGCAGGGAGGCGAAGTGAGGCAGCGAGGAATAGAACGGGGAGAGTTTGACGCTCAGGGGAATGCCGATCTTTTCTTTCACCGCCTTCACGATATCCAGGACATGGAGTTCTTTGGCTCTCCCGCTCTCCTGCGGATCGCACGCCATCTCATACAGGTTCAGTTCCAGGGCGGACGCGCCCGCGTTTTCGATCTGCCGCGCGTACTCCAGCCAGCCGCCCCGGGTCGTGCCGTTCAGGGAAGCGATCACGGGAATGGAGAGATGGCCCTTCATCCACTGGAGGTGCTCCAGGTATTCTTCCGGCCCCAGGGTGAAGTCCTCCTTCCGGAGCGGCGGAGCGAAGGTGGACGCCTCGGCGCTGGAGTCCTCGTGGCGATCCAGGAACCTCTCGCTGGCTTCCAACTCGTGAGTGATCTGCTCCTCGAACAGGGAGGGAAGAACGATCGCTCCGGCTCCGGCCTCCTCGAGCCGTTGAACCATCTCCTTGTCCGCTCCCAGGGGCGACGCCCCTGGAATCAAAGGGTTGTCGAGTTTCATCCGGAGGTAGGTCAGGTTCAGGTTCATGACGGCTCCTCTTACACTTTTTCCGTGACTTCGTTGGGAATGGTGATGCCGGCCAACTGCTCGTACACCGAATACTGCCGCATCGCCTGCGCCTGGGCCATCCGGGCCAGCCTCTCATACCGCTGGGGGTCCAGTTTCTGCACCATCCGGAACCGGGCCTCGTTGTTCATGAACTGGGAGACCGGCATCTTCGGCTTGGCCGAATCCAGGGAAAGGGGAGGCTTGCCTTCGTCCACCCGCCTCGGATCGAACCGGTACAGCGGCCAGTAGCCGCTGCCGACCGCGGCTTTCTGCTGGTCGACCCCGTAGGCCAGGTTGTATCCGTGGGCGATGCAGGGGCTGTAGGCGATGATCATGGACGGGCCGTCATAGGAATCGGCTTCCTGGAACGCTTTGACCGTTTGAGCGTCCTTGGCGCCGAAGGCGACCCGCGCCACGTAAACATGGCCGTAGCTCATCGCCTCCATCCCGAGGTCTTTCTTGGGGATCGCTTTTCCGGACACGGCGAATTTCGCCGCGGCGCCCAGGGGGGTCGCCTTGGATTGCTGCCCTCCGGTGTTCGAGTAGACCTCGGTATCGAGGACCAGGATATTCACGTTCCGGTTCATGGCCAACACATGATCCAGGCCTCCGTATCCGATGTCGTACGCCCAGCCGTCGCCGCCCACCAGCCAGACGCTTTTCTTGACCAGGTAATCCGCCAGTCTGAGGAGGTGTTCGGCGTGGCTTCCCTCCATGGGGTCCAGCCGCCGCTTCAGTTCCTCCACCCTCTCCCTTTGCATCCGGATGCCGGCCTCGTCGTTCTGCTCGGCATTCAGAAGATCCTCGACCAGCGAATCCCCCAGCGCTCCCGCCAGGGAACGGACCAGCGTTTTCGCGTGGTTGGTCTGGCTATCCACTGCCAGGCGGAAGCCGAATCCGAATTCGGCGTTGTCCTCGAACAGGGAGTTGGACCAGGCCGGTCCCCGCCCGTCGGCGTTGGTGGTAAAAGGAGTGGTCGGCAGGTTTCCGCCGTAGATCGACGAGCAGCCGGTGGCGTTGGCCACCAGGGCCCGATCGCCGAACAGCTGGGTCATCAGCTTGATGTAGGGGGTCTCGCCGCAGCCTGCGCACGCCCCGGAGTATTCGAACAACGGCTGGAGCAGTTGGGCGCCCTTGACGTCCAGCTTCACCTCCCTCCGGTCGGCCTCCGGAAGATCCAGGAAGAAGGAGAAATTTTCCCTCTCCACCGCCACGTGGTCCATATGGGGCGCCATGTTGATCGCCTTGTGTTTGGGGCTGGACTTGTCCTTGGCCGGACAGACCTGGACGCAGAGAGTGCACCCGGTGCAGTCTTCCGGCGCCACCTGGATCGAATAGGCGGAGTCCGGGAATTCTCTTCCTCGGTAGTCGGTCGACCTGAACGGTTCCGGGGCGTTCCCCAACGAGTCCTTCGGGTAGACCTTCGCGCGGATCGCCGCGTGGGGACAGACCATGGCGCACTTGTTGCACTGGATGCAGAGGTTCTCGTCCCAGATCGGAATCTCCAGGGCGATGTTCCGCTTTTCCCACCGGGCGGTGCCGACCGGCCAGGTGCCGTCCACCGGGAACGCGCTGACCGGAAGGAGGTCGCCGTTTCCCTCCAGGAGGACCGAGGTGACCCGCTGCACGAAATCAGGCGCCTCCTCGGCCACGACCGGCGGCCGGGAACGGTCGGCGGAAGGGGCGGACGGGACCTGGACCTGGAACAGGTGGGAGAGGGCGGCGTCCACCGCCTCGAAGTTCTTCTGGACGATCCCGGCCCCCTTCTTGCCGTAGGTCTTCTCGATCGCCTTCTTGATCTGGGTGATCGCCTCGTCCCGGGGAAGCACTCCGGAGATCGCGAAGAAGCAGGTCTGCATGATCGTGTTGATCCGGGTGCCCATCCCGGCGTCCCGGGCGACTTTGTAGGCGTCGATGGTGTAGAACGTCAGGTTCTTCTCGACGATTCCGGCCTGGACCTCCCGGGGCAGACGGTCCCAGACCTCGTCCTTGGAATAGGGAGCGTTCAGGAGGAACACGGCGCCGTCGGCGGCGTACTTGAGCACGTCGAAACGGTCCAGGAAAACGAACTGGTGGCAGGCCACGAAGTTTGCTTTCCGGATCAGGTAGGTGGAGTGGATCGGCCTGGGGCCGAACCGGAGGTGGGAAATGGTCGCCGCCCCGGATTTCTTGGAATCGTAAACGAAGTAGCCCTGCGCGAAATTGTCGGTCTCTCCGCCGATGATCTTGATCGAGTTCTTGTTCGCGCCCACGGTGCCGTCGGCGCCCAGGCCGAAGAAGACTCCCCGCACCACGTCGTCCGGCTCGATGTCGAAATCGGGGTCCACCGGCAGCGAAGTGTGGGTGACGTCGTCCACGATTCCAACCGTGAAATGGTTCTTCGGGCTTTCCGTTCGGAGTTCGTCCAGGACCGCCTTCACCATCGCCGGATTGAACTCCTTGGAAGAGAGGCCGTACCGACCGCCGGTGATCACCGGGGTGGCGTTCAGCGGGGAGCGGCCCTCCGACTCCATTTCCCGGAACGCCGTAACCACGTCCAGGTAGAGCGGCTCGCCGATCGAGCCTGCCTCCTTGGTCCGGTCCAGCACGGCGATGGCGCGGACCGAGGGGGGAAGGGCGGCCGCGAGATGCTCTATGGAGAAGGGCCGGTAAAGGCGGACCTTGACCAGGCCGACCTTCTCCCCGCTTTCGGCCAGGGAACGGACGGTTTCCTCCGCCGTTTCGGCGCCGGACCCCATCAGGATCACGACCCGTTCCGCTTCCGGATGGCCGACATAGTCGAACAGCCGGTAGGCCCGCCCGGTCCGCTCGGCGAAGCGATCCATGACCTTTTGGACGATCGACGGGCAGGCCTGGTAGAACCGGTTCCCCGCCTCCCGCGCCTGGAAAAAGGCGTCCGGGTTCTGGGCCGTTCCGCGAAGGACCGGCCGGTCCGGGGTCAGGGCTCTTTCCCGGTGTGCCTGCACCAGATCGTCCCGGATCATGTGACGGAGATCGTCGTCGGAGAGTTCGTAAATTTTCGAGACTTCGTGAGAGATGCGGAACCCGTCGAAAAAATGCAGGAAGGGGATTCTCGATTCCAGGGTCGCTGCCTGGCCGATGCAGGCGAAATCGTGAGCCTCCTGCACCGAGTTGGACGCCAGCAGGGCGAACCCGGTTTGCCGGCAGGCCATGACGTCGGAGTGATCGCCGAAGATGGAGAGGGCGTGGGTGGCGATGGTCCTGGCGGCCACGTGCATGCAGCAAGAGGTCAGCTCACCGGCGATCTTGTACATGTTGGGGATCATCAGGAGGAGCCCCTGGGACGCGGTGAAGGTCGTGCTCAGCGCGCCGGCCTGCAGGGCGCCGTGGACGGCGCCGGAGGCGCCTCCTTCCGACTGGAGTTCCGAGATCTCCGGAACCACGCCCCAGATGTTCGTTCTGCCGAGGGCGGACCACTCATCGGCCGCTTCCCCCATGTTGGAGGAAGGGGTGATCGGGTAGATCGCGATGACTTCATTGGTACGATGGGCCACCGATGCTGTCGCTTCATTCCCGTCGACCGTGATCATGCGAGGATCGGACATGGTGTTCTCCTTGTCGGTCCGGCGCCGGGGGGCACTACCAGGATCTTCCCGCAGGCGCCATGCAAACGAACCATTTTGATCAGATTCGATGGTAGCCCTCCCGGGTCGGAAAAGCCCGTGGTTTTTGGACCTGAATCCTCCAGAGCACTCTTGGGCCGATCCCTTGTTGACCCGGCCGGTTTTCGCCGTGATTTCCGTTTCCGGACAGGGTAAACTCCCAGTGGGACAGGGGAAGAATGAATGGACAACTCGGAACTTCTGAGAAGGATTCAGGCCGATGAGCCCGGAGCGTTCGAAACGTTCGTCGACCGGTTCGGGGACCGGATCTACGGATTCGGCGTTCGGATGTGTGGAGAGCGAGAAGACGCCCGGGACGTGACCCAGGATACCCTTCTCCAGGCGTTCCGTTCGTTGAAAAAGCTCCGGAACCCGGACGCCCTCCGGTCCTGGGTTTTCCGGGTGGTCTCCAACGCCTGCCAGATGAAGCGCAGGAAAGGGGGATACCAGCTCAACAAAGAGGTTTCCCTGGAAGACCTGATGCCGGCGGGCGGAGATGATTTCGCCTCCGCCGTTCCGGATCCCGGGGACCGGCCGGACGACATCGTGCTCCGGGCGGAGGCCGGGGGGCGGGTCCGGGAGGCGATCGACACTCTGCCGCCTCACTACCGGATGGTTCTTCTCCTGAGAGATATGGAACAGTTTTCCACCCGGGAGACGGCGAAGATCCTGGACCTTCCTGAAAGCACCGTGAAAATGAGACTTCACCGGGCCCGCCTGATGGTTCGCCGGGAGTTGGAAAACGGCTTCGGCCGGGGAGGGGATGATGCCGACCCATGATCACGATCGGAGCGGTTGCAAGGCCTTGTTCGAGCGTCTCTCCGAGTACATGGACGGAGAACTGCCGCTGGAGATTTGCGCCGAGTTCGATGGTCATTTCGAGGACTGTCCGGAATGTGTCCGGTTCCTGGCTTCCATGCGAAAGGCGGTCCGGCTCGTGGAGAGCCTCGCTCCCCCCGAACTTCCCCCGGATCTCCGCCGGGAAATCCTGGAGGCGGCCGGTGGGATCGGGGAGGATCCGGCGGAACAATGACCGCCCTGGGCATGGTGTATCCAAACGGCCGGTTCCGGCATCCTCTCTCATGCAGTGCTTGCATGGGAGGTAACGCGATGACAACCATGAAACGATGGGATGTGGATACCTGGCTCCGGCTGATCGCCGGGTTTTTCGTTTTGCTATCCGTCTTCCTCGGCCGGATCGTCGATCCGCGCTTTTACTGGTTCACGGCGTTCGTAGGCTTGAATCTTCTCCAGTCGGCGTTCACCGGCTGGTGCCCGATGATGGCGTTCCTGCGCCGGATCGGCGTTCCCGCCCGAAGAAGGAGCTCTTCATGAAACCGAACATTACAAAAGAGATCGATCGCCCGTACGCGGAAGTGCTGGAGGAAGCCCGGCAGGCCCTGGCCGGCCGGGGGTTCGGAATCCTGACCGAGATCGACGTGCAGGCGACCCTCCGGGAGAAACTCGGTGAGGAGACGTCTCCTTACATCATCCTCGGAGCTTGTATTCCGCCTCTGGCCCACAGGGCGATGACCTCGGCTCCGGAAGTCGGGGTCTTCCTGCCCTGCAACCTGGTGGTCCGGGAGACCGGTCCCGGGCGTTGCGCCGTCGACGTGATCAATACCGGGATGATGGCGCGGATGTTCCCCGGGGCGGAGGATCTGGAGGCGGTGGCGAAGGAGGTCGGCACCCGGTTCGAAGCGATCCTGGACCAGTTGGGATAATACGGCCCGGAGTCAGTCCTGATCGAACAATCATTCGCGAGTGAAAACGTGTCAGAGTGCGCCAGGCCTGGC
>CAZZIV010000130.1:0-8898 GCA_964654385.1 uncultured Acidobacteriota bacterium | reverse complement strand
ACCGGGCGTGTCTCCTGCGCCGCGGACATAGAAACCGTCAGCATCAGGATAGCCGGGGCGATCAGGATCGTTCGAATCGTTCGGTTCGTTGTCATTGTCGTTCCTCCGGTAATTGTTTTCCCGGAGGAATCATGCCGCATCGCCGCTCGGAACGCCGTCACAGGTGTGTAACAATCGTTCGGAGAGCAGCCGGCATCACCTGGGGCGGCATCGTCCCGGTCCGCTTCGTGAACCGGCTGCAGCGGGCGGCGAACTAACGGAAATTCGCTGCCAGGCCTTCGGCTTCTTCCAGGGTGAAGCTGCCCTGGACGATCAGCTATTTGCTCAGCACCGCTCTCACCACAGGCGCCAGGAGCACCTCACCGTTGATCAGGATCGCCATCGGCTTCCCGATCCACTGACTGGAAAGATCCCGCATCCGGATCGCAGCGTCATCGTTGAGGATCAATTCCAGGCCCGGCTTGCCGCGGAGATCCCCGACCGCCCGGACCGCTGCAAAATCCGAATTAACGAAAATCGCATCCGGGGCGAGGTAAAGATTGTGGCCAAACCGCCCGGCAGGCACCTCTTCGGCCCCCGGAAACGGCTCGAACGAGGCCTTCCGCACTTCGACCCGGGTGGTTTCCTCTCCCGCAGAAACACCCATGCCGCAGGACAGCAGGATGACAAGTACGAAAACGATCTGGGATAAACGTACCGATTTCATGTTCTCTCCTTCGCGTTGCGGACTTCAGCCCTCGATACACGGCAGGCAGGCGAGTATTCACTTCTTCAATCCTCTGCAGCGCGAGGAAGCGAACGGCTGAGCACAATGAAACCGAGGATTCCGGATAGCAGAGACGCCGCGAGGATGCCGATTTTGGCGTTGGCGATCATGGCCGCGTCGTTCCAGGCCAGTTCCGCAATGAACAGCGACATGGTGAACCCGATCCCTGCCAGACAACCGGAGCCGAATACCTGCGCCCAGGTGACCCCAGCCGGCAACCCACCCTTGCCGCTCTTGAGCACCAGCCAACTGAGAAGCGTGATGCCCAGCGGTTTGCCCAGCACGAGACCGGTGATGATGCCCAGGCTGATCGGGTGGGTCAACGCATCGAGGAATTGACTGTCGAAGTGTACCCCCGCGTTGGCCAGCGCGAACAGGGGCAGGATGAGCCAGACCTGCACCGGGTGGAGGTAGTGTTCCAGCATCAGGCCCGGAGGCAGGCTGTCGCCGGCCCGGGCGTGCACGTGCTCGACCGCGTCGAGTTGCTCGCTGTCGGTGATGATCGAGTCGGGATGCAGGTCGACGTCCTGGAACCTCTCGAGGAATCTCTCGGACTCGGCGATGAACCGGGAAAGATCGATACGCGGGCGAACAGGAATCACCAGCGCGACGAGAATCCCGGCCACCGTCGCGTGCAAACCGGACGAGAACACCGCCACCCAGACCCCCACGATCAACGGCAGGAGAACCCCGAGCCGGGTCACACCTGCGCGAATCACGACGAACAGGGTCGCCAGCAGGATCGCCGCGACGATCAAGGCTACGACACTGATCTTCTCGGTGTAGAAGATCGCGATGACGATTACGGCGCCCAGGTCGTCGGCGATCGCCAGCGCCGTCAGAAACACCTTCAGCCCGAGAGGGGCGCGAGTGCCGAACATCGCGAGCACGCCGAGCGCGAAGGCGATATCGGTGGCCATCGGTATACCCCATCCCGCCGCGCCATCCCCACCGGCGTTGAACGCGACGTACAGGGCAGCAGGAGCGGCCATTCCGCCCAACGCCGCCGCGACGGGCAGGATCGCTTTGCGCACCGTTGACAGTTCACCGACTACCAGTTCTCGCTTGATCTCCAGCCCGACGACGAAAAAGAAAACCACCATCAGGCCGTCGTTGATCCAGTGGTGCAGCGAGAGCTTGAAGACCGAATCACCCCACCCGACGCCGATGTATGTGTGCAGCAGGTCCTGGTAAAGGCTGCGCCAGGGAGAGTTGGCCCAGATCAGGGCCGCCACCGCACAGGCGAGCAGCACGATGCCGCCGGCGATTTCAGAATGGACGAACCAGTCGAATACACTGCGAGCCTTCTTGAGTGGCGTGGTCGTATGATGGGTCCCGCTCATTTCGGACGGATCCGGTTCCGAATCCCAGATGGCCACGTTCTTCGCCCGGTTCGGTGCGGCAGGATCGAGTGGTCACTGGGAACGAAGGAGTGCTTGACCCCTTTCCTGTCAAGAAATCGAGTGTTCGCGAGCATCGACGGATTATATGCCGTACATTTGAACCTTACAATTGAAAGATCTCATCGATTCGCCCAAGAATGCTGGACAGGAGAGATTCGGGGACAGCAACCGAAACCTTGGTTTCGGTTGCTGTCCCCGGCAAGCACGGATGGAAGATTCACAGCAAGGTTCGTGGGAACCGTCGCAGCCGGCTGAGCCGGGCGGGAAGACGCCGTCCGTTTCTGATCCCGTACCCTGGTGGCGGCGGGAGCTCAGGGCGGTGCCGGTGACCATCGGCATCGACGTCTTGGTGTTCCTGGCCTGGCAGGTCGCCCGAACCCTCCCGGCCGTACACACCTTCATGGTCGTCAACTTTCTCGTCAGTCCGGTCCATCTCCAGCACGGCCTGTTTTGGACGCTGCTGACGTCGGTTTTCTCCCACGCCGAGCTGTGGCACATCGCCGTCAACATGATCGTCCTGTATAGCTTCGGATCGGTTCTCGAGCGGCTGTGGGGGGCTCGGGATTTTACGGTGTTCTACCTGATCGCCGGGGTTCTGGCCTCGGTGACCCACTGCGCGACCAGCCTCTGGCTACTGGGACGTCCGAATATCTCCGCCCTGGGGGCATCGGGCGCCATCTCGGGGTTGCTCATGGCGTACGCCCTCCTCTTCCCCAAGCAGAAAATTCTCGTCATGGGGATCATACCGGTGCCTGCGGCGGCAGGCGTTCTGGCGTTCGTCGGGTTCGATGTCTGGGGTCTGGTGGCTCAGTCTCACGGAGGAGGGTTCCCCATCGGCCATGGCGCTCACTTGGGTGGGGCCGCGGCCGGTGCCTTACTGTACTTTGTGTTCATCCGACCGCGACTGCGTCAACGGCTAGGTGCAGGGGGTTCAGGTACCCCGATGTTGTCCCGGGCCGAGTCTCGGGAGCTTAAACGGCTCCACGAAAAGATCGAGGCAGAGGGTCCAGAATCCCTGACTGAGGAGGAGCGGGTTTTTCTCGGGGGGCTTCGGGACCGGATGCGTTCCACCGCCGGCTGATGCCTCCGGCGCAAACCGGTTCCGCCAGCGGCTCCGTGGCACCCGTTCAGATCTACATTCTGTTCCTTCCTTCTGAGTGGATGTTTGTCTCTCAACTCCATCTTCGTCAGAGTATGGAACCGGATGCGTTGTTTCCTTGTTTACCTCCTGAAATGTGAGCAACACCTCGAAATCAGCCTTCATCTATCCACGAATTATCCTGAAGAGCTTGAGATTGACCGATACAATTCGGAATCTCCACCTTATTTGTCCTATAATTTCGGCTCGATTCGTCGTCGTGAAAGCGATCGAGTCGGACGGCACAGAAAACCGGTTTCGCTCACTCCGCCCGCAGAATTCCGAGCTCCTCCAGAAAGAGCAGGGTCTCGTCCATCACCGCCTTCCGGTGGAACACCAGGGTTCCGTGTCCGGTGGGGATCCGCAGGATGCGGGAAGGTCGCAACGCCTCCTCCAGGCGCTGCAGGGACGGAGGCGGATCGACCTCGTCGAACAGTCCCCGGATCATCAGAATGTTCCGGCCTCGGAGCGCCGGGGCGTACCGCTCCAGTTGCATGGATTCCGCCATCTCTTCCAGGATGGCCGGCGTGACGCCGGCCCGGCCCATCGCCTTGATGACCGGCGGCCCGATGACGCCGTGCAAAAGGCCGAAAGCGTACCGGTTGGTGCAGGCGATGGCGACGATCGGCAGGTCCGTTCCTCCCAGGCCGGCCAACAGGATGGACTGGAACGCCCCGACGCTGAACCCGGAGATCGCCGCCGGTTCCAGGCCGAACCGTTCCCGCAGCAGGTTCACGGCCGCCTGTTGGTCCCAGCACCATTGCCGAATCGATCGGTACAGAGTGTGGACGTTCGGATTGACCGTCCACTCTCCCGGGAAGTCGTCCGGCTCCACCCGGCCGTCATGGTTGGGGCCGGTCATAAACGCCACCGGTACATGGGCGATGAGCGGCGCCAGGAACCATTCCCACAGGCGCCACTTGTCCTGGTAGGTCGGGTGATGAAAGAACACCACCCGTTTCATCCCCACGGTGTTGTGGTGTCGGAAGAGACGAAGCTGCACCCGGTCGTTCCTGTGCCGTCCTGAAGGGGCCGGGGAGTCGAAGAACAGGTCCTCCACCACTCGTTTCTCCCGGTCGACCCGCCGAACCGCCTTCACGTTCCTGGCAGGAGCGTCCGGGTCCGGCAGGAAGTACCCGGCAGGATCCCGGTGCACCGCCGCGCAGAGCCGCCGGGCTTCAGAAAGGCCGCCGGGGCCGAAATATTTCATCGGATCGTGGAAACGGCCGATCCCCCGGAACCGGGTGATCGCACGGAGCCCGGCTTCGAGCAGACGGTTCCAGGCACGTCGGATTCCAAAGAAGGGAACGCCGACGGCATGATCGGGGGCATAGTCCAAGGGAATCCGGCTCTCCTGCAAGATGGAAAAGTTTACGATTCGGAAGCCGGGTTGACAATAGGTACCCGTATAATGATGTTTCTACGCCGAGTCGGCGCGGAGGAGGACGGATGGCGGCTTGGGTGGTTCTGGTCTGTTTCGGGATGTACGCTCTCGGTTACTTTGTCTACTCCCGTTTCCTGGCGCGAAGGCTGTTCGCCCTCCGTCCGGAGGTGGCGACGCCGGCCCACACCCTGGAAGACGGCCTGGATTACGTCCCGACCTCCCGCCCGGTCCTGTTTGGGCATCATTTCGCGTCGATCACCGGCCTGTCCCCGATGCTGGGGCCGGCGATCGCGGTGATCTGGGGATGGCTGCCCGCGATGCTGTGGGTGGTGTTCGGGGCGATCCTGATCGGCTGTGTCCACGATTTCGGCGCGTTGGTGGTTTCGGTCCGGGCCCGGGGGATGTCGATCGGCGTGGTGGCGGAGCGGATCATGGGCCGCCGGGCCAAGTCGCTGATGCACGCCCTGATCTTCTTCGGCGTCTCCCTGGCGATGGGAGTATTCGCCTACGTGGTGGCGGTGCTGTTTTCTCCGAAGATGTACCCCCAGTCGGTGATGCCTTCCGCGGTGATCCTGCTCCTGGCCCTCGGGATCGGCTGGACGATCCGGAAGCACGGCCGGGGCCTCGGGATGCTGGTCGGCGCGGCGTTCGTGGTGGTCCTGGCGGCGGTGGCGCTGTCCGGCCGGTTTCCGATTCTGTGGGACTCGGTGAGCGGATGGATCTGGGTGCTGCTGCTCTATGCCTTCCTGGCCTCGGTGCTCCCGGTCTGGTCGCTCCTGCAACCCCGGGACTTCCTGAACTCCCTGCTTTTATACCTGGGCCTTGGGATGACCTACCTGGGGTTCTTCTTCCTGGCCCCGGACTTCGCCGCGCCGGTGCTGGAAACCCACCCGGAGGGCGCCCCGGCGATCTTCCCGTTCGTCTTTATCGTCATCGCTTGTGGAGCCGCATCCGGCTTTCACTCCCTGGTCGCTTCGGGCACCACCTCCAAGCAGTTGAACAAGGAAACCGACGCCCGCCTGATCGGGTACGGCGGGATGTTGGGGGAATCGCTCCTGGGGCTGGCGGCGGTGCTGGCCTGCACCGCCGGGTTCTCCTCCCGCGGGGCCTGGGCGGCTCACTACGCCTCCTGGAACGCGGCTCAGGGGTTACCCAGCAAAATGTCGGCGTTCATCGAAGGGTGCACCCGGTTCGTGACCCAGATCGGCATCCCGGAGGCGGCGGCCCGGACGCTGATCGCCGTGGTGGTGGTCAGCTTCGCCTTGACCACCCTGGATTCGGCCACCCGGCTTCTCCGGTACAACATCGAGGAGATCGGCGAGACGGTGAAGGTCGACCTTCTTCGGAACCGTTATGTCTCGTCCCTGGTGGCGGTGGCGGCGATCGCCTTCTTCGCCTTTTACAAGATCGACGGAAAGTCGGCCGGGCTGGCGCTGTGGCAACTGTTCGGGTCCACCAACCAGTTGCTGGCCGGCCTGGCTCTCCTGGTGGTCTCCCTCTACCTGATCCAGCGGGGCAGGCCGTCTCTTCCGTACCTGTTGCCGATGCTGTTCATGATGATCACCACCTTGACGGCGATGATAATGAAGCTGCGGGATTTCCTGGCCCAGGATCAGAAGGTGTTGCTGGCCCTGGGGGCCGCGATCACGGTGATCGCCCTCTGGCTGGTTGTGGAGGCTCTGTTGGCCTTGCGGCGGCAGAGGGAAGAGGTCGTCGGCCGGCTCGACCTGGGCTGACGAAACCGGAACAAAGGATCCTATTCACTCCATGTGTGGAATTTGCGGCATCGTTGCTCTGGACGGCGAAAACCTGGACCCTGCGGGGGTCCGTTCCATGCTGGATCGAATGGTCCACCGGGGGCCGGACGCCGAGGGGATGTTCGAAGCGCCCGGCGTGATCGCCGGCGCCCGCCGCCTGGCCGTGATCGACCGGGTCCATGGGGATCAGCCGGTACAATCGGAAACCGGCGAAGTGGAAGTGGTGTTCAACGGCGAGATCTACAATTTCCGCGAGCTGCGAAAGGAGCTGGAGGCCCAGGGACACCGGTTCCGGACGGAGGGGGATACCGAGGTCCTGGTGCACCTCTGGGAAGAGCATGGTCCGGCCATGGTGGAGCACCTGGACGGGATGTTCGCGTTCTGCCTCCACGACCGGACCGCCGGCCGAATCTATCTCGCCCGGGACCGGATCGGGATCAAGCCGCTCTTCTACCAGGATGACGGGAGAACGATCCTGTTCGCCTCGGAGCTGTCGGTGCTCCTCCGTCATCCGAAGGCGGACCGGACGGTGAACCAGGAAGCGCTTACCCGGCTGTACTGCATGCAGTATCTCCCCGGTGACGAAACGGTGTACCGGAGCATCCGGAAGCTGCTGCCCGGCCACAGTCTCCTGGTGGAGAACGGGAACGTTTCGATCCGGCGCTGGTACGACTTCCCCACGCCGGATCCGGCCCCGGAGGTTCCCCTGGACGAACGGGCCGAAGAGCTGCGGACTCTCCTTTCGGAGGCGGTTTCTTCGCGCACGGTGGCAGACGTGCCGTTGGGGATGTTTCTTTCCGGCGGACTGGATTCGGGGGTGGTGCTTTCGCTCCTGTCCCGGGTCTCCAGCGAACCGGTTCGCACCTTCTCCGTTGGGTTCGACGACGCGGCGGTGTACGACGAAAGGGAATACGCCCGGCTCCTGGCCGACCGGTTCGAAGCGGAGCACCACGAGTTGGTGGTGACCGCCGCCGAAATCGGCGAACGGCTGCCCGGCATGGTGGAGCACCTGGACGAGCCGGTGACCGACCCGGCGATGATCCCGACCTGGATCCTCTCCGAATACGCCCGGAAGCAGGTGACGGTGGTGCTGACCGGCGAAGGGGCCGACGAGCTGTTCGCCGGCTACCGGCGTTACCTGTACCAGAAGAAGTACGGCTGGGTGGCGTCCATGCCGGCCGCCGGGCGGCTGGCCCGATCCGGCCTGGGCCGCCGCCTGCCGGGAAGGGCGGGGCAGGCGCTTTCGGCGCTGGCGGAGAGCGGTTCCGGCCTGAACCACGTGGAATGGTCGATGATCCTGGACGGGAGCACCGGCGGGCGGTTGTTCGGGGAAGATGCTTTCCGGCAGGTCCGGGCCGGCCTGGGAGAACGGTTCGACCGATACTTCGCCCCGAACCGTTCGCGCCTTGCAGGAAGCCTGTACGCCGACCAGAGCGAATGGCTGCCCCACAACCTGCTGGCCAAGGTCGACCGGGCGACCATGGCGTTTTCCCTGGAGGCCCGCGTACCGTTCTTGGATCATCGCCTGGTGGAGTGGGCCGCCCGGCTCCCCGACACCCACAAGATCGACGGCGACGTGACCAAGAAGGTGCTTCGCCGGGCGTTCGCGAGCGATCTGCCGGAGACGATTCTCCGTCGACCCAAGCGAGGGTTCGACCTTCCCTTAGGCGACTGGATCCGGGGGCCGCTGTTGGCGACGGCACGGGAGATGTTCCGGCCCGCATCGTTCCGCCGGTGGGAAGCGTTGGACGGCGGCGCCGCCGTCGATCTGCTGGACCGGCACCTGGCCGGGGAAGCCGGCCTGGGCCTGCCGCTGTTCAACCTGTTGTCGATTCTCCTGTTCCTGGAGAAGGCGGAGCGGACGTGAGCGGCGGGCCGACACAGCGCCGCCGCCGGATCGTCCACGTGATCACCCGGCTGGAACTGGGCGGCGCCCAGCAGAACACCTTGTACTGCATGGCCCATCACGATCGGCAGCGGTACGCGCCGGTCCTGGTTGCAGGGGAGGGCGGCGACCTGGACCCGGAAGCCCGAGGGCTTCCGGACGCCGACGTGCATCTCGTGCCGTACCTGCGCCACCCGATCGCGCCGTTCCAGGACCTGGCGGCGATTCGCCGCGTCGCCGCCCTGTTCCGGGAGGTCGGCGCCGACCTGGTGCACACCCATTCCTCCAAGGCCGGCGTACTCGGGAGGTTGGCCGCCCGGCGGGCCGGGGTGCCGGCGATCGTCCACACGGTCCACGGGTGGAGTTTCAACGATACCCAACCGGCGCCGGTCCGGGAATTCTACACGTTCCTGGAACGGCGGCTGGCCCGGTTCACCGACCGGCTGGTGGTGGTTTCGTCTCTGAACCGGGGGAAGGGGCTCGCTCTATCTATCGGCGAGCCGGACCGGGACCCGGGGGTCCCCAGGCGGGGCGACAACGACGCGTGTGGCCCGCCGGGAACGCC
>CAZZIV010000129.1:0-8967 GCA_964654385.1 uncultured Acidobacteriota bacterium | reverse complement strand
TGCTACCGGTTAGCCCGATTTCGCGCGCATACTTCCTGGAAACAGAATTACCCCTGTACTTACAATCACTGAACCTGTTTTTATCAACATTCTCCCTTCCACCCTGGAGGGTCAGCGGGATCGGCCCAATCGCAGAACCTCCTTCCGGAGCACCCGGGGCCGCGTCTCCCCCTCCGTGACCTCCAGAAAGGTCCGGAGCGGAACGGCCCCCAGGACCTGGGATTCTCCTCCGGGCCAGTCGATCTCCACCCGCTTCACCGATTTCGCGTCTCCCAGGCCGATTTCCTGCTGCAGGCTGGACCCGCCGAACGATCCGCCGGACCCGGCGACGACGTGAACGATCCTTTCGCCGGCAGGCGTCTCCACCGTGACCCTTATCCGGGCGCCGATCCCGAACCGGTTGGCGCGCCGGCCGACCAGTTTCAGGGTGATCCAGGCGTTCGAGTTCCCGGGGTTTTCATAGAGGGAACTGGGGAAGGCGTCGCCGGGATACGCGCCGCCCATCTGCTCGAAAACATCCTGGTCTCCGTCGTTGTCCAGGTCGCCGAACGCCACGCCGTGCCCTTTCTGAAGGTTGCCGAACCCGCCGGAATAGGTCACGTCGACAAACCGCTTGCCGTCCTGGTTCCGGTACATCAGGTTGGGAGCGATCGACTCGTAGCTCGGGGTTCCGGTGCCCAGGTAGAAATCGAGCCATCCGTCATTGTCCAGGTCGCCGAAATTGCCGCCCATCGGCAGGCATGGAGCCAGAACGCCCAGGTCGGCGCCGACCTCCCGGAACGTGCCGTCCCCCTCGTTATGGTAGATCAACGGCCGGCCGGTGGGGATGTCGACCCCCAGGTACCAGGCCGCCACTTCCCCGAGACCGGAATTGTAGTCCCCGGCCAGGATATCCAGGTAACCGTCGTTGTCGTAATCGAAGAACCAGGTGGTGAATCCGCGCCCCACAGGCTCTTCCACGCCGGCCTCCCGGGCGACGTCGGTGAACGTCCCGTCTCCGTTGTTTCTGTACAACCGGTTCGGACCGATGTTGGAGACGTAAATATCCGGGTCGCCGTCGTTGTCGTAATCCCCCCAGGCGGATGCCTTGGAAAGACGAAGGTTCAGCACGCCGGCCTCCTCCGCCCTGTCCACGAAAGTCCCGTCCCCCTGGTTATGGAAAAGTTGGGCCGGATAGCCGTTCCCCTGGTTGTCCGCCTCGTTGCCGATGAACAGGTCCAGGGAGCCATCCAGGTCGTAATCGGCCCATCCGGCCGACTGGGTCGGGTAGGCCGGTTCGGCGATACCGGCGCCGTAGGTCACGTCCTCGAACCGGCCGGTCCCGTCGTTCCGAAGGAGCGAATTCCGCATCCGGCCGGCCTCGGCCATCCAGCCGCCTCGGAGGACCAGGACGTCCACGTCGCCGTCGTTGTCGTAATCGGCCGGCATCATGTTCAGGCCGCCGAGTTGGCTGTCGACCTGGGATGCGGCGCTGACGTCCTCGAAGCCGCCTTCCCCGTCGTTCCTGTACTGGACCATCGCGCCGCACGGGTCGATGGTGGAAGTGAGGATATCCAGAAGCCCGTCTCCGTCCAGATCCTCCATGATCGAACCGCCGGACGGTTTGCGGAGCCGTATGCCGGCTTCCCGCGCGATATTCCGGAACCGGCCGATATCGTCCCCGGAGGTCATCCGCTCGGGAGGCACCGCCACGCCGGCGGGAACCTGGTCCGGCCAGTCGCCCAGGGTCATGGCGGCGATATTCATCAGGAACGCGGCGACCGCCCGGTCGCCCGGTTTCTCCGGGTGCTGCCGGAGGTACTCGATGTAGTAGCGGATCGCGTTCTCCGATCCACGGCGTGCCGTATGCCGGGCTTCCTTGTTCAACGGAAGAAGACAACTGGACGGGTTGTACTGTTCGATGCAGTTTTCCACTTCCCCCAGGCGCAGGAACGCGAGAGCGGTTCGCCGGGTGACATCCTGCAGAAGAGGAAGATCCTCGGGGGTTTCGGACTCGGCGATCTTCCAGGCCTCTTCCAGCAGTTCGGCGCCTCGGGACGTGGCGCCGACCCGGAGGTACTCCACGCCCAGCCGGGCTCTCACGATGATCCTGCCTCGAGGGTCGGAGCTGGGGCGATCCAGGTAACTTCGGAGTTCTTCGATCTGCTTCAGTCCGTAGTAAGGTTCGTCGCTCTCGCGGATCGACCGGCAGATCCCTCTAAACTCGGCCGACGCCTCTTGGGGACTCAAGGCCGGAACCGATGCTTCACCGGGCCCTCCCTCTCCCCCGCCGCAGGCGGCCAATACAACCATGGAAAACAAACAGGATAGCGCCGCGGACCTCATCCATCCCCCCTTTTCCGGAACAGCATCCAGGCCCCGCCCCCAAGGAGGAGCAGGGCGGCGGCGCTCCCGAGAACGATCTGTACCGAAGAGACAATACCGGCCGATGGAGGCGCCGGAGTCCCTTCCCCGCCTTCCGGAACGCGCTCCTTCTCAACGCCGTGGCGGTACCGGGCCCGGTAATATCTCCCCGGTTCCGGCCGGGACCTTTCCTCCTGCTCGCCGTCAGGCCAGGTGACGACCAGGCGGACCGGCTCCTGCCCTTCGGGAACGCCGAAGAGCACCCGCGGATCCCGGGTCGACTGGTAGCTGTCACCGGCGGTGACCCAGCGCACCAGGGTCTTGTTGCCGTTCTTCCCAAGTTCCAGTTCCACCCGGGTTCCGATTCCGAACCGGTTCGGATCCTTGTATTCCAGGATCACCCCCAGCCCCCGGCCGCCGGAGCCGTCGTTCCGGAGGAGCTGAAACGGCCCCCCACTGTTCACCAGGGCCAGGTCCAGATCGCCGTCGTTGTCATAGTCTCCAGCCGCCAGGCCCCGTCCGACCCATTTCTCCTGAAAAATCGGACCACAGACCTGCTCCTGGAACCGGCCGTCCCCCTTCCCCAGGAGCAGAAGGTCCGGCTGGGCGTACTCCACCGTCTCCCGCCGGGAGTACTCGTAGATATGGCCGTTGGCGATGTACGCGTCCAGGAATCCGTCCCGGTTCAGATCGTCCAGTACGACCCCGAAACCGAGCCTATTGAACGACGGTTCCCCGAAGCCGCTTTCGGCGGAAACATCCTCGAACATCATCCCGCCCTGGTTGCGGTAGACGGTGTTGGTCTCCACGTCGAAGTTGGTGACCATCAGGTCCGGATCCAGGTCGCCGTCGATGTCCCCGACCGCGACGCCCATACCGGATTCGGCCTTCCCGTCCTTGCTGAGACCGGCGCCGGAGAGAAGGGAGGTCGACTCGAACCGGCCGCCGCCCAGGTTCCGGTAGAGAAGGTTGAAGGTCAGGTCGTTGGCCACATAGATATCCGGAAGAAGGTCTCCGTCCAGGTCGGTGAACAACACCCCCAGCCCTTTTCCGCGGGCGTCGGCGAAACCGGATTCCGCCGTGGCGTCCCGGAACGAACCGTCGCCCCGGTTGATGTAGAACCGGTCGGACTCCCCTTCGAACAGGCTGGGGTCGCAGTACTTTCTCAGGCCGGTCTCCTCGTCTCCGCAGAACGGCACATGCTCGTGGTCGTACACCATGTACCGGGTGACGTACAGATCCAGGTCGCCGTCGCCGTCGGCATCGGCGAACGCGGCCGACGAACTCCACCCGTCCAACCCCAGGCCGGCCTCTTTCGTCACGTCCCGGAAACGGCCGCCGCCCAGGTTTTTCAACAGCACATCCGGTCCGTAATTGCAGATGTACAGGTCGATCCGGCCGTCCCCGTCGTAATCCGCGGCGGTCACTCCCTGGCCGTAGCCGGTATCGCCGGCGCCGGAACCGTCGGTCACGTCCTGGAACCTCCGGCCGTCCAGGTTCCGGAAGAGCCGATTTCCCGCCGCGGCGGACCTGTCGGGAGGAAAAGGTCCGGACTGGACCAGGTAAAGATCCAGCAGCCCGTCCTGGTCGAAATCGAGCCAGGCCGCGCCGGACCCCATGGTTTCGGGAAGCTGCATCTCCCCGGTTCCCCCTTTCAGGTGCTGAAAGCTGATTCCGGACGACTCGGCCACATCCTGCAGGATCATCCCGTTGCAGAGGGAGGGGGGGTCCTGGGCGGAACCGGCCGGCGGCCAGGCGGCCAGGAGAAACAGAAGCGGAAGCCGTTTCATGGCCCGGTGGCCTCCATCCGCTCGGAAGCGAGCATTCGGCGCAGGTCGGCCCGTTCCGGATCCAGCAGGATCGCCTTTTCCAAGTCCCGGACCGCCAGGGCGTGATCCCCCCGCCCGGCATGCACCGCCGCCAGGCCCAGGTAGCGATCCACCGACTCCCCCAGTTCCAGGAATTCGGACTCGGCCTCATCCAGCCGGGAGGTCCGCACCAGTTCCCACGCGCCCTTGATTTTCGCCTCTCTCAACCCGGCCTCCCGGGTGTGGGCCTCCTGGGCGGCGTGCATCGCGCGGAAACGGCCGATCATGCTCTCGGCCGCCTCCTTTTCTCCCAGCCGGTTCAGCAGGCGGGCCAGGCGGTAGACCGGATCCTTAAAGGAAGGAGCCTGTTTCATCACTGCGCGATACGCCGCCGCCGCCTCTTCCAGGCGGCCGGCTCCTTCCAGCGCCCGGGCCTCGTCGAAGAGAATGGAGACCGAGTCCGGCCGGGCTTCTGCCGCCACGGTCAGGAAGGGCAACGCTTCGGAGGACCGTCCCTGCCATTGGAGAAGAGCCCCCAGGGAGGCCCGGGCCGCGTCGCCGGCAGGCCCTCCGCCCTCCATCACTGTCCGATAAGCTTTCTCCGCGGAACCCAGGTCTCCGCTTTCCCATAGGGCCGCGCCCAGGAAGAATCGGGCGGCGTTGTTGGAAGAGTCCAGTTCCACCGCCTTCCGAAGGTGGAGCGCCGCCTGTCGAAACTTGCTCTGGTCCAGAAGAGCTTTTCCCAGCACCGCCTGCACCATGGCCCCGTCAGGGGTCAGTTCCGCCGCCTTCTGCAGGAACCGGACTCCAGGGCCGGGCACGCCCGCCTTCACCAGCCCTTCCCCCGCCTCCAGCAGGACCGCCGCCGCTTCCAGGGTGCGGTTCTGGGCCTCCAGGGCCTGGGCCAGACCTTCGTAGGGATCGGCGAAACCCGGTCGGGAAGCGATCAGTTCCCGGTACAGTTTCTCCGCTCCGGCCGCGTCTCCGGCCTCTAGAAGACCGGCCGCTTCCTTCATAACCTCTCCGGGAGATCCGGCCCCGGTCGCCCCGGCGGGAGCCAGGAACAGGCCGAGCCCGAGGCCGAAGAAGAGGAAGAGCCGTCTCATTGCCGGGTTCTCCGGGGTTGGTAGGGGTGGGCGTCCCGGGGAAGCCGGAAAACTGGATCCTCCGCCCGCCAGGGGAGGTTCCAGGGGCGGCCGGCCCGGTACGCTTCCAGCGGTTTCCGCATCGCTTGGGCCAACCGGTTCCGGCCGGCTTTTTCCGCGGCTTCCACCACCTTCTCCTGCCACCGGGCCGCCGTTTCGAACCGGCCGACCCGGGCCAGGGCCATGGCGATCGTTTCCGCCATATCGGAATTCGGGCTGCCGTTTCGAATCGTGTCCAGAAGCTTCAAGGCCCGGGCGCCGTCCCTTCCGGCCGGATCCGGGCAGCCGGCCAACAGCCGGGCCAGGGCATGGGTGAATGCCGGTTGATCCGGGAGCGCGGACCGGGCCTCGTCCAGGGCCGCCTCGGCCTCCACGAACTTTCCCGCCCGAACCAGCGCCATCACCAGGCCGAGCCGCGCGGGAGCCTGCCTGGGATCCAGGCGGATCGCCGCCGAGTAGGCCTCGACCGCTTCGTCCAGCCGCCCGGACCGGACCAGGACCACGGCCAGGCGCCGGTTCGCCTGGACCAGGTCGGAACGGATCGCCAGCGATCGCCGGTAATAGTTTCCGGCTTCCCGGTCGTTCCCTTCGTTCTCGCGGATCGCCCCCAGGCTGTACAGGGCTTCGGCATACCTCCCGTCCAGGGCCAGGGCGGCCCGGATCTTCTTCTCCGCCTCCTCCTTTTCCCCGGCCTCGTAGAGAGCGGAACCGAGATTCAGGTGGAGAAGCGGATCGTCCGGATCCATCGCCAACCCCTCCCTGAACTCTTTGACCGCCTGGGCGAAATCCCCTTCCGCGTAAGCCCTCCCGCCCCGTTCCGAGTACAAGGTGGGAGTCGCCAGCAGACTTTTGAGCGGTTCCATCCAGGGATCCAGGGGATAAATTTCGATATCGCCCCGAAGAGCCAGATGCTTTTCCGCCTCGGCCCGGTTCCCCAGCCGCTTGTACGCCATCCCCAGCGGGTAGTGAAGGGAGGTCGCACCCGGCGTCCATTCCAGCGCCTTCTCCAGGTCCTGGACCGCTTCCCGGTCGTCCCCTTCCGCCGCCGCGGCCTTCCCGAGACCGGCCATGGCCGAGGAGGATTCAGGATTGATCTCCAGCGCCTTCCGGAACCGCGCTTTCGCGGCGTCGATCTGCCCGGTCTCCAGCAGGGATCGGCCCAGCCAGACCAGGACCGCCACCGAATCCGGTTCCTGTTCCAGCGCCTTCTGAAACCGATCCACCGACTCCGGATAATTCCCGTTTCCGCGTTGGATGTGCGCCAGGAAATAATTCCATTCGAACCGGTCCGGCTCCAGGACCAACGCGTTGGTGAAACACGCCGCGGCGGCGTCCGAGAAGCTGGCCGCGAGATAATAACGGCCGGTCTCTCCAAGAAGATCGGCATCGACCCTTCCGGCCTCGACCGCCTCCTGTAACGCGCTCTGCTTCGCTTCCAGGATCGACCGGACGGCGGGCTGCGCCTTGGAAAGATCAGGGTACGGGATCGCCACCCCTCCAGGAACCGGCGCCGGAGCCTGTTCCACAGGGGGCGCGACGTTTTCCTTCCCGGCCGGATCCGGCCCTCCACAGCCGGTCGATCCGATCAGCAGGCCCAGACAGCCGGTGAGAAACACCGTGTTGCGCAGGAAAACCCTCACGGAGATTCGACCCTTTCCCCCGTCCCCTGGCGAATTGTCCTCCACCGGTCCACGGAGAGTCCGGAGAACTTTTCCACGCTCCGGTCCGGCCAGGAAACGGTCACGTCCACGGTACCACCTTCTTCGCCCAGGCCGATGAGAATCCTGGAATCGTTGGCGGAAGCGTAACTGCCGTCGGAACGGCTACGACGGCCGTACCGTTTCCCCCCGGCGGCGGTCAGAAGCACCCGGGCGCCGATCCGGTCCAGCCGGCCGCTGCCGTCGGTGAGCCGCAGGCCGATCCAGTGGTTCCGGTTTCCGACCTGGTTGAGGAGGAGCCGGGCCGGTCCGTTGTTGTTCCCGATCAACACATCTATGTCCCCGTCGTTGTCCACGTCTCCGAACGCGGCCCCCCGGCTCACCTCCTCCAACTGGAAGGCCGGCCCGGCACGATCGGTGACCTCCATGTAGGACCCGTCAGGCGACTGGTGGAACAACTGGTTTCTCTGGCGCATCGGAAACGGATCGCCGGCGGCCTTCTGGGCTTCGATCACCACCACCGCGCCGTTCACCACCAGGATATCCAGGAGCCCGTCGTTGTCGTAGTCGAACCAGGCGGTTCCAAACCCGGTGTAATTCTGGCTGGCGGGCCCCAGTCCGTTCCGCACCGAGCGGTCCTGGAAATTCCCGGTGCCGTCGTTGACGTACAGTGTGTTGGTTTCGCCGGTAAGATGAGCCATGAACAGGTCGTCGTCGCCGTCGCCGTCGAAATCGGCGGCGTCCACGCCCATGCTCGCCTCCGCTTTCCCCTCCCCGTTCAGGGCGCATCCCGCCAGGAGCGCCGTATTCCGGAAGGTTCCGTTCCCCTGGTTGATCCAGAGATGGTTTTCCATCCCGTCGTTGGCGACGTAGAGGTCGACGCGGCCGTCGTTGTCGAAATCATCGGCCACCACTCCCAGGGCTCCGCCCTTGGCGCCGGCGATCCCAGCCTCGGCGGTGACGTCCCGAAAGGTCCCGTCCCCCAGATTCCGGTAGAGCCGGTCCGGGACCGGAAGATAGCTGCTGGGGGCGCAATAGTCTTCTTCGCCGGTAGGGCCGAAACAATCTTTGTCGATCGACAGGTTCCAGTTCAGGTAGTCCGCCGAATAGATATCCGGCATGCCGTCCTGGTCGTAATCGACGAACGTGCCGGAAACCGACCACCAGGGATCTCCCGTCCCGCTGATCCCGGTCACGTCGGTGAAGGTGCCGTCTCCGGTGTTCCGGTACAACCGGTTCGGACCCATGTTCAGGATGTAGAGATCCCGCCAACCGTCCTGGTCGTAATCGCCGACGGCGACCCCCATCCCGTAGTCGATCGCGCGGATGCCGCTTTCCACGGTCACGTCGGTGAAACGGAGGCTCCGTGTACCGTCGGGATGGACCACGAGATCGTTCCGATAGAGTCGATCCATCGGCGGCCCCTCCCCCCGGTAGGGAACCCGGGAATCGGTCACCGGCCGGCTCGGATCGACCATGCCGGCCTGGATCATGTACACGTCCAGGTCGCCGTCGTTGTCGTAATCGAACAAGGCGACGCCCGCCCCCATGATTTCGCCCGTGTAATACTCGCCGACCGTCCCGTTGAAGTGGTGAAAATCGAGTCCGACCTCCTCGGCCGCTTCCTTGAACGGAAACAGGTCCCCGGCCGCCGTTCCGCCCGGTTCCTTGGTGTTTCCACAGGAACCGCAGGGGAGGAGGAGGCCGACCCAGGCGGCGGCGGTCAACGCCGCCCGGAGACGCCGGGACCGCCGGGGAGTTCTTGAGAAGATCTTTCTCACAAGAATGCATTTTATCGGAGATTCCGGAGGAATTCCCGGCAATGCCGGGAACCCGCCAAGACCGAGGGTTTCCACGGGCGGCCGGGAACTTCCTTCGGTTGTATCCGTATCCACCCTGGAGTACGGTGTTGATCCCGGTCCCTCTGCCGGATCCGGCTCCCCGAAGGAGGCACGATGTTTCGATTCGTTTCGTTTTGGGCGGTATGGAGCCTCTCTCTCCTTTCGTTCGCCT
>CAZZIV010000128.1:0-9028 GCA_964654385.1 uncultured Acidobacteriota bacterium | reverse complement strand
CCGAGGTTGCGGGATCCCTTACAGCACGGACGTGTATGTGGAAAAACGCGCGGAATCCCGCCTTCCGCTAACGCGGAACGAAACAACCATCGAGCAGCCGGCGAATCAGCACACCTTGACACGGCGGTATACAGCCGAAGCCATCGGGTTCATCAAGAAGAACAAGGACAAGCCCTTCTTCGTCTATTTGCCGTACACCTTTCCGCACGTTCCGCTGTTCGCGTCGGATCGATTCCAGGATACGAGTCTGCGGGGATTGTACGGGGATGTGATCGAGGAGATCGACTGGAGCGTGGGGCAGATTCTGCAATCGCTGCGCGGCGGGTGTGAAACGCCGGTGTGACCCCCTGCGGGGCGTGGGGCGGACGGAAACCGGGGGGGCGCGGCGGGCTGCCCCCGCCGTAGAAGAGAACATGGATGCCGTCCGCCGGCGGCTTGGGAGACGCTTCTTCCGGCCGCTTGCTGAAATCGAACTCCACGGTCACCCAGTGGCCGGTCTGGACGTAGTGTCCGATCTCGGTTCCCACGTACATGGAGCCGGCCAGAAGAGGCGCGTAGGGAGTGATGTCCAGGGTCAGTTCCCTGGGAGGGACGATCCCCCTGCCGTCCGGCGTCGGCGCGTCGGTGCCGAACGATGTGATCGCCCGCATCAGTTCCAGGTTGTTGTTGTTCCGGCAGTTGGCTCCGGTCTGGATGCAGTCGTCCAGCACCAGGAAGACATGAGCGGTCCGGTCCCAGGGGTCGCCGCAGGTATTGTATCCGCCGTTGCAGGGCGGGTTGAGGCAGGGGTTGCCGGAGCCGCAGCGGCTGACGTTCTGCCCGGCCGGCGGCTCGCACAGCTTGGAGGCCATGGTGAACTTGAGCTGGACGCTGGTCCAGTTTCCTTCGGGCAAATCGATCGGCGTCATCAGCCGCCAACCGTCGGCCTGCTGGACTTCGCCCGGCGCAGGCGGGCACTTGGCGGCGCCCCAGCAGAGTTCGCTGTCGTTCTGCGCCCACGCCTTGACCCGGCCGGCCACCGGGTCGATATGCTCGTTGGAAAGAACCGATTCGTTTCCGTCCAGGTCGACCGCCGTGACGGCGATGTACCAGTTGACCCACAGTTCCAGGCCGGTGAGGGAATAGCTGTTGGTCAACCCGACATCGTCCACGAAATCGTAGACGCCGGAAGCTTTGCCGTAATAAACCCGGTAACCGGCCACCTGGTCCACCGGCAGGGCGTCGGTCCAGCTCAGCTCGATGGTGGTGTCGGTCCAGTATCCGGAAAGCGCCGGGGGAGTCGTGGCCCGGGAGGCCCGGGTAAGGCCTTCGTTTCCGGCGGTGTCTTCGGCGCTGACCAGGTAGTAGTGGTCCACGCCGTCGCCTCGGGCGCCGGCATCGGTGAACGTGGATGTGGTGGAAGTGCCGACGAGGTTGGATTTGCCGCTCTTGTCCGGGATGAAGTGGGGGACATCGCCCCGGTAGATGTTGTAAAGGGAGACGGTTTCCGGGTGGCCGGTGACGTCGGTGGTGACCGGGCTCCAGGAAAGGTCCAGGTCGCCGGCTACCGTCGGGTTCGGCGCTACCGCGACACCGGTGACCTCCGCAGGGTTCGTCACGTCGGCGTAGGCGCCCGTGGTAAGGCAGAAGACGGTCATGATGAGCAAGATCCGGCCGATACAACGATGAAAAATGGATCCGTTCGACATGGCAATCCCCTAGGTTCCGCGCCGGTCCGGCCATCGGTCCAGGCGGCGAAACAGCAGCATCTTTAAATACCGTCAACGGACGGGAAAGTCAATTATTCGTTGGGCCCTGCTTTTCTTCCAGTTCCGCCCAGCGTTCGTACAGACGGTCCACCTCCGTTCGGGCGGCTTCCACCTCTTCCATCCGTGCCTGCAGGGCGGTTCCGTCGGTGGCGATGGACGGATCCGCCAGGCGCTCCCGCACCGCCTCCAACCTTGCTTCCGCCTCGAGGATCGCGTCTCCCATCCGGTCCCATTCCCGCTGTTCCATGTAGGAAAGCTTTTTCGGCTTCGGCTTCGGCTTCGGCTTCGGTCTCGATGTCGCGTCCGATCCGGAGCCTCCCTCTGCGCTCCGTTTCGCTTTTCGGGTTTCCGGTTCCGTCCGGGCGGCGACCCACTGCCGGTAGTCGGCGAAACGCGCCGCGCCGCCTTTGCCGTCCAGGGCCAGGACCTCGGAGGCGACCCGGTCGATCAGGTGGCGGTCATGGGTGACCATCACCAGGGCGCCGGGGAATTCCAGGAGGGATTCCTCCAGGATCTCCAGGGTTGGAATGTCCAGATCGTTGGTCGGTTCGTCCAGGACCAGGAGGTCGGCCGGCCTCAGCATCATCCGGGCCAGGACGATCCGGGCCTGCTCGCCGCCGGAGAGCCGGGAGACTTCGAGCTCCAGCTGCTCGGGGCGAAACAGGAACCGTTTCGCCCAGGAAATGACATGCAGGGAGCGGCCCCGGTAAACCACGGTGTCTCCTTCGGGCGCCAAAGCCTGTTTCAACGTAAGACGCGGGTCCAGGCTTTCCCGCGTCTGGTCGAAGTAAACGACGTGGAGATGGTCGGCGGGCCGGACGGTTCCGGCATCCGGCTCCAGTTCTCCGGCGATGATCTTCAGGAAGGTGGTTTTGCCGGTTCCGTTGAATCCGAGAACACAGAGACGCATCCCCGGCTTCAGGAGCAGTTCCAGGTCGTCGAGAACCCGGGTTTCGCCGAACCGCTTCGCCAGACCTTTGCAGTACCAGAGCCGCTTGGTTCTTCTGCCGCCGGAGGTCATTTCGATCCCGGCGGTCCGGGCCGCGCTCCGCGCCTGGATTTCCCGCAACTCTTCGATGCTTTTTTCCGCCGCCTGGATCCTGGCCCTGGATTTGGTGGTCCGGGCCTTGACGCCGCTTCGAAGCCACGCGATTTCTCTCCGGACCTGGTTGGCCAGCGATTCCCGGTACGACGCCTGGCCGGCGAGAAACCGTTCCCTGCGCTCCAGGAAATCGGCATAGGTTCCCTGAGAAGAGAAAATCCCTTCCGGGTAGACAGGGTCGATTTCCAGGATCCGGGTCGCCGTGTTCTGCAGGAAGTAGCGATCGTGGCTGATGACGATGCAGGGGATGCTTTCGGATACCAGGAAGGATTCCAGCCAGAGGGTCGATTCGATATCCAGGTGGTTGGTCGGTTCATCCAGAAGCAATATCTCCGGCTCCCGGGCCAGGGCAGAGGCCACCGCCAACCGGGTGCGCCATCCTCCGGAGAGGACCGCCGCCGGGACATCGTGATCCTGGAAACCGGTTTTCTGGAGGGAGATGGATGCCTTCGTCCAATCTTCCTGCTGTTCGTTCCGACCGGCGCCGGCGGAAGCTCGGGCGACCACCTCCAGTGCGGTCAGGCCGGGCCGAAAAACAGGATGCTGGGGAACATACCCGGACCGGAGCCCCTTTCGACGAACGACCTCGCCCTGGTCCGGGTCGGTCTGCCCGGCCAGGATTTTGAGCAAGGTCGATTTCCCAGCCCCGTTGGGACCGATCAGACCGACGCGCTCTCCCTCGTGAACGGTGAAGGAGAGGTCCCGGAACAGCGGCCTCTCGCCGTAGGTCTTGGAGACTTCCCGGCAGGCGATGATCGCGACAGGTGCCATGACCGGAATCTATCCTAAAACCTTCTTCGAGCGCGACATCGGTTCGAGCGCGAGGGAGGGGCGCGAAGCAGGTCGAGCCGAAGGCCGCCGGGCCATGGCCGGTCCCGCGTAGATTCCTGTCCTCCCATGCGGTAATCTTCGAACGAATCGACGCCCAATGGGCCGATCAGGAGGCACAAGGTTGAGCGAACCCGAAATGGCCGGTCCCCGCATCCTGTTCGTACCGGTATCCGGTCCCAAGGGGATCGGCGAATACATGCGTTCGCTCTACCTTGCCGAAGAGATCCGGCGCCGCCGTCCGGAGGCGGAGATCCGGTTCATTCTCAGCCGCCGTGCGCCGTATGCAGGTGAGGCGCCGTTCCCGGCTTTTTTCACCGACTCCTCTCCTACGCGGCACATTCAGGAGGTGAATCGGATCGTCGCCGATTTCCGACCGCAGGTCATGATTTTCGATTGTTCCGGACGGGCCGCCCAGTTGCGCCATGCTTTCCGGGCCGGGTGCCGGACGGTTTTCGTGAGTCAGCACAAGAAGAAACGGAGAAGAGGATTCAAGCCCTCACGGATGCGATATTGCGACCTGCACTGGATCGTACAGCCGAGTTTCGTGGACGGCGACCTGACTTGGCGTGAGAAGAGGAAGCTGCGGAGGCTGGGCCGGCCGAAAGTCACCTTTCTGGGGCCGGTGTTCCCGCCGCCGCAGGATCCCGAGTTCGAACTCCCTTCCTCCCCTTATTTTTTCTGCTGCGCCGGCGGTGGCGGCAACCAGGTCGGGAGCCGGAACAGCGCCGAACTGTTAGCCGAGGCGGCCGTGGAAATCGCCCGGGAGACCGGCCGGCCGGGCGTGATGGTCATGGGGCCGAATTATCATGGCGGCCTGAATACCCTCCCCGGACTCACCCTCGTCCCCCGGCTCACAGGGGCGGAAGTGTCCCGTGTTCTGAGCGACGCCGAGTTCGCCGTTCTCGGAGGCGGGGATATGCTGGGACAGGCGGTGGCGGCCGGTGTTCCGGTCCTGGCGGCGCCGGTGGCGAAGGATCAGCCTCCAAGGATCAACGCCTACGCCCGGGCCGGGCTCTGTGTTGCGGCCTCCCCCTGGGAACTGGCCCAGGCCGCGAAACTTCGATTCAACCGGGAGGACCGGGAAGCGTTGCGCAGGCGGATCGGCAGGGCCGGGTTGAAAAACGGGCTCTCTCCCGCCGTGGATCAACTGATGGAGCTCCTGGTGTGAGCCTGGAAGACCACCTTCGGCGATGCAAGGGGAAGGACGTGACCGTTCTCCTGAATCCGGGGAACGCCGGGGACGGATTGATCCACCTGGGCGCCAGGACGCTGTTCGCCGAGCTGGGTCTGGACTTCCGGGAGAGGTTGTATCCCGCCGATCTTTCAGGAGAAGTTCTGCTGGTCCATGGCTGCGGCGGCTTCGGCGGTGTCTCCGCCCACCGGGTCGAGCAGAGCCGGTATTATTTCGATCGGTTCCGGGAGGTCCTGGTTCTCCCTTCCAGCTTCGATACCGGTCTGCCGAAGGTGAGAGAGTACCTGAAGCAACTTCCATCCCATGTGACCGTGTACTGCCGGGAAAAGGTCAGTTTCGAGCAGGCGGCGCCCTGGGTTTCCGATCCCGGCCGGCTGTTTCTATCTGAAGATCTCGCGTTCCAATGCGAATTTGCCGGCTGGAAACAGAGGGGTGGGGAAGGCACTCTCGCCGCCTTCCGAACCGACCAGGAATCTGCCGTCGATTCGTCGGGAATCCGTTCCATCGACGTTTCCCGGTTCGGCGATAAGTACGACGCCTGGCCTCTCCTGGATGTGGTCAGCCGGTTTGAAAAGGTGCATACCGACCGAATGCATGTAGGGGTGGCCGCGTCGATGATGGGGAAGCAGACCTACCTCTATGACAACAGCTACCACAAGATCCGCGCCGTATACGACTATTCCCTGGCCGGAATGCAACATGTGCGTTACTTGGGGTCCAGCGCGCCGGAAATCGATCTGTCCGATCGAGATATTAGAAGAATGAGCGTTTTGAGTCTCTGGTTGAAGCTCCGGAAACCAACGGTTCGAGCGCTCAGGTACCTGTCGCGGAAAAAATTCAAACGCCCGTTCCTGTACAAGCCGGTTTGACCCGGCTACAATCCGGGCAGTGAGACCGGCCGTTCTGCATGATGCGGTTTGCCGGTTCATCCGGGAGGTGGCGGCCCGTGATCAAGTATCAGACCATGTTCGAGCGTTCCACCGACGCGATCCTGATCCTGGATGGCGAGACCTTTGTGGACTGCAATGAAGCGACGGTCAAGATGCTCCGCTACCGGAACAAGAGCGAGCTGCTTCAAACCCACCCGTCCGATCTCTCTCCCCCTGTGCAGCCGGATGGACGGAGCTCATTCGAAAAAGCGAGCGAAATGATCGCCACCGCCATCGAGAAGGGAAGCCACCGGTTCGAGTGGATGCATCGGCGGGCGGACGGCGAGGACTTTCCGGTGGAAGTTCTTTTGACCTCGACCCCCGAGGGAGACAAAACGGTCCTGCAGGTCGTGTGGAGGGAGATCACCGAGCGGAAGAGGCTGGAAAAGGAACTCCGCCACGCCCAGAAAATGGAGGCGGTGGGGAAGCTCGCCGGCGGGATCGCTCATGATTTCAACAATCTCCTGGTGGTGATTCTGGGCAACTCCGAAATGCTGGAGAACGACCTGGAAAAGGCTCCGGAGCTGCGGGAAAAGGTCCGGGAGATCAGCCGGGCCGGCGAAAAGGCCGCCCGTCTCACCGCCCAGTTGCTGGCGTTCAGCCGGCGGCAGGATCTCCGGCCGGCGGTGGTCGATCTCCATGGCATCGTGGAAGACCTGGGAAGAATGATCCGGCGGCTGGTCGGCGAAGATATCACCATGGTTTTCAAGCGGGAAGAGGATCCTCTGCCTGTGAAAGTCGATCCCGGGCAGATCGAACAGGTGATCCTGAACCTGGTCACCAACGCCCGGGACGCCATGACCGGAGGGGGGACGCTGACTTTGAGCACCGTCCAGGAGGACGAATCGGCGGTTCTCCGTGTGGTCGACAGTGGCGCCGGCATGTCCGAAAAGGTGCTGGCCCGGGCCCTGGAACCGTTCTTCAGCACCAAGCCGGTAGGCCGGGGGACCGGCCTCGGTCTTTCCAGCGCCTACGGGATCGTCAAGCAGAGCGGCGGCGACATCCGGATGACCTCCCAAGAGGGAAAGGGGACGACCGTCGAGGTGGTGTTGCCTCTCAGCCGCCGGCAGCCGGAACCCAGGAAACCCCCGGTTCGGCGACCGGCCCGGTCCGACCGGACCGGCACGATCCTGGTGGTGGAAGACGACCCGGGAGTGGCGGGGATCATCCGTGCGGTCCTGACCCGGGAAGGGTATTCGGTCCGGGAGTCCGGGAACGGCGGAGCCGCTCTCCGGTGCGTGGAAGAACATGGCTCGGAACTGCGCATGGTGTTGACCGACGTAGTGATGCCGTTGATGAGCGGCCCCGAACTGGCGCGGAGGCTCCGGGAAAGCCGTCCGGACCTGCCGGTGCTGTTCATGTCCGGCTACACCGACGACATGCTGGCCTCCCAGGGCCTTTCCCTCGAGGAGGTGGAACTGATCCGCAAACCGTTCTCGCCGACCGAACTGGCGGAGGCGGTGGAGCACTGCCTGGCCGCCTGGGACCAGGCGCCCGGTTCGTCTCAGAAGAACGAGCGCCAGGACATGTAGGCGAGGTAACCGGTCAGAAGGAGGAACCCCTCCCCCCTGCTCAGGCTCTTCCGGGTGCCTGCGAACGGGAGCAGCACCAACGAGAAGAGGCCGAGGGCGACCAGGTCGCTGGAGCCGCCCCGGGGCACCGGCACCGGGCGGATTCCGGCGCTGACTCCCAGGATGAACAACAGATTAAAGATGTTGGATCCGACGATGTTCCCGATCGCCAGGTCCGCGTGCCCTTTTCGAACCGCGAAGAGAGATGTGGTCAGTTCGGGCAGGCTTGTGCCGATCGCCACGATGGTGAGTCCGATCAATCCTTCCCCGACCCCGAAGGAATGAGCGGCCCTGGACGCTCCCTGCACCGTCCAGTGACTCCCCAGGAGGACGCCCAGAAGCCCTCCGAAAGTCATGAAAACCGAGGGTACTCGGCCGGGGACCGGACCGGCGATCAGGTCCTCGGGGACTTCCGGGGAGGACCTCCGGTTGATCCAGACCAGGAATACCACGAACGCCGCCAGGAGGAGAAAACCTGCCGGCCGGCTGAACGGCTCGGACCCTCGCGTCGGGAGGATTCCGAAGCCGAACAGGATCACCGCCAGGGTGGAGGCCAGCATGGCGGGGGTCTCCCGCCGGACCAGGGAGTCCTTCACGTCCAGGGTGTGGATCAGGGCTGTGAGGCCGAGGATCAGGCCGATGTTCGCGATATTGGAGCCGAGGACGTTCCCGAAGGTGATCGCCCCCTTGCCGGTCCAGGCGGCGGCGATGTTGACGGCCAGTTCCGGGGCGCTGGTTCCGAAGGCGACCACCGTCATCCCGATGACCAGGGGGGTGACGCCGAAGCTCCTGGCCAGCGCGGTCGCTCCCCGGACCAGGAGTTCTCCTCCTCCCAGGAGAACGACGAGGCCGAGAAGCAATACCACCGCCGGAGGAAATGCCGCCATGGTGAGCAAAACCGGTTCCTTTCTCCCGGCCTGGAACCGATCCGCTCCAGGGCCGGATCCGATTATAGGGGACTTTGGCGCTCCAGGGGGGGCCGCCGGAGGTCCCGGCGCTACCTATCCTCTCTTCCAGGCATTAAGCTGGATGCATGTGGAGACGACGGATCGGATCGGTTTGGACGGCGATCGCTCTGGCGGTGGTTCTTTCCCTGGCCGGGTCGGCGCGCGGATCCGGTCCGATACGGACCTCCCCCTGGTCCTGGGAAGCCGTTCCGAAGATCGTCGCCCTGGGAGATCTACACGGTTCCCTGAAGCCGACCGTTGATCTTTTGAGAAAGATGGGGCTTCTGAGCGACGATCTCCACTGGACAGGAGGAGGAACCCACCTGGTTTTCCTGGGGGATCTGTTGGACCGGGGACCGAGGGATCTCGAACTCCTGGACCTGGTGAGACGGCTGCAGGAAGAGGCCCCGGCGCAGGGCGGCCGGGTGCATGTTCTCCTGGGGAATCACGAGGTGATGAACCTGGTGCAGGATTTCCGCTATGTCTCCGCGGAGGGGTTCGCCCGTTTCGCCTCCAGGGAAGATCCGGACCTCCGGGCGGTCATGAAAAAGAGGTTCATCGCCTCTTACCGGCCGTCGGAGGGAGCGGAGGCGCCGGGACCGGTTTTCGAGAGAAAATATCCTCCCGGGTACTTCGCCCGGGCCGGCGCGTTCGGCCCGGAAGGACAGCACGCCGTCTGTCTGTGGCATGAGGAGCGCGGCCCTCCGT
>CAZZIV010000127.1:0-9129 GCA_964654385.1 uncultured Acidobacteriota bacterium | reverse complement strand
AACTCCCGGCGGATCTGCTCCATCTCATCCTTGAGAGCAAGCTTTTCTTTCTTCAGCCGGATTTCTTCGTATTCCTCTTCCGGCGTCAGGTGGAGCCTGGACCGGAGTTCTTCCAGTTTCGATTCCAGCCGGCTGTGTTTTCGGGCCAGGCTCTGGAGCCTGGGATGGGTGGGGGAAGAATTGGGAAGATTCGTCGATTCACTCACAAAAGCACCCCTATGGAAACGGAGCCTTTTCCCGGCCCCGATAGAACGGCATGATCGATGGTTTTCGAAAGGGACAGACTCGGTGATAACCGCTTCATGGATACCTCTATTATAGGTCCGGAACCGGTCCGGGGCCAAGGAAACAACGGAGCACCAGCGCGTTTTCCCCCGGCTGCCCGTAATAGCCGGGGCGGACCCCTCCTTCCCTGAAACCAGCGGATCGGTACATTTTCCTGGCGACGCGGTTGGAGAAAGCGACCTCCAGGCTCACTTCCGTGCAATTCCGCCTCCGAGCCTCCTCAAGCAGGCGTCCCAGCAATCGGCCTCCCAGCCCTCTCCCGGCGAGATCCGGCTCCACCGCCATCCGGTTGATCTGCATTTCGTCCCGGACCACCCAGGCACAGGCGTAGGCGACGATCCCTGAACCTCCTTCCGGCGGCCTGCCGGCCGGCTCCATCACCCGGCTCCACCCGATTCGCCTCCGGGACAGTTCCCCGAGGAACTGCTCACGGCTCCAGGGAACAGGGAAGGCCCGGTTCTCGATGGCGAGCACCGCGGGCAGATCCCCTTCCACGAGAGGCCGGAACTGAAAATCAGGGGAACCGGCGGTCATCGAGTCTTCAGAACCGCGTCCGGCGGCCGGATATACAAGGGAGACATCCCGACATCCCCCTTCCGCCCGCTCTCCAGGAAATGGAGCGAACAACAGGCGGCGGCGGCGGCCACCGACGCGGGGGCCTTCCGCATCCAGGAGCCGTCTTCCGTGCCCAGCAAAACTTCCCGGTGGGACTCCGCTCCAGGACCGAAAATCGCAGCCGGGCCGCCGGCCCGGCAGAGGAGCCGCCCGGGCCGGCCGACCTCCGGGCCCGCGAGAAGACGGGGCGGAAAGGAAGCGCCGTCGAATCTGGCGGCGTAGAGTTCTCCCCGGCCCGCGCCCATGACCGGGATCCGGTCGATCGATTCGGGGCCGTTGGCCGCCGCCAGCGCGTCCAGGGTGCCGATCCCGTGGCAGGGCCGGTCCGCGGCCAGGGCGAGCCCCCGCACCGTCCCCAGCCCGACCCGCACACCGGTAAAGGAGCCGGGGCCCCGTGTGGCAGCGTAGGCGTCCAGCCCGGTACGGGCCCAGCCGGCTTCGGCCAGGAGTATTTCCAGCAGGGCGAGCAGATGCCGGGAGTGGGATTCCCTCACGAGGAGACCGGCCTCGGCGACGACCTGCGCGCCGCCGGGCTTCCGTTCCGCCAGAGCGACTCCACACCACCATGTCGAGGTATCGATCGCCGCCACCCGGTTCATCGGTTCTCCCGCTTCCGCCGTTCACCCGGCGGCCTTATTCTTCCCGGCGGATCCTCGCCCGTTCCAGAAGATCCAGCAGGAACCCTTCTTCCTCCGAGAGTTCCGTATCGAAGACGAGGCCGATCTCGTAACGATCCCGGCCTTCGTCCGCCGAACTCCCGGCCGGATCGACCGACGGCAGTTCCTCCAGGCGAACCACCCGGCCCCGGAGATGAAACGGCTTTGGGCCTCCGTCCGGTTCCTGGTCCACCAGGCGGATTTCCACTTCTTCCCCTACATGAAGCGGCTCGGGACTGGCGAAGAGGATCCCGTTCCGGCTCAGGTTGCCGGCAGGCCCTCCAGGCCCGTTCGCAGGGGAAAGCACCTCCACTTCGAATCGGCCCGGCGCCAGATCGAACCTCAGAAATTTCCGCCGCTCGGGCATGTAGGTGAGGATGACGTTTTTCCCCGACGCCTTCGCATGGTACAGCGCCTGGGCTGCCCGCTCCAGGAGCTGTTCAGGGCTGGCGGCGTCGTCCGGATAGGTGGCGACCCCCCCGGTCAGGGTGAGGCGAACCATCGTCCCCTCCACCTCCCGCGTCCGGAAAAACCGCTGGACCTCGGCCCGCACCCGCTCCGCCACCAGGAGTCCGCCGTTCCGATCGGTCTGGGGGAGGACCAGGGCGATCTCATCCTCGCCAGGCCGGGCCGCGATATCGATATCCCGGATCTGGTTGTTCAGAATAATCCCGACTTCCTTCAGAATCCGGTCGGTGGTGAATCGGCCGAACCGTTCGTTGACCTCGCCGAAATCATCCAGGTCGAACAACGCCACGGAAACCTTCTGCCCGTAGCGCCGAGCCCTTCTCAACTCGCTCTGGACCGACCGCCGGAAAACTCTGTCCACCGCCAGGCCGGTGGAGGGATCGATGGTGGCGGACTGTTCGCTCGCCTCGAACAGGGTCAAATCGATCAGCGTGGGGCGGGTCAGCTGCCGGTTCAGGTTCATGAAATAGTCCAGCACCGCGACCCTCAACCCGACATCCCTGCCGATCACCTGCCCCAGTTTCCGGCGGTGCTCGGCGATCCTCTCCCAGTGCTCCCGGGCTTCCCGGTCTTCGAACTGGAGATCGGTCAGGATCCGGAGCAGCGCGGCGTGGGCGCCCACGCCGGACTCCCGGGTGAGCGCGTCCAGCCTCGCGAGGAGGCGTTGAACGTTGTGGGCGTCCTCGCCCAGCATCCCCAGCAGTTGATCCCGAACCTGCCGGACCTCTTCCCGGCCGCTCAACGAGAAGGCCCGCCGTTCGAGGAGCGGTAGACCGAAGAATCGGCCCGGGCCTTGTGGGTGAACAGGTGGTGAGCCATGCAGGCCTCGGGAATCGGCCGGTCCAGGGCGATGCCGATCCGGCGAGTCGGTCCGTTTTCCACCACCCGGACGACCCGCCCTTCAATCTCCCAGGGACCTCCGGCCGGCGGCGCCCCCTCCAGGATCACCCGGACCCTGGAATCGTCGTCCATCGATTCGCCGGTCTCCACCAGCAGGCCGCGGGCGCTGATATCCACGCCACGGGTGACGATCCCGCCGGCCCCGGTGCCGGGATGCAGTTTCACCGGCCTCCGGCCCCGGTACGGGTAACGGATATCCCGCCGGCGTTCATGGTGGTAAAGGGAAATCCGGTTCCGGCCCTCCCCCTTCGCCTTGTACAGCCCCTCATCCGCCCGCTCCAGCAGGAGGGAAAATTCCCGCCCGTCCGAGGGGAACACGGCGATCCCGCCGGAAATCGTGATCGGAGTGATCCGCCCTCCGGTCGGCTTGTTCAGAAAATCGGATTCGATCCGTTCCCGGAGGCGATCGGCGACCACGTAGGCTCCCAGCCGGCCGGTTTCAGGGAGGAGGACGGCAAATTCCTCGCCGCCGTAACGACAGGGAACGTCCACGTCCCGGATCACCTCCCGGAAGCACCGGGCCACCTTCCTGAGCACCGCGTCGCCGATCAGATGGCCGTAACGGTCATTCAAATCTTTGAAATGGTCGAGATCCATCAGCAGCAGGGAGAAGGTCAGGCGGTGCCGCCGGCACCGGGCGATCTCCCGGCCAACCGCCTTTCTGAAGTAACGCCGGTTGTAAAGACCGGTCAAGGAATCGGTGGAGGCGGAGAGCATGGTCCGTTCGAACTGGGAAAGTTCGACCACCTTCGGGTTCAGAAGCACCGCCTCCACGTTGGACAGGTAATCGACGGAGCTGACCTGGATGCCGGGATCCCTTCCCAGGGCCTGATGCAGCCCTTTCCGGTGATCCATGATTCTCCGGAGAAGCTGTTCGGCTTCGTCTTCGCTTCGAACCAGGTTGGCAAGGAAGCGGAGGGCCGCTGCGCAGGCCTCGAACCCTTCCTCCCGCCCGGCCCGGCGGAGGCGCTCCATCCAGTCCTCTGGATCGGGGCCTGTCTCGGCAAGCATCTCCAGGAGAAAATCTTTCTGACGATCGGGGAGTTGAACCGCCTCCACACTACCCCCTTGATCCAGGAGCGACGCCGCCCCTGCCGCCTGAACCGGAAGCCTATCATGGAAAACCCGGAAATCCATCCTCGGAAACCGGGAAAACCTGCATTTATGGTAACCTTGCCGGCACCGGTCCGTATAGAATTGATGACGCTCCGCCCGAGGGGATTCCGGCGCGCGTTTCGAGAGGAACAGACCGACCTGATGCTGAACCTGAAAAGCAAACCGAATGGGAAAGCCTCCGTTCTGGATGAAACCTATGTTCAAAGGTCGCTGGATGGGGACCGGACCGCTTTCGAGGCCCTGGTCCGCCGGCACCAGAGAGGCCTGGTGAACCACCTGTTCCGCCTGACCGGGCAGCCCGACACCGCCCGGGACCTGGCGCAGGAGGTGTTCATCAAGGTCTACACCTCCCTGGCGACCTACGATCCCCGGTACCGGTTCACCACCTGGATGTACCGGATCGCCTCCAACTGCGCGATCGACCATCTCCGGAAAAAGCGGCCGCGGACCTGCTCCCTCACCTCCCCCGATGCTGAAGCCGACGATCGGGAGTTCCCGGGCAAAGGCCCGACCCCCCACCAGATGCTTCGTCTGCGGGAGGTGGAAGCCCGCCTGGAAACGTCGGTCGAGAGCCTGCCGTCGGATTACCGGCAGCTGATCCTTCTCCGGCACCAGCGCCACTGCAGATACGATGAAATCGCCCGGATCACGGGTCTTCCGATCGGTACCGTGAAGAACCGGATTTTCCGCGCCCGTGAAATTCTCCGGGACCGGTTGTCCGATCTCCTGGAGGCGGCGGTCCGATGAACGAGTGCACGGACAAGCTTCCCCTCATCGATCGGGTCGCCGAGGGCGAGGCGACACCGGAAGAAGCGCTCGAACTGGGCAGGCATCTCCCCGGCTGCACGACCTGCCGGATCCGCCTGGCCAAAGCACATCGGCTGAACGAGATGGTGAACGAGCTGGGAGAGCCGGTGGAGGTGGATGAATCTTTCCTCGAGCAGGTCATGGATTCCCTCCCCGACGGCCCTCCCCCCGGCGCCGGAAACGGCAGTGGAACCCGGCGATCGGCGCGTCACCTGAGGATCGTAAAGATCCTGCTCACCATGAGCCCGCTGGGCCTCCTGAGCCACGGGAGCCGCTCCCTCTTTCTCGGTTTTCCCGGGCAGATCTCCAGGCTGACCGGCGGCGATCTCCATCTTCCCGTGGAAGGAGGCCCGGATCCCTTCGGGCTGGTTCGCGAGGCCGCCGGAATCGTCCTGGCGCTGGCTGGAAAGATCGGGATCAGCTCCGGAGACCTGGTCCATGTGAAGCCGGTCTTCGCAGCCGGTTTCGCTGCGGTCTCCTTCCTTCCGGTTCTCGCGATCCTGTTCGGCGCCTGCATGCTCGGATACGGGATCATGTCGATCATGCGTCGACGTTCCCGCTGATCCCGGCGTCCAGCGAGGAAACCTGGATCCCCAGCCGCGCCGCTGCTCGTTCCCGATTCCCCTTTTCTTCCTGGAGAATCCTTCGAACGTAATACTCCTCGAACGCCCGGACTCCGGAGGCCAGATCGGGAAATAGTCCGTACAGGTCGACCGGGGCGGTTTCGGTGCCGCCCATCGATTCGGGAAGATCGGAAACCTGGACCTCCGCCGAAGAGATCTGGAGCAGGAGATTCTCCATCAGGTTCCGGAGTTCCCGTACATTCCCCGGCCAGTCCCACGCGGTTAGCGCCCGCATACAGTCCCGGGAAAAGCTCTTCCTCGGCCGTCCGTACTCCCGGGCCAGGAGGGTCATGTAATGCTCGGCCAGGTCGGCGATATCTTCGCGGCGGCTCCGGAGCGGCGGAATCTCCACGATCCGTACGCCGATCTGTTCCTTGAGGGCCGGGAGCAGACCTTCCGGCTCGGCGCCTGCGGTGGCCAGCAGCCGGGCATCCAACTCCTCGAACCGTTCGCTCCGAAGCCAGGCCTCCAGCCTCTGCTGAACGCCTCCGGACAACCGATCCACGTCCTCCAGGAGGATCGTCCCGCGCCGGGCCATCTCCATTCTCCCCGGCGCTCCTTCGCTTCCGAAAAGGAGCGTATTCGCGCCCTCCGGATCCAGGGCGCCGCACGGAAGATCCACGAACGCTTCTTCGGACCTGGGGCCGAGGGCGTGGATCCGCCGGGCGACCGCCTCCCGCCCACTCCCCCGTTCTCCAAGGATCAGGATCGCCCCTTCCGAAGAGGCCGCTTCGTCGATCCGCTCCCGCAGCCGCCTGGAAACCGGGCTGGTCCCTGTAATTTCCGTGTCCCTGGACAGGAGTCGCATGAGCCGCCGGGTACGGTCTTCCAGCATCCGCTGCCGGAGCGCGTTGCGGAGAACCAGGAGGGTCTTCTCCAGGGAAAGCGGTTTTTCGATGAAGTCGAACGCTCCCAGCTTGGTCGCCCGAACCGCCGTTTCGATGTTGGCGTGGCCGGAAATCATGATCACCTGGGTATCGACCCGGGACTCCCGGAGTTTCCCGAGGGTTCCGATCCCGTCGATCCCCGGCAACCAGACATCCAGCAGCACGGCGTCGAAACGGCCGCTAACTCCTTTCTCGACCCCCTCCTCCCCTGAAGCGGCGGTCTCCACGTGAAACCCTTCGTCCTCGAGGATGCCGGTCAGCGCGGTCCGGACCCCCGGCTCATCGTCGATCACCAAAATACGCTCATCCGCCATGTCGCTCTCCTGCCGTCATCCACTCAGCCGCTCGCCGGAAACTCCATCACGAATTTCGCCCCCCGGGCGGGGCCGTTCTCCACCCGGATCTTTCCGCCGTGTTCCAGGATCACCCGATGAACCATGGCGAGGCCGAGACCGGTGCCGCTCGGCTTGGTGGAAAAGTAAGGCTCGAAGAGCCGGGGTAAATCCCGGGCGGGAATCCCCGGCCCGTCATCCTCCACTTCCATCTCGAAGGCGCCGCTCCCGCTCCGGCGCAGCCGGACGGCGACGGTTCCCCGGCTGCCCATGGCGGCGAGGCTGTTGTCGATCAGGTTCACCAGGACCCTGCGCATCTGCTGGGGATCCAGCCGAACCGTCCCTGCGTCCGGATCGATCTCCAGTTTCCATTCCACACCGGAGACCCCTTTGTAGAGGGCCAGGACCGACTCGATCATGTCCCGGGGATCCACAGCCTGGGGTACGACTTCCGGCATCCTGGCGAACCGGGAGAATTCGTTCACCAGGTTTTTCAGGCCGGCGACCTCCCTTTCGATCGAATCGGTCGCCTCGGGCACCACCTTGTCCAGGTCCGGAGCGCTCTCCAGGAACTTTTTCTTGAGGCGCTGAGCGGAGAGTTGAATCGGCGTCAACGGGTTCTTGATTTCGTGGGCGATTCTCCGGGCCGCCTCCCTCCACGCGGCCGCGCGCTGGGCCCGCTGCAATTCTGTCAGGTCCTCCAGCATGATCAACACGCCCAGGTATTCCCCCTGACGGCCCCGGAGCGGTGAGATCCGGGCGGCGGCGGTGATCAGGCCGGTCGGGCGGTCGAATTGAAGCTGGCCGGCAGCCAACTCCCCTTCCTCCCCCAGTTCCATGACCTTTCCGAGCATCCCCAGCAGCGGCTGAAACCTCTTCGCCGAGAGAGCGGAACGGATGCTCTCCCCCAGTTCGACGGTAATCCCCAGAATCGTTTTCACCGCCGGGTTGACGGTCGTGACCTTCCCCTCCTTGTCCACGGAAATCACCGCCGTGGAGAGATTGGCCACCAGGGTTTCGATGTACCTGCGCCGTTCGTCCAGCGCCTGGTTGGTGGTCCGAAGGTCGGCGGTGGACCGGTTGATCACCTCCCGGCTTTCCTCCAGCTGGGCGGCCATGTCGTTGAAGGCGTCGATCAGGACGCCCACTTCGTCGCCGGCGCTGTCCACCACGCGGACATCCAGGTTGCCGGCGGAAATCTCCCGGGCGGCGGCGGCCACCTCGTTGATCGGGCCGGTGATCCGCTTACTCAAGTAAAACCCGATCCACGTGGAGAGGAACAGGGTGACCAGCAGGGTCAAGCCGATCAACATCAGGTAAATCCGGACGAACTCCTTCCGTTCCAGTTGGAACCGCCGGAACGCCCCCGCCTGGTCGTTGATCAGCTTCATGTCGGCGGTGGTGTTGGGAGGGTGAATCAGGCCCACGGTCACTACTCCGACCACCTGACCGGCGGCGGATCGGACCGAGAACGGTACGCTGGCCAGAACCGCCAGCCCTTCTCCCAGGAATCCGATCTCGGCCACCGGCCCCCCTTCGGCCAGTCCGCGGTCGGACAACGCGTTGGCGGTCTTCCGCAAATCCCGCCGGACCGTCTCTTCCAGGTCCAGGGATCGGCCGATCGCCATGACTCCGTTCTCGCTCCCGTCCAGCACCACGGCGAAATCCAGGCCGACCCCGTCCAGCCACGCCTCCAGAAACGCGGCTCGTTTTTCCGGAGGCAAACCGGCGAAGGCGCCCTGGGCCATGGCGCTGGCCAACCGTTCCGCGTTCTTCCGGCTGTTGGACATGAGGTAATCGTTCCAATGGTCGACGATCTCCTTGGATGCCTGGGTCAATCGCTCGACCGGCGTGCTGAAAATCGCCTCCACCGTTTTCTTGATCACAACGCCGGAGCCGTACACCATCATCAGCGCCGGAATCAGCACGAACCCCAGGAGGAAAAACACGAGCTTGGTCCGCAGCCTGGAACCGAGGACACCCCGCTTCCGGTCGATGACCAGCTTGACCAGGTTGCGGATCAGGAGGCCGGCCAAGGCCAGGGCCAGCACCACCAGCGTCAGGGAAAGAACCGGCAGCAGGTATTCCTTCGCGGTGAAGGACGGCCCTTCCTTCAGGAGCCTCTCGATCACCTGGTACACCAGCAGGACCAGGGCCGACAGGATGACGCAGGGCGCGATCCATCCGCATGCGGCGCGGGACCTGGGCATCGTCGTGTCCAACCAGCCGGGTGTCAACGCACCGTTCGTCGCAGAGCACCTGTTCGGGCTGATGTTCGCGGTGGCGAAGCAGTGCGCGGTGCAGACCGCGGCGCTGAATACCGAGCCATTGAAGCCAGGCGATGACGTGACGATCTCCGAGCTCGGATCGGCAAAGGGACTGGAGATCTCGGTCGAGATCTCGACCGAGGTGCTTCGGGCCTATGGAATCACCCCGGAGG
>CAZZIV010000126.1:0-9146 GCA_964654385.1 uncultured Acidobacteriota bacterium | reverse complement strand
TCGACCAGATCACCCGCAACATCCACCGCGGCACGGCCGAGGCCTTCGCGCAGGCGCCGGGTGGCTTCTACGACGACAAGCTGGCCGCCCGCCTGGTGGACGCCGAGCTACGGCGGCGCGCACTCCCCTGACGGCTTGCGGCCACCGTCGAACGGAGGTCAGGCGAGGAGCACGTCCAAGATATGCTGCCTGAGGGGGACGCACAGCGCAGACGTCCTGGCTCAAGTGCGCCCCGTCGGATCTGGGCCCGATCGGATAAAGAGCCGGCCGTTTTTCGCGGGGCGGGTTCAAGCTGCCGCTCCGGAAGCCCTGTAGATCCACGGTGACAAAGCGAAACCCGGCCGCCTGCACCGTCTCCGCCACCTGGCGCCGGATCGACCGGTCCTGGATCTTCCGCTCGCCGTCGGAATCCAACTCGATTCGCGCGATTTCCCCGTGATACCGGACACGGAACTGCCGAAATCCAAGGTTTCTCAGGCCGGATTCCGCTTTTTCCACCTGGGACAGCCGCTCGGGAGTCACTTCCACGCCGATCGGGATCCGGGAGGAAAGACAGGCCGCCGCCGGCTTGTCCTGTACCGGGAGTCCTGCCGATTCGGCCAGAATCCGGATCTCTTCCTTCGAAAAGCCGGCCTCCAGCAGGGGCGCCAACACACCGGCCTCCTGCGCCGCCTCCATTCCAGGCCTGTAGTCTCCCAGATCTTCCCGGATCGCCCCGTAGGCGATCTTCCGGTACCCGGCGTTCCGCGCCCAACGCCCCAGGACCTGGAACAGCTCGGTCCGGCAGTGGTAGCACCGATCGCCCTGGTTCGCCCGATACTCCGGACGATCGATTTCGTTTGTTTCCAGGAGTTTCCATGAAACCCCCACCTGTTTCGCAACCGCTTCGGCATCGGCCAGATCTTCAGAGCTCACCGACGGGGACCGGCCGGTCACCGCCAGGACGTTCTTCCGGCCGAGGGACTCCGCCGCCAGGTGGAGCAGGACCGCGCTGTCCACGCCGCCGGAGAGAGCGACCAGCAAAGTGTCGGAATTGTTTCTAATAAAAGAAATTGCGTGTTGCTTCTTATTCAGGATTTTATCGATATCAGGCAAACGGGAGCCTCCTTCCAGTCGAATTTCGCCATTGTAATCCATTCCGTGGCTGCGGACCGCGAGACCGCGCGGCCCGGGACCGGGCCCGGAACCGGCAACCTGGTGAAAAGACCGATGAATATTGGATTTTAGCATCAAGTTTGTTACCGGTCCCTGCGGAGGTGGGAACCGCACTTGAACCGTCCAACGTCCTTGACAACCCTCCGGTCTCACCGTAAATGTTGCGTACCCTTAATCGGGGGTTGTGTGTTTTCGTAATTGTGTTTGGTGTTGTTTTCATTGGTTACCCAAAAGATTTCCAAGAGGAGGAGGGTATGCAGAATCGCTGCATGACGGGCCATAAGCGCCTGTTTGTGTTCTCGGCGGTATCTTTCCTTGTTCTGCTTCTTGCCACGACAGGTATCGTGGCCGGTTCCAGGCCTACGTCGGCTCTCGACAACGGCGACGATACCGGCTTCACCACCACCTTCGGGCCGGAACAGGACTCGATCCACCGCGCGAGATACTACGCACGTACTAACTATGAGTGGCCTTTCGCCACCGGTCCGTTCTACGGAGACGTAGCGCCGGAACAGAGGCGGATGCCCGGAACCCTGCTGACCCAGGTCGGCAGCTTCCGCATTCAGGAGCAGGGCCTGCCGTTCCCGGCGGAACTGCGTACCATCAACCGGCTCGGGGAACTTCCCGCCCAGTACTTCGTGGTCGAACTCGACCCGGCATCGTTCGCGACCCAGGAAGCGGTCGATTCCCTCGTGGGAGAGATCGAAGCCGGCGGAGGCGCCGTCATCACCAACATGGCGATCTCCTCGTACCTGGCGAGGCTGACTCCGGAAGCGATGAACTCTCTCTCCGGCCGAAGCGGCATTCTGCACATCGAGCCGTATCACCCGGCCTTCAAGCTCTCCCCCAAGATCGGGAGGCTGGCCCTGAGCGACCCGCTGCGAGCGACCTCCGACGTCTACACCCTCGAAGTGGAAATCTTCCAGGGTGAAGACGCGGCCGCCGTCGCCTCCCAGCTCGCGGCCATGGGCGGCAACGTCCTGAACATCCGGTCGAACATGATCGTCGTGGAAATCCACCGGTCCAAGCTGGCCTCCGTGGCCTCTCTCGAGCCGGTTTTCCGCGTGAACGAATTCTACAAGCAGTTCGCCCGAGGGGAAGAAACCACCAACGTCATGCAGGCCGGTTCCTTCTACCCCGGCGGCATCCACCGTCCGCGCCCGTTCCATGCGGCTGGAATCCAGGGTTCGGGCCAGGTCCTGATGGTCCTGGACAGCGGTGTTTCCATCGACGCGGGCGACCTGTCCGATACCGCCACGGCAGCGGGCACGATCGGCACGGGTCACCGAAAAGTTCTTGAAAACGCCAGCACCGGCGCCTTCGGCGGCCTCGGCGACCAGCTCTCCTGCGACGACCCGGCCCTGGGCGGGTTCACCCACGGCCAGATCGTATCGGCCACCGCCCTGGGCTGGGCGACCAACGATCTGCCCGGAGGCTATGGAACGCCCTGGCAGGCGTTCGACACCTCCGGGAACCCGTACGCCCTGGACGGCGTGGCTCCCCAGGCCAAGCTGGTGTTCTATGACGGCAACGTCACTCCGGCCACCGGCAACTGCGGCGACGCGGAGAACGCCGGGATCAGCCCCGGCACGCTGTACAGCGCGCCCAGCGGCGGTTCCCTGGGAACTTCCTACACCGACACCAACTTCCAAGCCAGGGTGACCAACTTCTCCTGGGGGTCCAACAGCAACCTGTACACCTCGAACGCCTCCCAGATCGATGCCTTCATCACCGACAAGCTGGACGCGATGGTGTTCGTCTCCGCCGGCAACGCCGGCGCCGACCTGACCGGACCGAGCGGCACGCCGGACGGCATCCCGGACGAAGGCACCCTGGGAACTCCGGCTACCTGCAAAAACTGCGTCTCGGTCGGAGCCTCCGGCAACGCCAATGTTCTCGGCGGCCGCAGGACCGAACGGGACCGGGCGTTCTTCTCCAGCATGGGCCCGGTGGATACTTCCGGCCGGATCGCCCCCCTGCTCATGGCCCCCGGCCAGGAACGGGGCGCCCTCGGCGTCGCTTCCGAATTCGCCTGTCGTTCCAACGACAACGACCAGCTCGGCCCCGTGGAATGCGACGTATCCGAAGGTTCCGCCGGAACCAGCTTCTCCTCTCCGGCGTCCGCCGGCTCGGCCTTGCTGATCCGGGACTACTTCAACAAGGGGTTCTACCCGGACGGCACCGATGTTAACCCGAGCAACGCCGGCGACGTGGTTTCCAACGTTTCCGGCGCCCTGGTGAAAGCGGTGATGATCGCCTCCGCCGACATGCTGGTCAACGCCAACGGCGACGACCAGCTCAACGCCCTGGGGGCCAACAACTTCCAGGACTGGCGGTTCAACAATGAACAGGGGTACGGGCGGATCCAGCTTGACCAGGCGCTTCCTCTCCAGGCATGGAGCCTGAGCGCGGTCGGAATGATCGTGTCCGACGGTGCAATCACCGGCGGCGCCAACAACATCTCCGGCCTGGACGGAACCGTGGCCGGAGTCGAAACGGATACCGACACCTTCGAACTCTGTGACGATACCCAGGAGCTGCGGGTGGCCCTGGTCTGGCTCGATCCGGACGAGGCGGCCGGCAACCTGGTCAACGACCTGAACCTGGAAGTTGTCGATCCGAACGGCGTCACCTACTTTGGTAACTACTTCACCGACGACAACGACCGGAACGGCACGATCACCTCCGGTGAAAACTGCCCGAGCATCGACGGCAACGCCGCCCTCGACCGGGACGCCGGCCCCTGGAGCCTCCCGACCTGTGGCAACTCGGTTCAGGACACCGTGAACCCGACGGAGGCGGTGATGCTCTCGCCGGACGCCGACGCCAACGGAGCCTCCATGGTCTGCTCCAACGACGGCACGATCATCTGCAACCAGGACAGCGACTGCGGCGGAGGCACCTGCAGCGTGCCGGACGCCTTCAACCAGGTCGCCGGGCTGACCGGCGCCTGGACGGTCAACGTGATCGCCAACGGCGTTACCGGCAGCCAGAACTACGCGGTCGTGATCAGCGGCGGCGTCTGCCTCGGCTCCTCGGTTCGCTTCGACCAGGGCACCTACGTGTGCAACGAATTGGCCGCCATCACCGTCAACGAACTGGACGACGCCCTGGATCCCCAGGCCGGCCTGACCGAAGGGGAGATCAGCTCCCGGGTCACCGTGGACGTCCTGGATACCGACGGCACCACCGTGGTCGATACCGAAACCGGGATCGTGTTCACCAAGCAGGGCACTTCCCTTCGATTCGTCTCCGACCAGCTCCAGATGTCCGACGGCACCGCCCCGGATCCCGGCAACGGGGTCCTGGACGTCCGGCACGGCCAGTTCGTCCGCGTCACCTACGCCGACGAAGAAAGCAACGTTCCCAACGGCGACATCCAGCGGGTCGCCACCAGCAGCGTGGACTGCACCACGCGGTTGCAGTTCGGGAACCTGGTCTTCGGCAAGGTCGGCGCCAACGCCACCTTCGTCCTGGACGGAGGTTGCGAGACCAACCTGCGCGGCGGATTCGAATTCGGCTTCGCCGACGAATACATGGACGCGGGAGAATCGGTCGGCTACGGCCTGGCCTTCGCCAGCAACGAGGGCGAAACCCTCGTGGACGCCGAGGCCTCCCTCCGTTGCGTTCTGCCCGATACGGACAGTCCGGCCACCTGCGAGCCTTACAGCACCGACTGCACCGATCCGAACCGTGAGAACAACCCGCCCTGTCCCGCCGTCACCATCACCGACTCTCCGAAACTGATCGGTGATATCCCCAGCGGCAGCGCCATGGCGGCCCACTTCAACGTGGAAATCGGAACCGGCGTGACTCCCCAGACGGACGTCGAGATGATCCTCGGGATCTCTGCGCCCGCTTCCGGTAAATCCACTCCCGGCCTGGCGATCTCTCGCCATACGCTGGATGTGGACGAAAACTCCACCTACTACAGCACCGACTTCCCCACCGGCGGGACCCAGGTGAAGGACTACGACAACGACGAAATCGAGAATCCGACGGTCAACTCCGACCTGACCGACCCGGGCCTCGATTACCGGGTGGAAGGCTGGACATGGTCCGACCTGACCGCCACCAACCCGGCTCTCAACTCTCCCTGGGACTTCGACGGCGGCGACGGTGGTTTCACCGCCGGTGTCACGTCGACCAGCGACATCGACAGCATCGTGTCCAAGCCGACCCTGTGGTCCGAGGACTTGAACTTCAACAACCTCCTGGACACCGGTGAAGACCGGGATCCCGCCGGGGTCGGCGGGGCCCTGGACCGGGGTTACGGCACGGCGGGCGGCTGCGGCTGGCAGACCCAGAACGGGCTGGCCTCCGGCGACGGCGGTGTCTGGCACACCGGCCTGATCGGCAACAACAGCGGCAGCAGCAGCCTTACCAACTGTCTCGCCGACGGGAACAGCGGCCCGAACCGCTGCCAGGCCACCGAATCCGTGGCCGGCTTCAACGGCCAACTCATGTGGTTCGAGGTGTTGCAGACGCCTGAAATCCATAAAGTCAACGGCGTCGATCACAGGGTCGAACTGGTCGATTTCGCCTGGAACATGTCCATGGACCTGGCGGACGATCTCTCCCTGTTCACCTGGGAGTTCGATACCGACACCGCGGCTCTCGAGCCGATGGACGTCAAGGCCGACTCCGGCATCTTCAACCTCGCCGGCGGCGCGTATGGGCCGGTCGGCGGAAACGGAAACCCGGCTCTCGGGGGACCGGCCCACCAGGGACAGAACGCCGGCTACCCGATGTTCGCCCAGTACGTGGAAGGCGGCAGCGAGAACTTCAACGGCACTGCCGGCAACAACCGCGTCGGCGAGCAGAGTTGCTGGTTCAACTCGTCCAAACAGGGATCGGCCCTGGGCGGACCGTTCGGCACCGCTTATCCGCCGGACGACGACGTCGACGACGACGGCGACGGCTCCACCGACGAGTTCGTCACGGCCAACGGGCCGCTGCGGAACTCGGATATGTCGATCTGGAACGGGCCCGACCTTCGTGTCACCACCATGGAAGACATCTTCGGTGAAGACACGACGGGCGATACGTTCCGGGGCGCCTTCGGCTACGTGCTCTTTGAAGGAACGCCTCAGGACCAGCCCGGGGCCAAGAGCTACGGCGCCACCGTCGACGACGTGGTGGTGGAATGGCGTGAAATCAACCTGGTGCCCGACGCCACCGACTGCACCGGCGTCTCCGAGTGTGCCAGCATGGAACTCCAGACCACCAACTTCTACGAAGGCAGCGCGGTCATCGAAGTCACAGCGATCGAGCGATCCCCCTGGACCCGCTTCGGCGCAGGCATCAACGACTGCAATTTCGACGGCGACGGACTCGACCCGGACGACGACAACGACTGCGACAACGACGGCACGCCCGATATCGTCGTCGAAGTCTACAGCCCGAACCGGGAAGACTCCGAAGTCATCTACCTGAACCAGACCGGCAACATGGGCGGCGACGAGTTCAAGGGATCGATCCCGATCAGCCCGACGTTCGACGTGGACGGCCGGCTGGTGAACGGTTCCTTCGAGAACGGCTCGCTCTTCGTTTCCCAGGTCGGAACCCAGTTCCCGTTCGTCACCGCCGAATACATCGACGAGGGCTGCAACGACGATCCTGATCCGGCCAAGCAGGGCCTGCGCTCGGCGACCACCGCGGTGCTCATGCCTCTCGGGCGGATGAGCGTGGTGACCTACTCGCTCACTGATGACGGCGACAACGACGGATACGCCGACGCCGGCGAAACCGTCGACATGACGGCGACCTTCCGGAACAACACCGGAAGCAACCTCACCAACGTCATCGCCCGCGTTTCGTCCAACTCACCCACCATCAACTGCGTCAGCAACCCGACGGTAGCGCTCGGCTCCTTCGGGCCGTACGAAGAGAAAACCGCCACGGTGCCGTTCACCTTCCAGGTGGCGGACACCGCCAACAGGGCGGGGGTCTTCGACGACCTGACCGCCGAGTTCAACGTCTCCTTGTCCGGGGCCGATTTCGACACGCTGGTCTCTCCGATCAAGCTGGTGATGGATCTCGACCTGAACGTGGCTACGGCGGGCAGCGGCCCGACCACTTTCCTCGAGTCCTTCGACAGCGGCACTTTCGGCGCGTTCACCACCATGAACCTGGACGCAACCGTTTCAGGTACCAACGCGGCGTCCGACGGCTACCGCTGCCAGTACAGCAACCCGGACTTCATCAACTCCAACGCTTACGGCCGGACGGTCTGCTTTCTCGGCCAGAGCTTCTTCGGCGAACCGGACGAGTGGTACGACTTCCACACTCACACACCGACCAACTCTCCGGACGGCGGCCGCGCCTTCAGCGGCAACGATTCCCTGCACATGGGATCCCACCCGGATGCGGCCAACGCCGGATTCGACACCTACCATCTGTCTCAGCTGGACGCGATCGCCACAACCAATCCAGTCAACCTGGACACGGCGGCGACTTCCGTGCTGAGCTTCAAACACCAGGTCTCCCTGATCGACAGCCGGACGGTGAACTCCCCCGGCGGAGAAACCCCGGACCGGGGCGTCGTGATGGTGAAAAAAGTCAACAACTCCGGCCTTGAGCAGGGCGTGTGGATCAAGATCTTCCCCTACAAGAACCTCTACCACTCCCAGGGCACGGACAACTTCACGGAATGCGTTTTCGATCCGATCGACGACGGTTCCAACGAAGACGACTTCTTCGATCCGACCGATCCGAACCGGAGGCTCGGACCTTCGTCCACCTGCTTCCCCGAATTCGTCTTCACCGACCTGGGCCACACAGGGTTCCAGTCGGTGTACAACCCGACCCAGGTCGGGTCCGCGACCGACGGCCTGGGCGAATCGTTCGCCGGCTCCGTCGGCCCCGGCACCTGGGTGGAGTCGGCCTTCGACCTGAGCCGTTTCCGCGGTTTCCGGCTGAAGCTCCGGTTCCTGTTCACCTCGATCGGGGTGGCGGCTCCCGGGGAGGACTACAACGAGCTGTTCGGTCTTCCTGAAGGCTGGACCGGGGACGATGGCTGGTACATCGATGACGTAACGGTCACCAACGCCCTGTCCAACGCGGCTACCCTGGGGGTGGACACGGCCACTCCGGCTCCGGCCGCCACTTGCAGCACCCTGTGTTCGGGCCTCTCGGCCGCCTTGGCCAGCAACCTGCCCGCAGACACGGTTGCCGCGCCTGGCGGAGTGGTCGAACTCACCGCGGAAGGGAGCAGCGCGACGGTCTGCGTCGACGGTACGCTGCAGTACCAGTTCTGGAGCGATGACAACAACAACAGCCTCATCGAAGGCACCGATACGATGCTCCGCGACTGGACCGATAACCCGGTCCTGGTGGAAGTGCCTCCGGCGGAAACCAACTACGGTGTCAAGGCCCGGTGCTCTTCAACGAACACCTGTTCCGGCACCGACACCGCTTTCCTGACGGTGACGGTGAACTGCCCGGCCTCCGGGAACCTCGGGTTCAACGACCCGATCGGATTCAACACCAAAACCAGCATCGATTGGGCCAGCGCGTTCACTGTTGATGCGATCGAAGGCGACCTGGGCACGCTGCTTGCCGGTGCCAGCTTCGCCAACTCGGTCAACAGCTGTCTGGTGAACGACGTCAACACCAACTCGGTGTCGGCGCCGAACACTCCGGTTCTCGGGAGCGGTTTCTACTACCTGGTCCGCCAGGCGACCGCCGGCACCTTCTGCAACGAAGGCACCCAGACCTGGGGCGACGCCAAGCGGGACGGAGAACTTCCCTCCGATCCGGACACCTGCCCCTGATCCACTCAGGGTAAAGGGTTCACACCCGAGGGGAGGGACGCAAGTCCCTCCCCTTTTTTTGTGTATCTCGCGAACGACCCGATGACCCCGCGAAAGCCGGGCTCTTCCTTCCTGCCTACCCCCCCCCCCCCCCCCCGCATCGCCTCCGCGACGTCCTCCGCTCACGCCTCCGCGCGCGCCGCGGCGCGCGCTCTCGGCGCACCACGGCGTCGAAAG
>CAZZIV010000125.1:0-9148 GCA_964654385.1 uncultured Acidobacteriota bacterium | reverse complement strand
AGATTTGGACCTCATGAGAGGGAGGGAGCGTGTGAGCGGGTCAGGTTCGGCGGCTCGCGATCGGTGCAGACATTGTGGTCCGCGATCGGGACCCCCCCGGGCCCGCCCAGCCGGTCCACAAGCTTCCAATCCACCAGCGCGGCGTCGGCGCCGTTCCGGACCGGCTCCAGCAGCATCTCGATGAAATAGAGTCCGGGTTCGATGGTGACCACGTGCCCCGGCTCCAAGGCGCGGGTCGTCCGGAGCGCCGGGTACTCGGCCGGAGGTGGAGTTTCCCCTCCGTCAGGATCGCTCTGCCTGCCGCCGATATCGTGAACCTGCAACCCCAGGTGATGGCCGACGCCGTGGGGGTAGAACGCCCGGTTCAGCCCCTTCGCCATCGCCTCCTCGGCGGCACACTTGAAAACACCGGTGTCGGCCAGGATCGACGCGACCTTCTCCTGGGACCGGATGTGAATCTCCCTGTAATCCCGTCCCGGTGTGACCATCGTGGTCAGCTCCTGCTCGCAGGCGTCCATCCGCCGGACCATTTCCACGAAGACCGGGTCGGCGTTATCGCCGGTCCAGGTTCTCGTGATATCCGAGGCGTAACCCGCGCTGGCTGCTCCCGCGTCGATCAGCAGCACCTTTCCTGGGGCCGCTTCCTTCCCCCGCTTGTGCTGGTAGTGAAGAATCGCCCCCTTGGCGTCCAGGGCGACGATCGTCTCGTAGGGAACTTCCCACTCCAGGTGAGCGGCCCCTTTCAGATAGGCCCAGTGAATCTCCCGTTCCGATTCTCCGGCCCTGAAAACTTCCAGGCCGGCCCGGTGTCCGGCGCCCGCTTTCCTGGCGGCGATCCGAAGGTGCTCCACCTCGTAGGAGGTTTTGTACGCCCTGTGCCAGTCCATCGGCGCCATCAGCTCCGCGGGCTCGTATCGGTCCACCGGGATCCCCGCCTGCTCCGCCGCCTCCCGGCTGCTCCCGATCCAACCGATCCGGTCCAGGCTGCCGGCCTCCTTCAAAGCCTGCTCGAACGTCTCCGTTTCTCTCAAGTCGACCGCGTCCTCCCAGTACGACCGGGCCGGGGGAGAGGTGTCGTACCAGAAGTCCCTGGGTGTCACGCGAACGACCACGAGAGGTTTCCCCGGCCGGGCCAGGACCAGGTGCTCCGGGCCGGTCAAAGGAACCCAGCGCCGGAAATGAGGCGTCTCGTGAAGCACGATCATCTGATCGTCGGCATGGTACTCGGTCAATCTTCCGGCGTGAAACAGGACACCGTCCAGGGCGCGGCCTTTTTTCGCGGATCGTTCCAGGGAATAGGTCAGCTGCCTGTTCAGCACCGCGAGATGTTCCGAATAAAGCTTCGTGTCGATCATGGCGAGTCTCCATGGATGAGGGAACGGTCAGGCTCAGAATTGTACAGGAGTCCGCGCACCGGGCCACAAAGATTCACCGTGGGGTCTCACCGCCGCTGAGTCGGACGGGCACAAGGAGATCACCGGTCATAAGGCAGCACCACCGGCAGAGGGCCGAGGAACGCCGCCGAACCATCGCCTTCCAGCCGGAAACGAACGGCGTGGATCGACACGCCGGCGTTCCGGGCCACCTCCAGCGCCTCGGCGAACGTAGGATCGGTCTCCCGGTTCGGCTCCACCTGCCGGGCGTCGTCCCGCTGCACCACGAACAGGACCGCCGCCCGTCCCCCTTCCCGGACGATCTCCGTCAGTTCCCGGAGGTGGCGGGCTCCCCGGGTGGTCGGGGCGTCGGGGAAGCGCGCGGTGCCGTCCACCACCAGGGTGACCGATTTCACCTCGACCCAGGTCTCTTCCCCGGCCGGACCGGTCAGCAGGAAATCGAACCGGCTGCCGCCCCGTTTCACCTCCCGGCGCAAGGCCGTACAGCAGGGGAACGCCGGGATCCGGTTCCCGGCGATCAGGTCCGCCGCCAGCCGGTTCGGAAGGGAGGTGTTCACCGAAACCCAGGGGCGGGGCGGATCCTGCGCCCGGACCAGCGCCACCGTGTACCGGGTTTTCCGGGAGCGTTCCGGCGGAACCGTTTCCAGGCGGAGTTCGGCCCCGGAAAGCAGCAGTTCCTTCAGCCGGCCTGGATCGGCCAGGTGACAGGGCACAACCTCTCCTGCCGGGAGTTCGGCTTCCACGATGAAACGGTTGGGACGCCGGACGAACCGGGCGGGGAGGAGGGTGTCGCCCACCGGTTATTCCACCGCCGTGCGGTAGGCCCGGGCGTACGCGCTGTAGGCTTCCTTGTAGAAGCCGTGCTTCATCGCCCGGTCGCCCCGGGCCACGAAATCGGCGGCGGGCAGGGTCGCTTCTCCGGCGGCTTCCAGCTTCACGATCGTTTCCACCACCTGGGTGCGGACCTCTTCCAGGTAACCGCCCTGGGATCGGGGAAGCTGGAACAGGGCGATCGGGCCGGTCTCCGAGCCGGCCAGGGCGGCCTCGATCCGGAGCTTCAGCTCCGTCTCTTTCCACCGGGCCAGGTCCCGGCGGGTCCGGGACAGCTCGGTTTCCAGTTCCTGGATCCTGGCCTGCAGTAGGTCCACCGATTCCGGCCCGGCCACCGGCCCGGAGGCCGCCACCGGTGCGATCCAGGCGCAAAGAACCAGGCCGGCGGCGACCAGGCCGGAAACAGGACGCCTCCGCAGGTGGGCTCCGATGGGCGGATTTCCGAACACGGCATTGGGTATACAACGACGAAGATGCGATTTCCATCAGAAATTGATTACGATATCGAGGAATCTGGGGCGGTGGGTGGCCGAAGAGGCCGACGACCCGGAATCGACGGAATCCAGGGGGGGGCCGATCCTTGCGCGCCCTGACACGATCGTTCTACCGGCGAAACGGGATCCTGGTGGCCCGGGAGCTCCTGGGGGCCGTTCTCTGCCGGAAGATGGAAGACGGGCAGGTGCTCCGGGGGCGGATCGTGGAGACCGAAGCCTACGACGGGCCGGAGGATCGGGCTTCCCACGCGTATCGGGGCCGGACCGCTCGCAACGAACCGATGTTCCGGGCCGGCGGTGTCGCCTATGTCTACCTGGTGTACGGAATGCACCATTGCATGAACGTGGTGGCAGGGGAACGCGGGATCCCCTCCGCCGTCCTCCTGCGGGCGGCGGAGCCGGAGGACGGCGGTCTTTCGGCCCGGGGCCCCGGCCGGCTGGCCCGCCGGTTCCGGATCGACCGGTCCTTTTCCGGGGTGTCGTTGGTGGGAGTGCGCGGGAGACGGGCCGGTAACCGGGCCGGCCTGTGGATCGAAGAAGGGGAACGGCCCGACGAGGACGAGATCCGGGCCACCGCCCGGATCGGGGTCGAGTACGCCGGCAAGTGGGCCCGGGCCAGGCTGCGGTTTTTTATTGCCGGCTCGCCTGCAGTCTCCCGGAGACCCGGCTGAGGGTGGAGAGCAGTTCCATCTCTTCAAACGGCTTCAGCAGGTAATCGTTTCGGACGTTTTCCAGGAAGTCCATGGTTTGCCGCCGTACCGAATCTCCGGTGATGAACACCACGTGAGGGAGCAGTTCCGGTCGACGGAAACCGAGAGCCTCGTAAAATTCCATCCCGTTCATGCCGGGCATCACCACGTCGGTCAGGATGATGTCGTAGGTTTCGGTGCCGATCAGGTTCAGAGCGTCGGTGGCGGACACGGTGGAAGAAACCTTCCAGCCCGCTTCATCGAGGACCGCGTGAACCATTTCCGCCACCGCCGGCTCGTCGTCCACCACCAGGATCCGGCCTCCGGCCTCGGTTCGCGGTGAAGCCTCCCGGTCCGGTTTCTTGCGCGGTGCGTCTGCATGGAGGACCGGAAGGGAGATGGCGAACCGGGCGCCTCCTTCATCCGGTGACTGGTGGCGGATCTCTCCCTTGTGTTCGGTGATGATGCCGTAACAGATCGAGAGCCCCAGCCCGGTCCCCCGGCCGACCTCTTTCGTCGTGTAGAACGGCAGGAAGATGTCGGCGGCGTTCTCTTCCGAAATCCCGGGGCCGTTGTCCTGGACTTCCAGCACCACCCGGTCGTCCCTGCAATACGACCGGATCCGGATCCATCGATCCGAAGCGATGTCGGCCACCGCGTGTTCGGCGTTGATCATCAGGTTCATGATCACCTGCTGGATCTGGTTCGGGTCGGCCAGGACCGGCGGCAGTCCGGAAGCAAGCCGGTTCTCCACCTGGATCTCGTTGTGAGTCAGCTCAACGGCTCGCAGCTCCAGGATCTGACGCACCAGGACGTTCAGGTTGGTCGCTTCCTTGTTCGGCTTCCTCTTCCTGGAGAAGGTCAGCAGGTTGTTGACGATCCGGGCCGAGCGCCTGCCTTCCCGGACCACCGCTTCCAGCATGGTTCGCCGGGAGCTTTCCTGCTCCTGCCTCTGCAGCATTTCCGCGTAGCCGATGACGGTGGTGAGCGGGTTGTTCAATTCATGGGCCACGCCGGAGACCAGGGTGCCCAGGGCCGACATCTTTTCGCTCTGGGTGAGGCGCTCGTGCATCTCCCGCATTTCGGACAACAGGTGGGAGTTGGCCAGCGCCATATCCGCGAACCCGCGCAGGGTATCCATCGCCTGCAGATCGTATCCGGTGAATCTCCGGCGCTCTTCACCCCGTCCGACCGCCAGCAGGGCGGGGAGCCCGCCGGAGGAGTTCAACGGCGTCAGGACGAACTCCACCGCGTTCACCTTCGTGAATTCACATTTCTCCGGGTGAGGCGGGTTCCGAGGATCGAGCAGGATCGAAGTGGAATGGGGAAAGGCCATCCGCTCGGCGCAATGAGGGCACAGCGTGTCCGGCGCCGATTCGGAGAAAACGCCGCAGGCGGACACCACCCGGCAGGGCTCGCTCGGCCTTCTCGCGACCCCCAGGATCGCTCCGCCTACCTTGATGCCCTCGCTCGCCGCCCGGACCAGGGTCTGGTACAGACGGTCGGATTCCAGCTCGGCTCCGATTTCCAGCCCCAGTTCCTGCAGCGATCCCAGGGCGGCGTGCTCCCGCTCCACCTGTTGTTCCCGGCGGGCCAGTTCGATGATGAGGAACATCACCATGAACGGCGCCGCGGCGCCGGCCGCCGCGTACCAGGGCCGGGCGGTCCACAGCAGCAGGAGGCCGACGCCGAAGCAGACGCAGAGCAGTTCGGTGAGGGCGGCACTGCGGCTGATCCCGGCGGCCAGGGAGAATTTCCGCCGGCCGGCCAGGCACGCGATGGTCTGGGTCAGGATTTCGTTCAAGAGGGTGAAAGTGAGCAGGGCCAGGAAGACCGCCGGCAGGTGCGACGGAGACGGGTCCTGGGTAAAGGGGACCGGGACCTTCCCTAGGCGAAGCACCGCCACGGCGCTCCCGGCGGCCAGGCTGAGCTGACCCATGTTATAGAAGACCGAGAGCGGTTTCCGGGGATGAAGCACTCCGTCGGCCAGGGCCACCGACCAGAGGATCACGATGACCGTGGTCGGTTCCACCAGGAAGAGAAGGGGGAAAACGAACGCGGTATTGACCTGCCGGTCGATGGAACCCCGGAGAAGTCCCCGGTAGTTCATGGTGATCAGGGCGGAGAGGACCGCCAGGATCCCGAAGAAAAGGGCGGGAGGGGAGAGAAGGGAGACCGGAGGGTGTAGCGGAAAGAGGTAGATCAGCGGCGTAAATCCGGCCAGGATCACGCACCGGGCAAAAATCCGGGTGCTCCGGCTGAGAGGAGGCTTGTTCATCGGGCCCATTGTACAAGAATTCCTGCTCCCGGGGCCGGGGAACCGGTCTCCCGGGTCAGACTGGAACGATCCGTCCGTCCCGGATCATCCAGAGTTCCAGTCCGACAGGCCGTTCCAGGCCGGCCGCCCGCCGGACCGTTTCTCCGTACACCCGCAGCTGGTCGCGGTACCGTTCCCGGGCCTGCTCCTCCGTCAGGCCGGCGTCGGTCTTGTAGTCGGCCACCACCAGGTTGCCGTCGGCGTCCTGGTACAGCAGATCGATCACGCCGCGCCATCTCCGGCCGTTCTCGTTCATCAGGAGCATCGGCAGTTCCCGGCCCAGGATCCGCACGTCGCGCAGCTTCTTCTCCAGCGGCCCACGGGCGAACCGGTCCAGCAGCTCCCGGACCTCTTCTCCGTCTTGCGGGCACGGATCCTCCCCGTGGGAATCGAGGACCGGGGGAAGATCCTCCCGGTCCGGATCCCAGCGTTCCAGGGCTTGGTGCACGGCGAGTCCGATCCGGAGGCTCCTCTCCCGTTTCAGAAGGGATGCCTCGTTCCCGTCCGGCTCCTCGGCCGGCGCGGCGCGGAGATGATCCATCCGGGACGGGGCGTCGAAGGGCGGGCCGAGGCTCTCTTCCAGTTTCTTCACGGCGGCCCGGAACGGCTCGACGTGCCGGTTCGCCGCCAGGTTCACCGGTCGTTCCCCCAGGCGCAAACCGCCCTCCTTACCCTCCAGGACGTTTCGGAAGAGAACCTCCCCGTCCGCCCTCGTCCGCAAGGGATCCAGCGCCAAGGCCCAGTCGGACCGGTGGTCCGGATCGTCGATCAGGATCAACCGCTTCCGGGGACGGGTGATCGCCACGTACAGCAGCCGCAGGTTTTCGGCGGCAAGGTGGGCGGCTTCCTCCATCCGGTGACGCACGAACAGGAGGTTCCGGATCCCCGCCACTTGCAGCGCGGCGCCGAAGACGGTTCCCTGCGCCTGTGGAACGGCGATCACCCGGCCCGGTTTCCTGGTTGTGGATCCAGACGAAAGATCCGGGATGATGATGATGTCGTTCTCCAGCCCTTTCGCCTTGTGCACCGTGAGAATCCGGACCGCCTCGGTCCGCTCGTCGGCCATCGGCGATTCGGTGTCCGATTCGCTCACCCGCTCGTCCTGGAGCGCGTCGATCATTTCCGCCAGGGAGAGCCGGCCGTCCCGGCCCAACTCCGCCGCCTGGGCGCAAAGTTTTTCCAGGTTGGCGATCCGCTGGGATCCCTCGAACGCCAGTGCGGAGGTGAGATGCAGCTTCGATTCCCGGAGAACGGCCTGGATTGCCAGGTCCGCCGGCAGGTCCCGGATCCTTGCACCGATCCGTGCCAGGATGTCGAAAGCTTCCTGTACCTCGGGATGTTCCGAGAGAAGATCCGGATCGGCGTTTCGATGGTCCCAGGATCCGCCCGCCTGGGCGTACCGGGCCAGCGCCCGGTCCGAGACCGCTCCCACAGGAGAGCGGAGGTAACCGAGAAGGGCGGCCGAGTCCGCCGGCCGGGCCAGCGTCCGCGCCAGGGTCAGGAACACCGTCACCTCCGGCCGCTCCATGAACCCTTTCCCTCCATCGACCACGTAAGGGATCTCCCGGGCCCGCAGCTCCCGCAGGTAGATCGGCAGGCCGGTCCACTTCCGCAGCAGGATCGACACCTTCGCCAGCGCTCCGCGGCCGTGCTCCCGCACCAGCCCTTGCAACTCGTCGGCGATCGTTTCCGCCTCTTTCTTCCGCCGGGCGTCGGCGTTCAATCGTCTTTCCCCCTCGGTGCTCCAGACTTCCACCTTCGGCGTCGAGCCGTCGCCCGGTTCGGCGAAAGGGTCGATCGGGACATACGGAGGCTGGCAGTCCGATTCGACCCAGGAGCCTCCTTCCTCCGGGCGGAACAACCGGTTCACCGGCTCCAGGATCTCCGGCACGGTCCGGAAGTTGGTGGTCAGGTGCAACACCCGGCCGCCCTGTTCCTCGATCCGTTCCACCGCTCTTCGGAACGCCGAGTAATCGGCCCCCCGGAATCGGTAGATCGACTGTTTGGCGTCGCCTACCACGAACAGTCTTCCCGGTTCCAACTCGGCCTGGTACGGGTCGGCCGCCTTCCCCTCCACCGTCTCCGCCAGGAGAAGCACGATGTCGTACAGAACCGGATCAGTGTCCTGGAACTCGTCCACCATGAGGGTTCGGATCTTCCGGCGCACCGCCCGGCGAACTTCCGGCCGGTCCAGCAGAAGATCCCGGGTCAGGCGGGTCATGGCGTCGAACGTCAGGAACCCTTCCCGGAGAAGCCGGTCCCGGACCCTGTGGGCGAACGGCGCGGCGATCCGGAGAATCTTCCCGGCGATGACGTCGTCGGCCTCGAGCATTTCCCGGAGCAACACTTGCGACGATTTCAGCACCTCCTTCAGGTCGGCGGCGTCCACCCCCTCGAACCCCTTGGCGCTCGACGGCCGGTAGAGGGAACGGAGGTTCAGGAGGTCTCTTAAATCCTCGTTCCCTGCCGCATGCTCCCGCAGTCGCTCCAGCCCTTCTTCGAGGAACAGGCGGAACCCTCCTGCCAGGGCGGCGGTTCGTTCCACGCCTTTCGACGGTTTCCCCTCCTTCGTCCGTCGGTCCAGCAGCCGCTCCAGGTCGCCGAGGAGCTTGCGCACCGGCTCGCCCAGGAGTGTCCGGGGATCGATCTCGGGGGCCGGCCGGTCCAGGACCTCCCGCGGCGTCGAGAACGAGGCCAAGCCGAACGCCGCCTCCCGGATCGATTCCAGTTCGACCTGGGGCAGGAGCTCTTCCCACAGCTTCCGTCGGGGCGCCTTTTCCGACAGCTCCCCGGCCACGTACGGCGGCCATTCCTCCTCCTGGATCGTGGCGAACCGGTCCCCGGTATCTACCTGGAATCCCGGGTCGATGCCGGCTTCCACAGGGAACGACCGGAGCAGGTTTCCGCAGAAGGCGTGCATGGTCACCACCTGCACCTGGTCGATCCTGCGAAGGGCGTCCAGGATTCGGGCATGTACCTGTTTCCGCTCCAGCCCCTGTTCCCGAACCAGCCCGTCGAACGAACGGTGCGCTTCGTCGCGGCCTTCTTCCCGATCGCCCGGTTTCCCGGTCAGCTCCAGCAGCTTTTCCAGGCCGGCGGCCAGGCGGGTCCGCATCTCCCCCGCCGCCTTCTCCGTGTAGGTGATGGCGGTCAACTGTTCGATCCCTGCGTGACCTGCGCCCAGGAGGTTCAGAAACCGTTCCACCAGCAGGGAGGTTTTTCCTGTTCCGGCGCCGGCCAGGACCACCAGGTTTCTGTCGAACACCGTGGCGGCATCTTTTCGAGCCTGCAGATCGTTCATGGCCCGGGCTCCAACGATGAAGCTAGATCGGCCAGGAACGGCTTCCTACTCGATTTCTTCTCCAGGCATCGGTACTTCGCCGTGTCCACAGAAGCCCATTCCCGGGCCGGGGCAGGCGGATG
>CAZZIV010000124.1:0-9229 GCA_964654385.1 uncultured Acidobacteriota bacterium | reverse complement strand
TCCTTCTATGTACAGGGTCGTGTTTCTGGAATGCCGCTTGCAGTGGGTCGGTGCGGGAGGAAAAAAATGATGACTACGACTCTTGAAACGCAAACACTTGGTGACCTGGCCCTGACCCGCCCTGCGGCGGTACGGGTGTTTCACCGGCACGGGATCGATTTTTGCTGCGGCGGGAAACGGACCTTGGGAGAGGCGGTCTCGGCCCAGGGACTGGAACTCCAGGCGATCCTGGACGAGATCGGGCGGGAAGAAAAGACCGGCGACGATACGCGGTGGGATGAAGCGCCGATCCCCGAACTGATCCAGCACATCCTGGATGTCTATCACGAGGGCCACCGGCGCGATCTTCCTCCACTGCTCCAGATGGCTCGGAAGGTCGAAGAGGTTCATGGCGAGAAGGCTTCCTTTCCGAACGGCCTCCGGGAACACCTTGAACATATCCAAGTCGCCTTGGAAAGCCACCTCCAGAAGGAAGAACAGATTCTCTTCCCGGCGATCCTGGCCGGGCAGGGCGCCATGGCGATGGGACCGATCAGCGTTATGGAAGCAGAGCACGTGGAGCACGGCGTCAACCTGGCGAAGACCCGGGAACTGGCTCACAATTTGGTCCCGCCCGAGGAAGCCTGCACCACCTGGAGGGCTCTCTACAACGGGTTGGAAGAGCTGGAGCGGGAGATCATGACCCACATCCATCTCGAGAACAACCTGCTGTTCCCGAAGGTCCTGCAGGGCTGATCCGCCGGAGCGGGCCTTCTGTTTCCTATTTCGGGTCGAACCGGCAACGGACCAGCAGGCCTGGAGCCGGTTCCCCCTGGAAGCGAACCAGGCGAAGCTCGTCGGACCGGAGCAGGTCGAACAGGTTTCCGGAGAGGGCGCCTCGCAGACGGCCGAGAAAACGTCCGCCTCCCAGGCGGAGGGCCTGGGAGGTTGAAAGGGAGAAATCGCCGCTGGAGCGATCCTGGGTGTGAACGCCCAGGACCGACAGGACCAACGCTTCGGCGGCGGCATACCCCTCGGCTTCGCCCAGTTCTTCCGGCCCTTCCAGGAACAGGGTATCCATGCCGGCAGGCACCGGGGTCGGCGGCGCGCCGAAACGCCGGGCGTATTTCAGGTTCAGAACCGGGTGGCGCAGCCGGCCGTTTTCGAGGAAACGGCACCGGGCCGCCGGAACCCCTTCCACGGTGAATCGGTAAGAGCCGGACTTCAACGGCTGCAGGGGATCCAGGCGCAGGTTCAGGTCCTGCCGGAGAACCGGTTCGGAGCCGCCGAACTGCTCCTTCCGAAAATAGCCCTCCCCGTTCATCACCGCCGCTCCCTCCAGGTTCCCCAGGAGCGTGCCGATCACGTAGCTTTCCACAACGTTCGGATGCAACAGGACCGTTCGTACACCGCCGGGCATCGGCTCTCCATCCCGGGAAAGTTCCCGCGCCGTCTTCGCCAGCCGTTCCAGGCGGCTCCCGAACTGGTCCCCGGTTTCCATCGCCCTGCCGGCGAACCCGTCTCCCGCCTCCCCGTTGAGCGTGACGTGCCAGCCGAACGAAGTGCCCCGGCCTGTTACGTCCAGGCCGGCGGAAGTGACAAGACGGGCTTCCGCCTCCGACGCGCCCAGGGAACCGGACCAGGTCTCGCAGTCCTCACGCTGCACCAGGGCGCGTATGACGGCGAGCCTGTGCTCGATCGTCTCGACGGCGCCGTTGGACAAGGAAGCGACACCTTCGTCGTGCAGCGAAACCTCCGGAAACTCCTGCGGACCCATCACTTGAGCCGAGTCCGGGTCGTCGAACGCCGTCCCCCGGGCCTCGTGGAGAGCCTCCTCGACGTCTTCCCCCACCTTTTTCCGCTCCAGGCTTCCCCGGCTCACAAGTCCGTCGCTCCAGATCAAAAGGTAACGGGCCCCGCACGCCTCGCTCATGGAGAGGGGTGCGTGGGCGCCGCCGATCTGAGCGTCCTTGACACCCAGGCCGAGCCGGCGGGACTCGCTGAAGAAGACGGACCAGCCCTCTACGGTCATCCCGTCGGTTCGAAACGAACGCACCGCCTGGAGGAATCGGTCCAGCATATTCATCTGCCCCCGAGATGAACGTCCGGGTGCCTGTCCAGGACCAGGAACCAGTGGCTCCCTCCGCTGGATGTCACCGACTGGCCCCACTTCCCGCAGTACCCCAGCGCGTCGAGGAGGAGGGGGCCGAACCCTTCCCGGATCGATTCCAGCGCGCCGAACATGGAACCGGAGAAAATGGCCGGTTTGCGGAGCTCGACCCCGGTTTCACTGAGCTTGTAGATCGCCTTGCAGTTGAAGACGAAATCTCCGCTGGCTGTGTTCACCTGTCCGCCCCGGTAGCCGGAAAGGAAGGAGATCGCCTTGTGGCGGCGGAACACTCCGGCGCCGGCCAGGAGATCCCGCACCTCTTCCGGGCCGTAATCCTCGAAGGCGCCGGAGGTGGGGAGCGGTTCGTCCAATTCCAGGCGGATGTTGCTCATCCGGGGGATCGGAGCGTTTCGGAACGATTCGGCGCGGCCGGCTCCGGAGAGGGGGACTCCCCCCTGGACGGCGGACCACGGATCAGAAAGGCCGTGAAGCAGCACGCCGTTCTCCACGATCACCGTTCGTTGCCGCCCCACACCGCTGGCGCTGTAAGGCTGCCAGGCATGGTCGCCCTCCACCGGCTCATCGATGATGGAGACGTGGTCCGCTCCCACCTTTCTCCCCTGGTCGAACCGGCCGTTCTTCGCCAGGATCGAAGAGCGGTACCCGTCGGCCTCGGCGGCGTGGCCGAACGCCTCGTGAGCCAGTCCTTTGGCCAGGGCGTAGTCGATGACCAAAGGAAAGCTGCCCGCTTCATGGTTCGGGGCGCCGGGAAGCGCCATGGCCAGCCGGGCGGCATCGATCGACCGTCGCAGGAACCGTGCGACGAACCGGTCATCCCACGGGCAGAGCGGGCTCGGATGGTGGAGCGAAGCGCCCACGCTGTTCCGCCCGGTGTCGCCGCTGCTCGAGGCGGACATGCTCAGGCCGCAGCGGGGCATGGCGAACAGGACGTCGGTACCATCGGAGCGGAGAATCCTCCAGCAGTCCAAGTCGGTTCGATAGGAAAGCTTGACACCGGCACCTGGTACAGCTGCCCGGATTTCCTCCTCCAGTTCCACCAGTCGTCTTCCAGCGGCGGGCAGGTCGATATTGCCGAAATCGGTCAGGACCGGCGGAAGGGCCGTCGCCTGGGTCGGGACGAGCCCGGCGGCCGGTGTTGCCTCCACGCCGATCCGGTCTCCCAGCTTCACCGCGTGGATCAGCCGCTCCATCAGGCAGGTGGCCGGGCCCGGAGCGAAGTCGTCCCGGCTTCCCAGCACCGTGCGCCCTTCCTCGGTGAACAGCTGGATGCCATGGCCGGTGGATCTGTTGGAGGTGGCCGATTCGACCTTCCCGTTCCGGACCAGGGTCTGAGCCGCCTGCCGGGCCTGGGCGCGCCAGATCAGTCCCACGCCGGCGGTTTTCGCCTTCCGGCGGAGTTCCTTTCCCAGGGGGGCGAGAGATCGGAGTTCGTTCACCATGGCGGGAGGAAGGTAACGGTTGAGGCGGGGGAACACAAGACGGCAGGGAAAATCCGCCGGCCCGGCGCGGGGTGCGCCACAGTTTCGAGATTCACCGTTCGACACGGCTCCCGTTTCCTGGACACCTCCGGATCGTGTACCATCGTCGGTCCCGGTCCGCGAGACTGAGCCGACGTGGTCTGCAAGCCTGGATGCAGGGGAGGCCGAATGCCCGAAACCGATTCCAAAGAAAAGCCGTCCCTCGCCGAGTCGCTGAAACTGCTTTTCTCCGCCTCCCGCGGCTTCTGGATGGTCAATATCGTCAATTTCGGGGACGGCGTCGCGTATTTCGGGATGCTGGCCCTGATGACCCTGTTCATGGAGAAGGACGTCGGATTCAGCACCGGCATGTCCACGGTCAGCGTTTCCCTGTTCACCGGCGGAGTCACCATTTTCATGGCGCTCGGAGGTGGAGTGGTCTCCGACCGGCTGGGAGTCCGGCGAGCGTTGACCCTCTGTCTTACGGTGATCCTTCTGGGAAGGGTGATCTACGTCCTGAGCCCCCAGGCCGGCGACGCGAACAAGATCGCCGCCGTCGCCTGGATCAGCCTCCTGATCATGGCGATGGGCGAGGGAGTGATCCAGCCGGCTCTGTACAGCGGTATCAAGGAGTACACCGACCGGCGGACCCAGACCATGGGCTACGCGATCCTCTACTCGATCATGAACCTGGGAATCGTGGCCGCCGAATCGGTCTCGCCGCTGATCCGAAAATTCTGGGCCGGCTCGGTGGAGCACCGGGACATACTGCAGCACCCGACCGCCGGAATTGCCGGAGCGTTCTGGTTTTTCACCGCCATGACCCTTCTCCTGCTCCTCGTCAATCTCCTTTTTTTTACGAAGAAAGTAGAGCAGCGGGACCGGACGGTCCGACCGGAAGATCTCCACCGTCACGACCCCCGTTCCGGGTGGTTGGCGCGGCTGCGGAGCCTGCCGATCCTGGATCTCCGGTTCCTGTTCTTCATTTTTATCTTATTGCCGGTGCGCACCCTTTTCGCCCACCAGTGGCTGACCATGCCCCACTATGTCACCCGGGCATTCCCCCCGGAGGTGGGAGCGAAGTGGGAGTGGTTGAACGGTCTGAATCCATTGATCATCGTGGTATTCGTTCCGCTGATCGCCGGTCTGACCCAGAAGAAAAAAGTGGTGGACATGATGATCGTCGGAACCACCGTCAGCGCTTTGTCCACCTTCCTGCTGGTCTCCGGCCCCAGCGTCCCGCTCTTGATCTCCTACTTCATCGTCTTCTCCCTGGGGGAGGCGGTCTGGTCGTCTCGTTTCCTGGAGTACATCGCCGACCTGGCGCCTGCGAACCGTGTCGGCGTCTACATGGGGATCGCCACCATTCCATGGTTCCTGGCCAAGTCGATCACCGGCTTTTATTCGGGGTACATGCTGGATCGCTTCGTTCCGGTATCCGGCGCCCAACGGCCCGGTCTCCTCTGGTGGATCTACGGTCTCACCGCCCTGATCAGCCCGGTCGGCCTGCTGGTTGCTCGAAAATGGCTGTTGACCCATGTGCACCACGGACCGTCCCACAGGCCGGAGGAGACCTGACGCCATGGCCCGGTCCATGCGCAAAGCTCTGGAAGAGGCCGAGGAATCGACCCTGGCGCCTTACGCTTGCCGGGCGGCCTGGGCTGAACGCCGGCGACCCCTGGGGGAGGACGGCCGGGTGTTCGACTACCGCACCTCCTTTCAGCGGGACCGGGACCGGATCGTGTACAGCCGCGCGTTCCGGCGACTCCGGCAAAAGGCCCAGGCCGGCATCCTCCCCGCTTACGAAGACCACCGCCGGAACCGGCTGACCCACACCCTGGAGACGGCCCAGCTGGCCAGGACCATCGCCCGGGCGCTGCGGCTGAACGAAGATCTCGCCGAGGCGGTCGCCCTGGGTCATGACCTGGGGCAGCCGGCCTTCGGCGAAGCGGGAACCAGGGCGTTGGATGACCTCCTTTCCGGCCGGCTGGACGGGCGGGGCGGGCCGGGGCTGGGCGACCTGGGCGGTTTCAGCCGCTCCCGGCAGTCGCTTCGTGTGGTGGACCTGCTGGAGAAACGGTACGACCATCCCGGCCTGAACCTCACCGACCCGGTGCGGGAGGGGATCTTGAAGTCCGGGCCGTATCGACAAGGAGGCGGCAGGGGGAAGGAGGCGCCGGATGGGGTCCGGTTCAACGAGCCGCCGCTCCTGGAGACCCAGGTGGTGGTCCTGGCCGACCGGATCGCCGGAGCCCTGAGCGACCTGGACGACGCGTTGCAGGCCTCCATGGTGGAGGTCGCCCAGGTGGAGCGGCTCCCGATGGTTCGGGAACTGCGGCGAAAACTGAAGGACCGCTACCGGAGCCGGGCGGGGAAGTTTATCAAGGCGAACGCCATCCATCGGGGATTGACCCACATGCTGGTGACGGCGGCGATCCTCCACGGCCGGGACCGGCTGGCCCGTTGGAGCCGGCGGCACAAACTGAACGACGGCGCCGCTTTCCGGCGACAGATCGGGACCATCGTCTCCGGCCGTGAAATCGCCCTTCCGTCCGCCGTGGAGCGGTTGCTGGAAAACCTGGAATCGTTCCTTGCCTCCCGTGTGCATCGGGGTTTCGGAGCCGACAGGGTGGACGCCCGCGGCCGCAGGGTTTTGCTCGGACTGTTCGCGGCGTATGATACCGATCCGGTCCTCTTGGAGGATCACGTCCTGCTCCGTTTCCGCTCCCTGTCCGGTCGCCCGTTCCTGCGGGACCTGCCGAGGGATCGGGGGGAACAGGAAGCAGTCCGCTACTACCGGTCCGATCCGCGCTTTGTCCGTCTGTTGGCCGACTACCTGGCGGGAATGACCGATGGTTACGCCCTGGCCGAACACGCCCGGTTGACGGAGATGGGAGCGATTCCGATCCCCAGCGTGGAGCAGTTGCGGAGAGAGGAGAAGGAATGAAAATCGCAGTTGGAGCCGATCATGCCGGGTACGAGGTCAAGAAGCGGATCGTCCGGCGGCTCGGGGAACTGGGCCACTCTGTGGAAGACATGGGGACCGACGGTCCCGATTCGGTGGACTATCCTGATTTCGCCCATCGAGTGGCGGTGGCGGTGGCCGGCGGCCGGGCGGAGCGAGGGATCCTGGTCTGTGGAAGCGGCATCGGGATGAGCATCTCCGCCAACAAGACTCCCGGCGCCCGGGCCGCCCTCTGCACGGGTGAATACGCCGCCAGGCTGGCCCGGCGGCATAACGACGCCAACATCCTCTGTCTGGGCGCAAGGGTGACCGGAGTCGACCTGATCGTGTCGATGGTCGAAATCTTTCTCTCGACACCGTTCGAAGGAGGGCGGCACCGCCGCAGAGTGGATAAGATGGAACCGGGTGGACACTCGAAGGCATAAGGAGATTCGGAGATGAGCGGCGCAGGCTGGATGGAACGGCCTCTGGCCCAGGTAGACCCGGAAATCGCGGCGGCGATCGGCCGGGAAGTCAACCGACAGGCGAGCGGGCTGGAATTGATCGCCTCGGAGAACTTCGTCAGCGAAGCGGTCTTGGAGGCGATGGGATCGGTCTTCACGAACAAGTACGCGGAAGGGTATCCGGGGCGCCGGTATTACGGCGGTTGCGAACACACCGACGACGTGGAACGCCTGGCGATTCGCAGGGCCAAGGAACTGTTCGGCGCCGAACACGCCAACGTGCAGGCCCATTCGGGAAGCCAGGCGAACCAGGGGGTTTATTTCACCGTCCTGGAACCGGGCGACACGGTGATGGGAATGGACCTGGCCCACGGCGGCCACCTGACCCATGGCCACCCTCTGAACCTGTCCGGCAAGCTGTTCCGGTTCGTCCCTTACGGGGTTTCCCGGGACGACGAACGGATCGATTACGAGGCCCTGGAGAAACTGGCGGTGGAGCACAGGCCGAAACTGATCGTCTGCGGCGCCTCCGCCTACGCCCGGACCATCGACTTCGAACGGATCGCTGCGATCGCCGCCAGGGTCGATGCCCTCACCATGGCCGACATGGCCCACATCGCCGGCCCGGTCGCGGCCGGCCTCCATCCCAGCCCGGTTCCCCACTGCGATTTCGTCACTACCACGACCCACAAGACATTGAGAGGCCCCCGGGGCGGGATGATCCTCTGCAAGAAGAAGTATCGCAAAGCACTCAACCGGACCGTTTTCCCGGGCCTCCAGGGCGGGCCGTTCGTTCACATCATGGCAGCGAAGGCGGTGGCGTTCCAGGAAGCGCTGCAGCCGGAGTACAAGGATTACATGCAGGCGATCCTTCGGAACGCCCGGGTGCTGGCGGAGAAACTGGCCGGCCACGGCTACCGGATCGTTTCCGGCGGCACCGACAACCATATGCTGATGGTCGACGTCTTCTGCAAAGGGATCACCGGCAAGGAAGCGGAAGAGGCGCTGGAGAGTGCCGGTATCACGGCCAACAAAAACACCATCCCGTTCGACGAGAATCCGCCGATGGTCGCCAGCGGCCTCCGGATCGGCACCCCTGCGGTCACCACCCGGGGGATGGGGGAGAAAGAGATGGAGGAGATCGCGGAACTGATCGCCCGGGGCCTGGAAGGCCGGAAGGATCCCGCGGCTTTGGCGGCCGTTCGGTCGGATGTGGTCGCCCTGGCCGCGAGGTTTCCCCTTTATCCTTCCCGAAAGGCGGCGATCGCCGCCGCGGAATGACCGTCACTGCCGCTGAGTTTTTCGGTCCGGAGGGGCTCCTCTCCCGCCTGATGGAGCGATTTGAACACCGCCCGGGGCAGGAGCGGATGGCGGAGGCGATCTCGGCGCTGTTCCAGGACGGCGGAACGCTCATGGCGGAGGCGGGAACCGGCACCGGGAAGACCATGGCGTACCTGATTCCGGCGGTGCAAGCCGGGCGACGGGTGGTGGTTTCCACCGGCACGAAAAACCTGCAGGACCAGATATTTCGCAAGGAACTCCCTTTCCTGGAAAGCCGTGCCGGGATCCGGTTCCAGGCGACCCTGATGAAAGGGCGGGGAAACTACCTTTGCCGTTACCGGTTCGCAGAGTTCCAGGAGTCGCCCCTCCTGGAAGTGCGGTCGGAGGCCCGGTACATCGAAACGATCCTGGAATGGAGCCGGAGAACCGGTACCGGCGATCGGGCGGAGATGCCCGGCCTTCCGGACCGTTTGAGGCTCTGGAACGATATCAACGCCCGCTCGGATACCTGCACCGGGAGAAAATGTCCGGAGTATGAAGAATGCTGGCTGACCCGCCTGAAGCGGCAAGCGGCCGAATCGGACATCCTGGTGGTGAACCATCACCTGTTCTTCGCCGACCTGGCCCTGCGCTCCGCGTTCGGTTCGGTCCTTCCCGACTACGACAACGTGATCTTCGACGAGGCCCATCTCCTGGAAGACGTGGTCACGCTCTATTTCGGCGAGCAGGTTTCCGACCGGATGGTGGAAGACCTGGCCCGGGAGGCGGAAAAACTGGCGGCGAGGGAAAACGGCCCTGGAAAAGGTGGAGGAGGCGTTGCCGGCGTCCGGAATGCGGCGGACGCGTTTTTCGGGCCGCTTCGGGCCGGCCTGGCCGGCCGGCCGGGCCGGGTCCGGTTTTTGCCGCCGGAGGCAGGAGGGCCCGACCTGGCAGTGGAGTGGGCGGGTCTCCGCGAGGCGCTGGGAGCGACGAG
>CAZZIV010000123.1:0-9229 GCA_964654385.1 uncultured Acidobacteriota bacterium | reverse complement strand
TTCGGTGTACTGGTCGATGGCCAGCCCGTCGGCCGGGTTCTTGTAGAGGAGCCGCTCGATCACTTCGCCTTTGGCCACGGTTTCGTCCAGGATCTTCTCCACGTTGGCGACCCGGACCCGGGTGTAGAGGATGCCCGACGGCTGGAGGGAGACCAGCGGCCCCCGTTCGCAGAAGCCGTGGCAGCCGGTGGTCTTCACCATCAGCTTGACCTGGGCGTCCATGTTCCGCTTCCGGACTTCCGTCGCGAACTTGTCCGCCACCTTCCGGGCGCCGTTGGCCAGGCAGCCGGTGCCGCAGCAGACCAGGATCCGGTTCTTTTCTTTTTCCCGCTTCGCGGCCAGTTCCCGGCGGACGGTTTCGAGATGCTCCCTGGATTCAATTCGCATCGCCGTTCGCCTCCAGTTCCTTCTCCCGCTCCTCCAGGTATCCGGCCACCCGGGCGGCCCGGGCGTTCCCCCGGTACTTGTCGCCGACGATCATCACCGGCGCCATGGCGCAGGCGCCGACGCAGTTGACGGTCTTGAGGGTGAACTTCCTGTCTTCGGTGGTCTCGTCCGGGTGGATGGACAGGAGCCGCTCCACCTCGTCGGACAACGCCGCCGCGCCCCGGATATGACAGGCGGTCCCGGTGCAGATCCGGATGATGGTGTCGCCCTGGGGGTCCAGGGAGAACGCCTTGTAAAAGGTCGCCGCCGAGAAAAGCTTCGCGAGGGGGACGCCGAGAGTCTTCGCCACCTGGGTCAGCACATCGCACGGCAGGTAGTTGTACGCCCGGTGGATATCCTGGAGCACCTGGATGAGGGAAGCCTCGTCCGCCGGGTATTCGGAAAGAATCTTTTCCGCTTTGCCGAGATCGACGGCGCAGCCTTGTTCCGCCGTACTCATCAGGCCACCGCCCCTTCTCCGAGATCGTATCCCCGGTGCAGGGCCGCCAGGTTGGACTCGATCACCTGGGGCTTGCTGGCGAAGGTTTCCCGGACCACCTGTTCCACCGCTTCGATCGGCACCGCGTGGGAACAGCCGACGTAGGCGCCCAGGGCGACCATGTTGCCGCCCCGGGGATTTTTCAGTTCGATGGCGATCTCGTTGGCGGGGACCAGCAGCACCTGAAGGTCGTCCCGGCTTGAGCCCCGGTTGATGAGGGAACTGTTGATCAGGAGCAGCCCGTCCTTCTTTACCAGGGGCTCGAACTTGTCCAGGGAGGGGAGGTTCATGGCGACCACCGCCCGGGGATGCTGGATCACCGGGGAGCCGACCGGCCGGTCGGAAATCACCACGGTGCAGTTGGCGGTGCCGCCGCGCATCTCCGGGCCGTACGAAGGCATCCAGGAAACTTCCAGCCCCTCCTTCATGCCGGTGTACGCCAGCATCTTGCCGATGAGAAGGATTCCCTGGCCGCCGAAACCGGCCATGATCACATCATTCTGCATGGAACGGTCTCCTGCTTCGTTCCAGCGGCGACGGAGCCCGGTCCTCGCCGCCGGGGCGTTTGAAGATTCCGAGGGGGTAGTACGGGATCATGTTTTTCTCCAGCCATTCGGTCGCTTTGGCCGGAGGCATCCCCCAGTTGGTGGGGCAGGTGGAAAGCACCTCCACCATGGAGAAGCAACGGTTCGCCTTCTGGTGCTGGAACGCTTCCCGGATCATCGCCTTGGCGCTGACCGCGTAAAGCGGCGTATGCACCGAGGCACGGGCGATGAAACCGGGGGTCTTGAGCGTGGCCAGCAGTTCGGCCATCCGGATCGGGAAACCGGCCTGGTCGGTGTCCCGGCCGGTGGGGCAGGTGGTGGCGACCTGGCCGGGCAGAGTGGTCGGCGCCATCTGCCCGCCGGTCATGCCGTAAATGGCGTTGTTCACGAAGATCACCGTGACCTTTTCCCCCCGGTTGGCGCAGTGAACGATTTCCGCCATGCCGATGGAGGCCAGGTCGCCGTCGCCCTGGTAGGCGAAGACGGTCAGGTCCGGCCGACCCCGTTTGATCCCGGTGGCCACCGCCGGCGCCCGGCCGTGGGACGCCTCGTGGCAATCCAGGTTGAAGTAGTTGTACGCCAGGACCGAGCAGCCGACCGGGGCAATCCCGACAGTGGTTTCCCGGAGACCCAGCTCGTCCACGATTTCTGCCACCAGCCGGTGGATGACGCCGTGGGTGCAGCCCGGGCAGTAGTGGGTGATCGCGTCCGTAAGGGAGTGTGGATTTTTGAACACCGCTTCAGACATGACAGGCCTCCTCCGCCTTGCCGGCCCGGATCTCTTTCACCTTCTCCATGACTTCTTCCGGGGAGGCGAGCATGCCGCCCATCCGGCCGTGGAAGTAGATCGGCCGGCTGCCCTGGAGGGCGAGGCGGACGTCTTCGATCATCTGGCCGGCGGAAAGTTCCACCACCAGGACCGCCTTCGCCTTTTCCGCCGCTTTTCTGAGCTGTTCGTACGGGAACGGGTACAGGCTGATCGGGCGGATCATCGCCGCCTTCACCCCTTCCTCCGCCAGGTCGTCCATGGCGGTGGAGCAGACCCGTGCCACGGTGCCGTACGCCACGATCAGGACGTCGTACTCCCGGTCGGTTCCGTATTCCTGCCAACGCAGCTCTTCCCGGGTCATTTCTTCGTATTTCGCCTGGAGACGCTGGTTGTGTTTCTCCAGTTCCACCGGGTCCAGGATCAGGGAGTTGATGATCGCGCGCGGACGTCCCCCCTCGGGGCCTTTGTAGCCGGTGGCCGCCCAGGTTTTCGGCTTCAGCTCCTTGATCGGCTTCCGGTCTTTCCGGAACTCCACCGGTTCCATCATCTGCCCGATCAGGCCGTCCCCCAGGATCATCACCGGGTTCCGGTAGTAGTCGGCCAGGTCGAAGCCGTCCCGCACAAGGTCGGCCGCCTCCTGCACCGACCACGGGGCCAGGACCAGCAGCCGGTAATCGCCGTGGCCGCCGCCCTTGGTCGCCTGGAAATAGTCGGACTGGCTGGGCAGGATGCCGCCCAGGCCGGGACCGGCCCGCATGATGTTCACGATCACCACCGGCAACTCGCTGCCGGCGAGATACGAGATCCCTTCGGCCATCAGGGAGATCCCCGGGGAGGAGGAAGAGGTCATCACCCGTTCGCCGGAGCCGGAAGCGCCGTACAGCATGTTCGAGGCCGAAACCTCGCTTTCCGCCTGTACGTAGGTTCCGCCGACCTGGGGGAGCCGGTGGGACATGTATTCGGGGATTTCGTTCTGGGGCGTGATCGGGTAACCGTAGAACAGCTTGCAGCCGGCCTGCACCGCCGCTTCGCCGATCGCCTCGCTCCCTTTCATCAGTTTTTTCGCCATGGCGCGCCTCAATAGGAGAAGTAGTGGTACATGGTGCCCTGGGAGTGCATTTCGATCGCCACGTCCGGGCAGGTGATGCAGCAGAGCCGGCATCCGATGCACCGTTTCTGTTCCTGGACCTCGGCGTAGAAGTACCCCTTGGAGTTCAGCTTCTTCCCGATGCCGAGGATTTTCTGGGGGCAGGCTTCCACGCAAAGCTCGCACCCTTTGCAGCGGTCCGGATTGATGAGGATCTGGGACACGATCGGCTCCTTCAGTTCAGGGCGAACAACGGCCCGGAATTTCCGTTCTTTCTGGACTGTTCGAACGGGGGACGGACGATCCTTCGCAGGACCAGGATCGGGCAGTCGAAATCGGCGCCGTTCAGGCCGGCTGCCGAGCCTTCGTCCACCGTCATCGCCAGGAGGGGAAGGGAGAGCCGCCCAGCGGTTTCCCGGGCCTGTTCGTACCCTTCCTGGATGATCGGCAAAGTGGTTTCGGCCATCAGGTGGGTGTTGGAGACCAGGCCGGTGATCGCCATCCGGCCAACCGCTTCGATCTTTCGGATCATGGTGACCGCCTCGTCTGCGTTCCGGGTGAACGGGCGGCGGAAGTTCAAGACGCAGATCCGGTCGGACTCGTCCAGGGGGACCACGTCGGAGATCGCCCCCAGCGCCCGGGCGCCGGTGTCGTCGCCGCCTACGTCCAGGATCACCCGTCGGGTCGGGTCTTTGAACAGTTCCCGGATTGCCGGTACCAGGATCGGCAGGTCGGCATGGTGGTTCTCTCCTTCCGGAGAGACCAGTTCCACCCCGGCCTGCTGCAGAATCTCCCGGGCGGCCCGGGATCGGAAGTACGGTTTCACCAGGTCCAGGTCGACCAGGCTCACATGATTGGATCGGGTGGCCATGTCCAGGGCGAAATTCAGCGAAATTTCGGTCTTTCCGCTCCCAAAATGCCCGACCAGCACGGTGACCCGCTTCCGGAACGGTGACTGGCCGACCACATGGAGTCCGGACATTCCTGGTTCTCCCGTCCTTTCTTTGTTTAACCTGCCGTCGCCTGTCTCGAACATTATTTGTATCACTCCAAATGCACCAGCTACAGGCTTTCCGGGGGACATAGAGGAGTGATTTGGGCGATTGAATCCAGCGGGGGGACGGAACGGTTGGTATAGGTGGAATTGGTTGCCCCCAAGGTGGACGGGAGAATGTTGTTCCTGCCGGAGGAACCTTCTCTTCCTGCTACCGGTTAGCCCGATTCCGCGCGCATACTTCCTGGAAACGGAATTACCCCTGTACTTACAATCATTTAAGCGTTTTTATCAACATTCTCCCTTCCACCTTGTTGTCTTCGACCTTGTGTAGGGGGTAGCACGGGGCTATCCTTCCTCCACCGGCCGGCTCATCGGCCGGTTGAAGGAGAGTCCGATGAGCGGATCAGGGGTAGGTTTGCCTACCATCATCCAGGGAGGGATGGGGATCGCCGTCTCCAACTGGAAGCTGGCCAACACCGTTTCCAGGCTGGGGCAACTGGGAGTGGTTTCCGGCTCGACCCTGGACACCGTCTTCGCTCGTCGCCTGCAACTCGGAGATCCGGGGGGACACATGCGCAGGGCCTTGGACCATTTCCCGGTGCCCGACATGGTCAAACGGGTCTGGGACACCTGGTTCATCCCCGGCGGGAAGCCAGCGGATTCGCCGTTCAAGCTGGTGTCCCGGGCCACCGCCGAAATGAAAAAATCCTGGAACGAGCTGATGATCGTCTCCAACTTCGCCGAGGTGTTCCTGGCGAGGGAAGGCCACGACAACCCGGTGGGGATCAACTACCTGGAGAAAGTGCAGCTCCCGACCATGCCGTCGATTTTCGGCGCGATGCTCGCAGGAGTCGGTTACGTCCTGATGGGAGCCGGAATCCCGGTCTCCATCCCGGGAATGCTGGATGGCCTGGCCCGCTGGGAACCGGTCTCCATGAACCTTCGGGTGGAAGGGCCGGAGGCCCGGGAGGCGTACACGCTCCGCTTCGATCCGAACGAGTACGTCCCGGCGGGGAGCGTCGTTCTGCACCGGCCGAAATTCCTGGGGATTGTCTCCTCCGATATCATCGCCAAAAACCTGGCCAGGAAGGCGAACGGCTATGTGGACGGCTTCGTCGTGGAGAATCACACCGCAGGCGGGCATAACGCGCCGCCTCGGAAAACAGGGAAGCAGGCATCTCCTCCCGAGACCGGTTCCGCCGCGGCGAAGACCGGGCAGCCCGGTCCGGAGCCGGATACCATCTTCGGGGTGAAGGACACGCCGAACCTGGAGAAGATCCGGGCGCTGGGCAGGCCGTTCTGGCTGGCCGGAAGTTACGGAACGCCGGAGGGGCTGGCGGTCGCGAAAGAAGAAGGAGCCCAGGGGATCCAGGTCGGGACGGCGTTCGCGTTCTCCGCCGAGTCGGGCATGGATCCGGCGATCAAGAAGGAAGTTCTGCGGCAATGCGTGTCCGGCGAGTTCAAGGCGATCACCGACTGCCGGGCCTCACCGACCGGGTTCCCGTTCAAGCTGATCGTTCTGAAAAACTCGATTACCGATCTGAACCGCCCCAAGCGGGAGCGGATCTGCGACCTCGGCTATCTTCGAGAGCCGTACCGGGACGACCGTGGCCGCCTTCGCTACCGGTGCGCCGCGGAACCTGTGGACAACTTCGTGAGAAAAGGCGGAACCGTCGAGGAAGCGGAGGAAAGGCAGTGCCTCTGCAACGGCCTCCTGGCGACCATCGGGATCGGCCAGACCCGGGGCGGTGTGGCCGAACTGCCGATCGTCACCGCCGGCCAGGACTTCAGCCCGGTGACCCGGATGGTCCGGCGGCAGGGCGTGGGATATGGCGCCGGCGACGTCCTGGAGTTCCTGCTCGAAGGGTTGCGGGGAGGGGCGGCGGAGAACGAAAGCAAGGGGAGAGTCGAGTCCACCCTTCAGATCGGTTGAACCCGATCCAAGATCCGATCCGCCGCCGGCTTCGCCCCGGCGCCGGTTCAAGAGTGAATCGCGGCGGAGCTGGCCACCGTGGCCGCGCTGATCGCCACCATGGCCGCCGCTGCCGCCTGGATCGCCTCTTGGGCGGCGGCCCCGGCGAACTCTCCGCTGGAGAGTTCCTCGATCCGTGCTTTCCTCGCCTTCAACCGTTTCCTGCCGAACACCGGTTTCAGTAATTCGGTGGCATGGGCCAGGGAAACCAGGATCGCGGTCCGGGCATCCACGTTCGGAGTATCGGTGAAGATCGCCTCTTCCAGCCGGGCGAGGATCCTTCGTTCCGGCCCGGGATCTCTCTCCGGGTAGATCCGGCGCTTGAACAAGAGAAGGATTGTGTCTTCGTCGGCGCGAAGAATACCACGGTTCACCAGGGTGGCGGCGACGCCATGCTTGAGCTTCGTCGAGTTCCCCAGTCTGGAGACCCAGGTCGCCGCTGTCGCTCTTCGTTTGGCTTCGTGGATCCTGGACAGGGCCTGGTCCAGGGTCGGATCTCCAAGAGGAGAGGAGTCGACCGGTTCCAGGAACTGTCTTTTCCTCGGCTGAACCAGGCGGATCCGCTCGTTCAGGAACAGCTCGGCCAGGATCGCCCCCGCCATGGCGAATCCGTAGGAAACGCCGAATGCCGGTGTCCCTTTTTCGTCGTTGAGTGCCAGGAGCAGCACTTCCTGGTGAAGTAGAAGGTTGTCGGGGCTCATCGGGATCTCCTTCCGGTTGTTTCGCCCTAAGATACACCCGATGCAGGGTTCTTATTCAAGGTAGGCGCATTCCCGGAGCACCGCCCAGGCGGCCCCCCCTGTGATATACATAAGCCGCTCCAGGGAGGAACGGTCTCAGTTTCATGCGAGTCCTGCACTTCAGCGATCTCCATCAGAATCCGCTCCTTCACGGCCGGGAGTTGTTGCACTGGTCCGGGAAGCGGCTGGTCGGTGCCGGCAACCTGCTCCTGACACGGCGCAGGTTCTTCGAGGACGTGGAAGTCAAGGTCGCCGCCCTGGATCGGTTTCGGCAGGAGAGCGCGGTCGACCTGGTTCTCTGTACCGGCGATTACACGGTGGTCGGAACCGACAGCGAGCATGCCCGGACCCGGAAATTGATCCAGCCGTTGACCGAGGCGCCCCTGGGATACGTCACCGTTCCGGGGAATCACGATATCTACCTGGACGATTGCATTCGGGACGACCGGTTTCGAAAGCATTTCGGCGACCTGTTGCGCACAGACCTGCCGAAAGCGGCGGTGGACGGGGTCTGGCCGCTGGTCCGGTTCCCTGGAGAAGACGTCGCGGTGATCGCCGTGAACAGCGCCCGCCCGAATCCCCAGCCGTGGCGTTCGTCCGGGCGGATCTCCACGGCCCAACTGGACGCCCTGGCCGGGCTCCTCGCCCGGCCGGAGATCGGCGACCGGTTCGTCTTCATCCTGACTCACTACGCTCCGCGCCTGGCCGGCGGCCGTCCGGACAGTTTCCGTCATGGGCTGATCAACGCCGAGGAGTTTTTGAAGGTCTCTGCGGCGGCGAAGCGGGGGGCGATCCTGTTCGGCCACGTTCACCGGCGTTACGCCGTCAAGTTGCCGGAGGTGCCGGCCACGCTGTTTTGCGCCGGGTCGGTTTCCCAGAAGGGAAGGGAGGGGTTCTGGCTGTTCGACCTGGAGGCCGGTTCGGTCCGGGCGACGCCGGGATGTTGGGACGGAAACCGGTACCGGTTGGAAGACGAAGCGGCCGTCGACCTGTAGCGATGGAGAGTCGGGGAAAGCGGATGAAACCAAGCCGTGTGATGCGCCGGCTCCTGGAAGAATTTTCCAGGCCGTTCGTGCGCGGAACCGTCCTCGCCGCCTACCGGGATCCGGACGGGGCGGCCCGCCGGAGGATCCGGAAGGCCGCGGCGATCGGCTATGGGCTCGCCGCCGCCAGTCCGGGGAGAAGGCGCCGTGCCCGGATGTTCCTGGATTTCGTTCACCAGGTACAGGAGAGGCTGTTCCGGGAAGGAGTGCGAATCGACCTGGGGACGGCCCCCCTGGGGTTCGAGGATCTCCGGATCCATTGCCGTTCAGGAGACGTGAATTCGAGCATCGTCTACCTCTATGGTTTCAGCGACAACCTGAGCTATTTCCGTCTCTACCGGCGATGCCTGCAGGAAGGGGAGGCGGCCCTGGACGTAGGCGCCAACCTTGGGATGCATGCGCTGGCCCTTTCCCGGTGCGTCGGACGGTCCGGCCGGGTCCTGGCCTTCGAGCCGGACCGTGAGATCGTCACCCGGTTGAACCAAAACCTCCGGCTCAACCGTGTGGAGAACGTGATCGTCCGGAACGCGGCAGTGGGAGCGGAACCGGGGAGAACCGGTTTCTCCACCGCCGCCGGAGAATTCAACATCGGAAAAGGGCGGGTGGAAGAAACCGGGGCCGGCGAGATCGAGATGACCACCGTGGATCGGGAAACCGAAACTCTCCAGGAGCCGGTGGGGTGGATCAAGATCGACGTGGAAGGGTACGAACTGGAGGTCCTGCGCGGCGCGCGGCGCGTGCTGGAGCGGTTCCGTCCGGTGGTGCTTCTGGAGTTCAACCCGGGGGTCTATCGATTGGAAGCGATCCTGGAAGCGGTTCCCTGGGAGGCTTCCTGTTACCGGGTCCCGTACGACGAAACCGAAACTCTCACCCGGTTGGGGGAGGGGGGGACGGAGGAAGCGATGGACCTTCTCCTGGTTCCACCGGACCGGGAACGGTTCTTTTCGGCAGCGCCTATCGTTCCCTGATCATCTTCGGCCAGTTCTCGTCGGCCAGCCGGATGAAGCCGGGAATGTCTGTTTCCCACTCGGCCTGGATCTTTTTCGAGTAGTTCAGGTACAGCTTTCCTTCCATCATCTTCCATACCCTCGGATCGATCCCGGCTCAAGATCCCCCGCCCGCCCCGCAAGCGCAATCACCCCCGTACCGTG
>CAZZIV010000122.1:0-9370 GCA_964654385.1 uncultured Acidobacteriota bacterium | reverse complement strand
CCGGCCGGTGGAATTCCTCCTCCGGGTCTCGCGCATCTCCGGCGATACATCCACCGTCCTGGAGACCAACAGCCTCAAAACCTTCCTGGGAAAACCTGTGTCTTATTCCTTCCGGCGAGGCGAAGGCGCCTCCCTCGAGACCTTGCACCTGGAACTGACCCCTTCCACGATCCAGGGCGATCTGTTGGAGATCCGAATCTCCCTGTCCGGCCAGGTCCGAACCGGGCCAACCCCTCTCTTTCTGAATCGATCCCAATCGATGGTGACCGGGCGGGGGTCGAGTTCCGTTTTTCAGGCGACCGCCGGAGATCCTCCGGACGGGTACTCGTTCACCGTAACGCCGAGATTCTGAGATGAACCTGCTCTTCGCCTGGTTGTTCGGGTGCTGCGCCCTGCTCACGCCTTCCCCTCCTTCCCATTCCGGTCTGGACGAAGTCCATATGGATCTCAGTTCCGAACTGGGCGTGGTCGTAAGGAACGGACGAAAGATTTACCTCGAGGTCCACCCTGTGGAACGGACCACCTGGGAGCGACTGGCCGAACGGTTCACCGGTTCCCCCGAGCCGGCCCGGGCTCTTTCCTCCTCCCATGAGCATCGTCCGCCGAACCAGGTGGAACGGATCCTCCTTCCCCTGGAGGTCCTGGATGACGATTACCGTTCCCTGGTGATCCTGAACCTGTTCCCCGGAGACCGCATGGAGAAGGACGATTGGATCCATACCGCCCGTTCCGGGACGATCCCGCTGGAACGGGAAGGGATGTGGCAGGTCGCGGAATGGTTTACCGGCCGGGGGGAACGGTTCCGGGAATTGATGAAGCTCAACAACCTCAAGACTCCGGAACTGGTTCCGGGCCGGAACATCCGGATCCCTCGTGATTTGCTGCACCGGTCCCTCCGCCCAGGTCCCCGTTCGAGCGACGGATCCCTGGAGTACGGCAGGGATTCGAAAGGAGCGTACGCGGGCTACCGGTTGAAACCTGGAGAGGCGCTGTACAGTTCGGTCGTGGTCCGTTTCACAGGGCGCACCGGCGCCGAAGAGGTTGTGGAACTGGCCAAAGAGCTGGCGGCCCGGAGCGGGATCCCGGACATGGGGGATATTCCGGCGTTCTACAGGATCAAGATCCCCTACGCCGACCTGACCGCTGATTTCCTGCCTGAAAGCCATCCCCGCCGGAAGGAAGAGGAAGCCGCCCGTGCAGAGCGGCGGGCTTCCCTGGAAAAAAGCCCTGTCCCCACCACCCTGGGCGGCCTCGAGGGGGTAACGATCATCCTCGACCCCGGGCACGGTGGACGGGACCTGGGAACCATCAAGAACGGCCTCACCGAACACGAGTACGTTTACGATGTGGCCTGCCGATTGAAGGAACTCCTGGAAACACGGACCTCCGCTCGAGTGGTCATGACACTGAAGAACAAGAAATACGGCACCCGGCCGAGCCGCAAGGATGCGATCCGTCCCAACTACCTGGGCACCATCCAAACCCATCCTACTTTCCTGGCGAAGCAGAAGGGGGAAGCCAGGATCGGGGTCAATCTCCGGTGGTACCTGGCCAACTCGGTCTATCGCAAAGCTTTGAAGAACGGGGCCGATCGGAACAAGGTTCTTTTTCTCTCCCTGCACGCCGACTCCCGCCACCCCTCCCTCCGCGGGGCCATGGTGTACGTTCCAGGCGCCCGGTACCGGACCCGGACCTACGGCCTCCGGGGCAAGGCGTACGCGCCGTACAAAGAGGTCAAAGAAAAGCGGACCGTTCGTTTCAGCAAGAGCAAACGGATCCGCTCCGAAGCGGTCTCCCGGGCTCTCGCCGCCGATATCCTCAAAAGTTTCCAGGCCCATGGGCTGGCCATCCCGGACGCCCGCGCCAAGCCGATCCGGGACAGTGTGGTCCGATCCAAGGGAAGCCGGTGGCTGCCCGCGGTCCTCCGGGGAAACGCCGTCCCGACGAAGGTTCTCGTCGAAATGGTGAACCTCAACAACAAGAAAGACGCCAACGTGCTTAGGAAGGCCGTCGATCGCCGGAAGCTTGCGTCCGCGCTCGCCGATGGTATCCTGACTCACTTCGGTGAAAAACCTCTCTGAACCGTACATTGCGACAGGCTTGACGGAACGGTCCGGAGATCTTATGAATCCTGCCGGACGACATCAGGAGACCAGGGATATGCCGATCTATGAATATACCTGCCTGGAATGCGGGGTCATCATCGAGAAAATCCAGAAAGCAGGCGCACGTCCACCGCGAAAATGCGAGCAATGCGGCGGGAAAATGAAGAAGCTGATTTCCAGAACCTCCTTCCAGCTCAAGGGCGGCGGCTGGTTCGCCTCCGGCTATTCCAGCTCCGGCAAAACCGGCACTTCCCCGGCTTCCACCGCCGGGGAACCGTCCAGCGGCGGCAAGGCCGCGGCTTCCGACCCCAAGAAAAGCTCCTCCGGCTCCGATTGACCCCTCTCCATCCCCATGAAATAATGCGCGCTTTCACATCTCCTGGCGAGAGGGAGGCGAAATGAAGGTTCTGGTGGTCGGCGGCGGAGGCCGCGAGCACGCCCTGGTTTGGGCCCTCCACAACAGTGAACAGGTTCGAATTCTCCGATGCGCTCCAGGGAACGCGGGGATCGCGGCGATGGCGGAGATCGTGGATTTGACGGCCGACGATATCGAACCGCTGGCGGAGCACGCCATCCGGAAACGGTACGACCTGGTGGTGGTCGGCCCGGAAGCGCCGCTGGTACAGGGTCTGGCCGACCGGCTCCAGGAAGCCCGGATCCCGGTGTTCGGCCCCTCTGCGGCGGCGGCCCGGACCGAAGGCAGCAAGGTATTCGCCAAGGAGTTCATGACCCGCCACCACATCCCCACCGCCCGCTTCCAGGTCTTCCGGGACCTGGAGACCGCGAGAGAATGGTTGAACCGGCCGGAGACGGTCTATCCCCTGGTGGTGAAGGCGGACGGTCTGGCCGCCGGGAAGGGAGTGATCCTGGCCGAAGGCCCGGAGGAAGCGACCGGGGCCGCGGAGGAGATGCTCCAGGGCGACCGGTTCGGCGATGCCGGCAGAACGATCCTGGTGGAAGAGATGCTCTACGGCGTGGAAGCCTCCTTCTTCGTGCTTGCCGATGGAGAACGTTTCGTCGAACTGGCCACCTGCCAGGATTACAAACGGGCGTTCGACGGAAACCAGGGCCCGAACACCGGAGGGATGGGGACCTACTCTCCTTCCGCTTTCCTGGATGAGGCGACCCGGCGCAGCATCGTGGAATCGATCGTGCGGCCGACCATCGACGGCTTGCGGAAAGAGGGCGCGGAATACAGAGGGGTCCTCTTTATCGGCGTCATGCTCACGGAAAACGGCCCCAAGGTTCTCGAGTATAACTGCCGGTTCGGCGACCCCGAGGCCCAGGTGTTGATCCCCCGCCTGGACGGCGACTGGTTCCCTCTGCTTCACGCCTGCGCCGCCGGCAGCCTGAAGGGGATCGCCCCGAGTTGGCGGCAGGACGCCGCGGTCTGCGTGGTCATGGCCTCCGGCGGCTATCCGGGATCGTACCGAAAGGGGGAGACCGTTTCCGGATTGGCCGAGGCGGCGGCCATGAAAGGGATCACACTTTTTCACGCCGGAACCCGACAGGGAGAAGACGGCGCGATCCTGACTTCCGGCGGACGGGTGCTGGGCGTCACCGCCCTCGGACCCGATATTGACCGGGCGCGGGAGCGTGCCTATCTCGCCGTGAACGCCATTCACTGGAACAAGGAACAACATCGAACCGACATCGGTGCCGACGCGGTGGCGAATCTCGCGGCGGACGCCTCCGGAGATCGACCGTGAACCATTCCCAACCTCTCGTGCAGATCCTGATCGGAAGCGATTCCGATCTCCCGGTCATGGCGGAGGCATGCAAACTCCTGAAGCACCTGGAAGTTCCCTACGACCTCCAGATCACTTCCGCCCACCGGTCCCCGGAACGGACCCGGCGCATCGTGGCGACAGCCGAAGAGAACGGAGTGAAGGTGTTCATCGTCGGAGCAGGCGCCGCGGCCCATCTGGCCGGCGTCGTCGCCTCCCACACTGTTCTGCCGGTCCTGGGCGTACCGCTTTCGGCCACCGACCTGCAGGGAATGGACGCGCTCCTGGCCACGGTCCAGATGCCGGCGGGAGTCCCCGTGGGTACTCTGGCGATCGGCAAGGCCGGCGCGGCCAACGCGGCCTGGCTGGCGTGCGGCATCCTCGCCGCATCCGACGACAGGCTCCTGGGTAAGCTGCGAGGCGAAAGAGCGGCCATGGCGGGGAAAGTGGAGGAAAAGAACGCCGCAGCCTGCTCCCGACTCCATGAACTGTTGAAAGAATGACCGTCCAAGCTTCCGGCGACCTCCCCCGCCGATTTCACACCATCACCCTCGGCTGCAAGCTGAACCGGTTCGACTCGGCGGCGATGGAAGGAGAGCTGATACGACGGGGGTACCGGGCCGAACCGGATCGGAACCGGGCCGGCGTCGTCATCATCAACACCTGCACCGTCACCCATCGGGCCGACTCGGATGCGAGGAAGTTGATCCGGAGCGTGCGGCGGAACAACCCTGGGTGCCGCCTCCTGGTTACCGGTTGCTTCGCCGAACTGGACGCGGCGGCGATCGAGCGAATTCCAGGGGTGGATCGGGTTTTCGGAAACCGGGAGAAGCCCCGGATCCGGGAGATCCTGGATCAGCTCAACCTGGCACCAGCCGGGGGAAGGCCGCATCTCCGGGCCGACGGCGGCTGCGGCGTCGACCCCGGGCTGCCTGAATCGCTTCATTTCGGAGATCGGTCCAGGGCGTTCCTCAAGGTGCAGGAAGGGTGCGACCTGCAGTGTTCCTACTGCATCATCCCGAAGGTTCGCGGCCGCAGCCGCTCGGTTCCGGAAACGGAGATCCGTTCCGCGATGCTCCGCCTGTTCCGGGAAGGGTACGACGAAGTGGTCCTGACCGGCGTGAATACAGGGGATTACGGAAAAGACCTGGAACCGGGAAACAGCCTGGAGTCGCTCCTGGAGACGCTCCTGCAGGCATGCGGCCGGCGAAGACTGCGCTTGAACTCTCTTGAACCGCTGACGATTACCGATCGGATCGTGGAACTGATCTCCATGGAAGGGAGCCGGATCGCCCCTCATCTACAGGTGCCGCTTCAATCCGGCTCCGATCCGGTCCTGCGGCGGATGCGCCGGAACTACAGGGCCTCGACCTGGCTGGAACGGTTGGAAACGCTTCGGAAAGCGGTTCCGGGAATCGGCCTGGGCGCCGACCTGATCGTCGGGTTCCCCGGAGAGACCGACCGGGAGTTCCAGGAGACCTTCGATCTGCTGCAAAGTTCCCCTGTCAACTACCTGCACGTCTTTTCATGGTCGCCCCGCCCCGGCACGCCGGCGGCGGAGATGGAGGACCGGGTTCCCCCCTCCCGGATCCGGGAACGATCCGCGACGCTGAGAGCCTGGGCCGACGAGGCGGGACTTCGTTTCCGGCGAAGATTTCTGGGCACGACTCTCGAATGTGTAGTGCTGGGCCGTCCCGCGAAAGACGGATCGATCCGGGCTCTTTCGGACAATTTCATCGAAATCACGCTGCCGGAGGCGCCAGGTGTCCCGGCCGGGCGCCTGGTGCCTGTTGTCCTGGAGCGGGCGGACCGGGACGGGACCTTCGGCCGGGTCTGCTGAGTGCCCTCTTCATCCTTCCCCGCAACTCTTCCAGCCGGCCAGAAGGAGAACATCCGACGCGACCGATTCGGGCGGGCGATCTCCCGCATCCACCCGGTTCGGGGCCAGGGCCAGGGCGGTCCTGCGTGAACGGAACAGGGCCTCCTGTTCTTCGGGATCCGACGGCCAGAGCGGCCGGTGAGAGGACCTGCCGAGCCGGGACCGGATCACGTGCAGGGGGGCGTCCAGCCAGACCACGATCCCTGTGGCCATGAGGCGCGCGCGGTTCCCGGCGTCTTCGAACACGCCGCCGCCCAGGGAGACGACCACGTTTTCCAGGGCTGAGATTTCCGCGACTACCTGCCGCTCCAAGGCCCGGAACGCCTTCTCCCCTCTGGATGAGAAGAACTCCCGGATGGAGCATCCCGCGGTCTTCTCGATCCATCGATCCGAATCGACGAACCTCCAGCCGGTGTCGCCGGCCACCAGCCGTCCGATTCTGCTTTTGCCGCTCCCCATGAAGCCGACGAGAAACAGAGGCCGGTTTCGCCCTTCCCCGCTCATTCGGAAGCCGTCTCTCCACCTCCGTGATGCCGGTATCCCTTCTCTCCCGCCTCGATCCGGATCGGAAGGTGGTTCTCCGGCGGCGTCACCGGGCACGCGTACTTTTCCGGCATTCCATAGGCGCAGTAAGGATTGTGGGCCAGGTTGAAATCCAGGAGATAGAGACCGTCCCCGGCTGGTTGAAAGTCGACGTACCGGCCGGCCGGGTACGTTTCGATGCCGGAGGTCTTGTCGGTGAACGGCAGGAACAGGGCCTGCACCGGGGAAGGAGCTTCGCTGTCCAGCAACCGGTAGACCTGCAAGGTGTAGGTTTTCCCCTGGAAGACGAAGCGGACTTCCCCATACCGTTCCGCCGGCCTCGGTTGCCCGGTCGTGGTCAGGATGGTGAACCGTTCCGGGTTCGGGTAGACCTGGATCGGCCCTGCGAAACGATACGCCGGGTCCGGCGGGAAATAATCCAGGCCCTTGAAACCGGGCCGATCGTCCGGGTGGATCGGCGAATCCTCCGCCATCGCCCAGCGATGGTCCTTTTCTTCCCGGGCCGCCTGCAACTCTTCCATCCACCCTGGAGGAGGATCGGCCTGTACCATTGCAGGAGCCGTGCTCCCGCACCCGGAAAGGACCAACAGCGATCCTACGAGACCTGCAACCATCGCCGCAAGAACGGACCGAGCCGGATTCCACACAGGTTTCACTCCGATCACCTCCATCACCATTCGGTCGGAACGCGCAAGGTTCGCCCTCGCTTGTCTTTGTATAACAGATATCCCTGCCGCCTGCCGGTTTCCCAGAGCCTGCGGGTCATCTCCACATCCTTCCGACAGTAGGTCTCGATCAGATCGATCCGCCCTTCTTTCCACCATTGGAGGCTTTGGAGCCCGGACCCCGCCTTTCCTTCCCCCAGGTTCGCCTCGGAAAGTCGCTGCAGGGAAAGCCGATAGCCGAGACGCGCCTGTATCTCGGTGAGGAGATCGAAGGTCCGGATCCGGCTCAGGTCCCCATCGGTGTATCCGGAGAGCACCTTCATGTCGAACCGGTCGATGTTGAAACCGATCACCTTTTGGGCGGTGAACATGTCCAGAAGCAAACGGTCGATATCCGCTTCGTAGTAGGTGCGATACGCATTCGCGGCATAGTCGAACACCACCGCCAGGGCGACCAGCATCTTGTGGCTGTTCCCCCACCCGCCGACCTCTTCGGCGCTCCGCTGGGTCTCCAGGTCCATCACCAGGATTTTATCGGTTCCCGCCTCGAGCCTGCTCACCGGCGGCGCCTCGCGGGGCTCTGCCCGGCGGATGCCGTGGCGGCGGGCCGGTGGGGACGAGGACACGACTTCGCCGTCGATCTTCTGCCTTTCCCCTTCCGGCTTCTTCTTTTCCGGCTTCATCCCCCTCGGGCCCAAAGGATCCCGGCGCCGAGGCTCGATTCCCGGAAGGTCCGCCCGGCCGAGCATCCCCTCCAGAATCAAAATGGAAGCCTCCTTGTCCAGGGGACGGTTTCCGTTTCCACATCTCGGGGAATGAATACAGGCCGGACATCCTTCTTCGCAGGGGCAGGTCCGCACATGATCCAGGGTCTGCTCCAACATCGAGTCCAGGTCTTCATAGCCGCGCCTGGAGAGGCCGGATCCGCCGGGAGTTCCGTCATAGATGAATAGGCCCGGCCCATCCAGCTGCGGGTGCCCCGTATGAGAAATGCCTCCGATGTCCCCCCGGTCCGAAATAGCCAGAAGGGGGAAGAGGCCGATCAGGGAATGCTCTACCCCATGGATCCCGCCCATGAAATGGAGTTCCCGGGCGGTCAGCTCTTCCGCCCAGGCGGAAGGAATCTCGAGCCAGAACCCTGTGGTCTCGAACACCAGTTCCGGCGCTGCGAGCGGATGTTCCGAAAGGATCTCCCCCCCGAAAATCCTTTTCTTCTGGTAGCCGTGGACCCGGACCGTCACCTTGAGCCGGCCCAGTCCGACCCGGTAGCGATCCTGCTGCCGGGTCTCCTGGACTTCCAGGATTTCCGTTTCCTTTTCACCCAGGACCACGGTGTAATAATCGGCGTTGTACGGCTCGGCGGTGACGACTCGCCTCTCCTCGTCCAGGTCCACGATCCGGAGCGTCCGTCCGCCGTGAAGGTAGATCGCCTCCGGATGACACTCCTGGTAGACCCGCATGGCGTCCACCGTACCCAGGACCTTCCCGGACCCTCTTGCCTGGATGGTGAACTGCTTTCCGGCTCCCCGAAGATTCATATACCGGTGGGGCCTGAGCCGGAAAGAACAAAACCGGTTCCCCTCGCCATCCAGGGCAAGGCGCCGTTCCCGGACCAGCGATTCCGCCAGGCGCAGCATCCGCCCATCCCCGGAGGACAGTTCCCCTTTCTCCAGCGGTCGTTCGGCGGCGGCGCAGACCAGGTGGGCCCCTCCCACCACCGGGTTGGCCGGGTCCAGGACCGCTTTCTCGAACCCGTCTCCGAAAAACCGCTCCGGGTGGGAGATGATGTATTGATCCAGGGTATCCGGCATGGCGATCAGCACCACCAGCGCCTTCCGTCCCGACCGGCCGACCCGGCCAATCCGCTGCCAGGAGGACATGAGCGACCCCGGATACCCGACCAGGACACAGACGTCCAGCCCTCCCACGTCGATCCCCAGTTCCAGGGCGCTGGTGGTCAGCACCGCCTGCAGGTCGCCGCGAAACAGCCGTTCCTCGATCTTCCTGCGCTCTTCCGGGAGGTATCCCGCCCGGTACGGCGCCACCTTTCCGGCCAGGGTCGGTTCCTGTCGCACCAGCCAGGTGTGGAGCAATTCGGTGATCCGCCGGGCCTTGGTGAAGGCGATGGTTCGCAACCCGGCCCGGGCGGCGGCGGCCACGACCTTCACCGCCACCGTGTAGGGGGAGGTCATGGCAGGGTTCAGGAAAAGGACCTGCCGTTCCGCTCCGGCCGCACCCGATTCGGTCACAACCGAAAAACGCTCCCCGGTCAAGCACTCGGCGAACTCCCCCGGGTTCCCGATAGTGGCGGAAGAGGCGATTACCCTGGGTCTTGCGCCGGGTTCCCCGGAAAGACGCCGTAATCTCCGAAGAACATGATGCACATGCGCTCCGAACATCCCCCGGTAGACATGGAGCTCGTCCAGGACGATCCAGTCCCACCGTCACCAA
>CAZZIV010000121.1:0-9444 GCA_964654385.1 uncultured Acidobacteriota bacterium | reverse complement strand
TACGCCTGGGCGCCCCGGCCCTGGCCGCCGGCCTGGCCGGCTGGGCGTTCGAGTGGACCGGCGGCCGTTCCGGTTCGCCGTTCCGGGACCTCCTGTTCCCGATGATCGCGGCGACGACGGTCCTGTTCCTGGCCAACACGGTCCTGGTGACCCTGGTGGTCTGCCTGGATCAGCGCCGGCCGTTCCTGGCCACGTGGCAGGAGTCCTCTCTCTGGACCGCCGTCTCCTACTACACCGGGCTGAGCATCGCCGCGGCGATCATCCTCCTGAACGACGCCGTCGGTCTTCCCGGATTCCTCCTGGGAATCGCCCCGGTCTGGATGCTGGTTTCCTTTTACCGGATCCAGAAAGCCTGGCAGGCGGAGCATTTGAAGAGAGCCGAACAGGCCGAGCGGCAGAACCGGGAACTGGAAGGGAAGGTGGCGGACCGGACCCGGGAGCTGCAGTCGACCCTGGGACAACTGGAAGCGAGCAACGGAAAACTGGAAGAGATCAACACCAGGCTGCTGGACGCCAACGCCGCGCTGACCAAGGCCGGAAAGGCGAAAAGCGAATTCCTCGCCAATGTTTCCCACGAGCTGCGCACTCCGCTGAACGCGGTGATCGGCTTTTCCGAACTGCTCGCCAACCAGGACGTACAGGGCTTGACCGAAAAGCAGCGGGAATTTCTAACGGCGATTCACGACGGCGGCGAGCACCTGCTTTCCCTGATCACCGACATCCTGGACCTGTCGAAGATCGAGTCCGGCAGGATGCCGCTGAACCTGGAAGTGCTGCCTGTCACGCCGGTTTTCTCCGAAGTCGTCTCCATGATGAAGGCCCAGGCGAAGAAGAACCGGATCCGTCTGGCTTGCCGGTGCGACGGGGAGATCGGCCAGGTTTCTGTCGATCCGAAACGGTTCCGGGAGATCCTTCTGAACCTCCTGAGCAACGCGGTGAAATTCACCCCGGAAGAAGGGTGCGTGGAACTGGCGGCCCGGCTGGACGGGAGCGACCTGGTCGTGGAAGTGACGGACACCGGGATCGGCATCTCTCCGGAGGACCAGGCGAAGATCTTCGAAGAGTTCTACCAGGTGGACGGCAGCTACAGCCGGAAGTTCCAGGGAACCGGACTGGGATTGGGACTGGTGCGGAGAATGATGGAAATGCACGGAGGTGAGATTTCCGTGCAGTCGACAGTCGGCGAGGGCAGCCGTTTTACCTGTCGTTTCCCGGCCTGCAAGGTAACCGTGCCGAAGGAGTACCCGGTTTCCGAAGCGGCGGACATCGCCGTACCTCCGAGACGGCCGGAGGAGCGGACCATCCTGGTGGCCGACCGGAACCGGCTGAACATGCGATTGGCGGTGAACGCGCTCCGCTCCAAGGGGTACCGGGTGCTCGAGGCCGAGTCTGCAGGAGCCCTGGAAGAGGCGATCCGGACCCAGCAGATCGACATGGCCCTGGTGAACGTGGACCTGCCCGGCCTGGAAAACCGGGAGGCTGTTGCCCGGCTTCGGGACGACCCGGCCGCGGCGAACATGGTGATGGTGGCCCTGGCCGGGCCGGGCTCCGGTCGAAAGGATCCGGCGCCGGCCGCGGGGTTTGACGGATGGATCGCGACACCGGTGAAAATCAATCGGTTGCCGTCCCAGGTAAAAAGTTACCTGAAGCGGAAGGAGAAGGTGGCATGAACGGAATCGAATCGAACGCAGGATCCTTCGATGTCCTGGTGGTGGATGACGAGGCCAGGAACCGGGTTCTCCTGGAAGAGTATCTTCGTCCGGAAGGATACCAGGTGCGCACCGCGTCCGACGGCGCCGGCGCCCTTGCGGCCGCCATGGAGAACACTCCGGACCTTGTCCTTCTGGACGTGATGATGCCGGACATCAACGGGATGGAGGTTTGCACCCGTCTCAAGAGCCACGAATCGACCCGGATGTGCCAGGTCATGCTGGTCACCGCCCTGGGCGGTTCGGCTGCACAGGTGCAGGGGCTGGACTGCGGCGCCGACGATTTCGTGGTGAAACCGGTCCGCCGGGAAGAGTTCCTGGCCAAGGTCCGGTCGCTCCTGCGGGCCCACAAGCTGGTGAAAGAGCTTCATGAGACCCGGGAAGCGCTGCACCAGCGGAACGCCGAACTGGAGGAACTGCACGCCATGAAGGCGACCCTGTCCCAATCCCTGGTGCACGACCTGAAGAACCCGCTTACGTCCATGCTCGGCAACCTGGAACTGCTCTCCCGGGAAATCGACGAAGCGGCTCGTGTCCGGGTGGACCGCTGCAGGAACCAGGCATCCCGGATGCACGGGATGATCCTGGATCTTCTGGACGTGGCCGGCCTGGAGGAAGGCCGCTTGACCCTGGACCAGGAACCGGTGCCGGCCTCCGAACTGATCCATGCCACGCTGGACGGACTGGACGGCCTGGCCGCCCAGCACAAGGTCTGCGTAGAAGTGCACACAGAAGGGCGTGTCCCGGACATCCACGGCGATCGTTCGGTCCTGACCCGGGTGCTGGAAAACCTGCTGATGAACGCCATGACTCATTCTCCTTCTGGAGGCGTGGTCACCGTCGCCTGCGAAAACCGGCCGGAGGGGGTCGAGATCAGCGTGACCGACCAGGGCGTCGGCATTCCGGAAGAGTTCCGGGACAAGGTGTTCGAGAAGTTCGCCCGCCTGGAACTGAAGGGAAAAGGGGTGAACGCCAACCGGGGCCTGGGGCTGACCTTCTCCCGGCTTGCGGTGGAAGCCCATGGGGGAGTAATCTGGGCCGAGAACGCGCAAGCAGGCGGCGCCAGTTTCCGGATGATCCTTCCATCGGTGGAGGAGGTTGCCGGAAGCATGGATGAAGAACGGACGGAAGTCTCTCCCGTGGAAAGGAGGGCCGGCTAGGAATCAGGAGGACAGCCTTTGACAGAGACCGATGACCGTCGGAGAGCCTTGAAGGCGATCTTCCTGACCCTGTTCCTGGACCTGATCGGGTTCAGCATCATTTTCCCACTGTTCCCCGCCATGCTGACCTGGTACGCGGAGAACGACGCCGACTCCTCCACCCTTCGTTTCTTCCTGGGGCTGATCGAGCACCTGCAGCGGTTCAGCGGCGGCGGCGGCGGCGAGGCGGTGCCGATCGTCCTGTTCGGCGGCCTCCTCGGTTCGATCTACGCCGTTCTCCAATTCCTGACGGCCCCGTTGTGGGGAACCCTGAGTGACAGGTTCGGCCGGAAGCCGGTGCTGGTGCTCTGCATCGCCGGGATCGCTTTGAGCTACCTGGGGTGGTTCGTGGCGGGGAGCTTCCTGGTCCTGATCCTGGCCCGGGTCCTGGGCGGGATCATGGCCGGGAACATCTCGGTGGCCACCGCCGCCGTCGCCGACGTCACCGACGAGACGACCCGCTCTCGGGGGATGGCCCTGATCGGCATCTCCTTCGGTCTCGGCTTCATCCTGGGACCGACCTTGGGAGGGCTGGCGGCGCTCTGGAATTTCCAGGAGAGCTTTCCGGGGTTGTTTGGTGTGAACCCGTTCTCGTTCCCCGCGCTGCTGGCGTTCGCGCTTTCCCTGGCGAACCTGGTCTGGGTGTTCCTGGCGTTCCATGAAACCTTGCCGAGATCCCGGCGAGGGGTTTCTTCCACCGCCAGGACCATCAACCCGCTGAGGGTCCTGGACGCATTCCGCTTTCCCGGCGCCGGCGTGACCATCATCTCCTATTTCGTATTTCTGCTTATCTTCAGCGGGATCGAGTTCACGCTGACCTTTCTCGCCGCCGAGCGCCTCGGTTTCACGCCGATGGACAACGGTTTCATGTTCATTTTTATCGGCGTGACCCTGGCCCTGGTGCAGGGCGGCTACGTGCGAAGGAAGGCCCACCAGGTCGGCGAGAAGAAAATGGCGATCCAGGGGATGGTCTGGATCATGCCCGGCCTGGTCCTCACCGGTACTACCGGGAGCATGGCGCAGCTGTACGCCGGTCTGTTCTGCATCGCCGTCGGTTCGGCGATGACCACCCCGTGCCTGACCTCCTTGGTTTCCCTCTTCACCCCGGCGACCGAGCAGGGAAAGATTCTGGGTGTTTTCCGTTCCATGGGAGCGTTGTCCCGGGCGGTGGGGCCGATCGTCGCCTGCCTGATCTACTGGCAGCTTGGAGCCAGGACCGCTTACGTCCTGGGCGCCGCGGCGATGCTCGTGCCGGTGCTGATCGCCGTCACGATTCCGAGAAAACAGCCGGAGAGCGGCGGCCCAGCCGGGACCCCAGGTTCATCACCAGCAGCACCGTAAGGGCGATGGCGATCCCGGGCAGGGTGGCGATCCACCAGGCGTCCAGAAGCTGATTTTTCCCGTCGGCGATCAGGCTTCCCCAGGAAGCGGTCGGCGGCTGGACTCCCAGCCCCAGGAACGAAAGCGACGTTTCCAGGAGGATCGAATCCCCGGTGCGGAGGGATGCTTCCACCAGGAGCGGCGGGATCACAGCCGGGAAAACATGGAGGAGGGACAACCGGATCGAGGAAGCTCCTGCGGCCCGTGCCGAGGCGACCTGGTCGCTCTCTTTGAGAGCCAGCACTTGTCCCCGGACCAGCCGCGCCGCGGACATCCAACTGGTGCCTCCCAGGATCAGGATCGTGTTCAGGAGGGAAGGGCCGAAGAGGACCACCAGCAGAAGCGCCAGGTAAAGCCGGGGGATCGCGAGGGACAGGTCGGTGAACCGCATCAAGAGACCGTCCGCCGCCCCTCCGGAGAGGCCGCCGGCCAGCCCGATCAGGGTGCCGATCAGGATCGCCATCCCGGCGGACAGGAGCCCGACCAGGATGGAGATCTTTCCGCCCTGGACGATTCTGGCGGCGAGATCCCTTCCCAGGGCGTCCGTGCCGAACAGGTAGAACCGGGACGATCGCCGGGCGCCCGGCGCCAGGACGGACCAGGTTTCGCCCCGCCGGTAGCGGATGGAGCCGTCGGTGTTTCGTACCCACTCCTGCACGAACACAACGGACCCGTCCGACCGCCGGAAGCTGTCCACCGAGGAGAACGGTGGCAGATTTCTCAGGACCAGGCCGTCGGGCTGTGCGTTGGGATCGCCTCGTCCCAGGATCAGCACCGTCGCCGCCAGCACGGCGACTAGGACCAGGACTCCGCCGGTCCGTTTCGAAACCTGGCTGGTCATGCCTTCGTCTCCTGAAGTCCCCGCCGGATCCGAGGATCCAGCGCCGCCATGGTGATGTCGGCCAGCAGGTTCCCCAGGATCACCAGGAGCGACGACAGAAGCGTGGCGGCCAGGACCACCGGCGCGTCGCCGGCCTGGATGGCGTCGTAGGTCAGCCGTCCCATCCCCGGCCAGGCGAAGACGACTTCGACCACAAGGGTGCCGGACACCAGGATCGGCAGGGAGAGGCCGACCAGGTTGACCACCGGGATCAGCGCCGGACGAAGGGCGTGGCGGATCGCTACCGCCGACTTCCTGAGCCCCCGGGCCCGCGCCGCCTGGGCGAACGGCTGGGCCAGCGCCTCCAGGAGGCCTCCTTCCACGAACCGGGAGAGACCGGCGGCGGAGGAAAGGCCCAGGACCAGCGCCGGCAGCGCCAGGTGGGCGGCCAGGTCCAGGCCGCGGGTGAGCGGCCCCAGGGTCCCGGCGTTCACCGAATGAATGGACGAGGGAGGGAAGATCGGAATCCGGAACGCGAACAGGAGAATCGCCATCAGCCCGACCCAGAACACCGGCATGGCGTACAGGACCAACGCCGCGCCGTGGACCGAACGGGCAAACCGGCCCCTCGACAGGGCGGTCCACAGCCCCAGGCCGATCCCGGCGATCAGGTGGATCAGCAAAGCGGCGCCGGACAACAGGAGGGTCGCCGGCAGCGCTTCGGCGATCGCCTGCCGGACCGGCCGGGAGCGGGAGCGGGACCAGCCCAGTTCCCCGTGGAGACCGACCGCCTGGAGCCACCGGAAGTAACGGACCGGCGCCGGGCGGTCCAGGCCGTAGGCGGTCTCCAGGCGTTGCCGTACTTCCTGGGGGACCGGTTGGGTGCCGAGCCACTGGTCCACCGGAGAGCCGGGAGCCGCCTCCATCAGGAAGAACACCAAGGTCGCCGCTCCCAGGGAGAGCGGGATCGCCGCGGCCAGTCTTCTGAGAACCAGGCGGAACATGGCTCAGGGCGCAATCCAGGCGTCTTCCAGGCCGGCCATACCGTCCGACGGCACGTTGAATTTCAAACCATGGAGCCGGGCGGACGCGCCGGCCAGTTTCCAGGATTCGTACAGGAACGTGTACGGCTGATCGGCATGGATCCTCTCCTGCAGCCGGTGCAGGGGGCCTGCCATCTCCTGGAAGGTGTGGACCGCCTCCAGGTCCGCCAGCGCCTGGTCGGTTTCCGCCGAAGCGTAGTGCACCAGGTTGCTCCCGGCCGGCGGGAACGCATCGGAGCCGAACAGCATGTGGAACTCGACTTTTCCGGAGAACGCCCAGCCGCCTACGTAGGCGTCGAAGTCACCGGACATATGCTTTCTTACGAACGCCCGCATCTGCATCGGCGGCAGCAGGTTCACCTTTACGCCGATCCGTCCAAGCTGTTCCTGGACCCGGGCCATGACCTGTTTTCGAACCTGGTTCCCGGCGTTGGTGGTCATTGCGATTTGAAACGGCGCGCCGTTTCGCACCTGGACGCCGTCTTCCAGGTCGAACCCTTTCCGCTCCAGGATCCGGTTCGCTTCATCCGGGTCATACGGCCAACGGTTTCGTTCCACCGGCACCGGGTAGGCGCTGGGTACCGGCCCGGCGGACACGACGCCGTGGCCGTAAAGCAGTTCCTCCACGATCCCCTGCCGGTCGATGGCCAGGGTCAGCGCCCGGCGGATCTCCGGATCGTCCAGGGGCGGGCGAGCCTCGTTCCAGCCGATGTAGTCGTAATTGGAAGTCTCAAGATCGAACACCTGCACCTGGGGAGTCTTCCGAAGGGCGTCGGCTCGGGACGGAGGGATCCCTTCCACCAGGTCGACGGCACCGGCCTGCATCTGCAGCAGCAGGTTTCCCCGGTCCGGAATGATCCGGAAGACCAGCCGGTCCAGGTAAGGCCGGTCCCGGCGGAAGAACGCCGGGTTGCGGGTCAGCGTGATCTCCGTTCCCGGCTCGTAACGTTCCAGGAGGAACGGGCCGGAGCCGACCCGGGCTTTCGACCAGTCATAGGTGCGCCACTGGTCCCAGGGGACCTGGCCGAACACATGTTTGGGCAGGATGCCCCCTTCCACCGCGTCGGCCATCGCCTCCGGGTAGACCCGGTCGAAGTGGAAGGTGACGGTTCGATCGTCTTCCACGGTAACGTCGTGGATCGCCTTTTTGACGTCGGCGTTGGCCCAAGCCGTTTCAGGGGAGGTTTGCGCCTTCCAGGTGAAACGGACATCTTCGGCGGTGATCGGGGTTCCGTCGCTCCAGGTCGTTTCCCGGAGATGGAAGGTGATGGCTCGGCCGTCCTCGGAGTGGGTCCAGCTTTTCGCCAGGCGCGGTTCGAATTCGGAGGTTCCGTCGTGAAGCCGTACTTCCCGGGCCAGGGGAAGGTAGATCCGGCGTAACACCTGCAGGGTGGAGGTCTGCCTGGCCAGGATTTCGTTCCAGGCCTCCACATCGGAGATCAGGCCGATTACAGCGGTGCCGCCAGCAACCGGAGCGGTGCCGGGGCCGTCGCCGGAGTCGGCCGGCTCCCCGGTGCCGGAGCCACAGGCGGTGCAGGCGAGGATGAGGGAGAGGAGGAGCAGCCATTCCGTAAGTCGTCGCATCTGTACCCCACCCTGGGAAGGTATTCACCAGGAGACCGCGTTTCGTTTCGGATCTGCAGTCGGATTACGGACTGCAAGTCGAATATAAGGTAGAGAGGGCGTGAGTCAAAGAAGAATGATTCGGCCGTGGCGACAGTCCGATCGGAATCGTCGTCAGCCGGACCGGAGAAGGTTCGAGAGGGGATCTCGACCCCGGCGGATACGATGATTCACCCGTCCGTTTTAGAGGTGGTTTCTTGAGTGATCCGGGTGAGCGTTTCTTTTCGCCGGCAAGCGGAAACCGTTATCAGCCCTGTTCGAGTTGTTTTCTCAGTTCGCCGTTCCGGTACATCTCCGTGACGATGTCGCAGCCGCCGATGAATTCCCCATCGATGAAAACCTGCGGAATCGTCGGCCACCGGGAGAAAGCGGTCAACGCCTCCCGGATCACCGGGTCCGCGAGAACGTTGCGGACTCCATAGTCCACGCCCAGAAGCTCGAAGATCTGCATCACCTGGTGGGAAAACCCGCAGGCAGGGGCTCCTTTTTCTCCCTTGGCGTACAGAAACACCCTCCTGGACGCGATGTCGTTCTTGAAAACTTCAGACCAGTTCTGTTCTTTCGCTGTTCCGGACATGATCATTCACTCCATCGGCGCCGTCTTCAGGGCGAGGGCGTGCATCGTCTCCCCCAGCCATCCTTCCAGCGCGTCATAAACCATCCGATGCTGATCCACCAGGCTTTTACCGACAAATTGAGGTGCACGGACTTCCGCCTGGAAGTGGTCGTCACCACGAAAAGTGGTGACCTGGACCCTGGCTCCTGGAAGAGCCTGTTCGATCCGTTCCTGGACCTCCTGTATGGTCGCTGTTTCCGGTTGAGACATGATGAAAATTGCTCACTTTCGCAATAGTTAATTTGGACTGTAATAGATCATGGTACCCCGAGGAGCGGGCAAGTCAAGCGGATGGCGCCGGAACACGATATTCAGGGCTTGGTGCCGCCGGGCGTGGTCCAGAGCAGAATCCTCGTCCCGTTCGCCATACGGTGATCCAGGAGAAGGCCGGGGCCCCGCCGCCGTAAATCCTCGTATGAGACACTCAGGTCCAGGTGTTTCCAGTCCCTGCGCACCACCGAGATCATTGTTCCGAGGTTCAGGGAAGAGAAAGTTTTGAGCCAGACGAACCATCGGGGGTAATCGATGCGGAGGACCTTCTCTTCTTCGGGCAGCCAGGCGAGCAAGGTTAGAGTGTGAAAATCGACCGGCCCGGTTCCTTCCTGTTCATGGTGGATGAGAGCCGTTCCGTCGGCGGAAAATTCGATGTAAGGAGTACCGCCCCCCGCCTCGACGACGGCGGAACGAAACAATCTTTCCGCCTCCGGAGGAAGGGCGTCGGTCACTTCGGTCCATCGAGAGAAGAAGACATAGGACATGCCGGCGGCGGCGAGGGCGAATACGAGGAACCCCAGGAGCCAGGGGGTCCATCGGGAGCGGCCGGAAGTGGAACTCTTGCGGAGCATGGAACCATTCTATCCTAGGAGTCTTCATGCATGAATCGGGTAGGAAACTCCGGCCCAGGATCGACCGGCGGAGAGGCTCCGCTTACGGTTCCATCCTGTTCAGGCCCTCGACCCTGTCGAAATCGGTGTCTTAACCCTGATCGAACAATAATTCACGGCGAAAACCGCTGAAGCTCGTGTCATAGCACACCATTCCTGGCCGTACTCGC
>CAZZIV010000120.1:0-9444 GCA_964654385.1 uncultured Acidobacteriota bacterium | reverse complement strand
GACCGGCCTTCGGCTGCCACCCGGTGCGGGAGAATGGGGGGAGGCCCGCAGAACCACCGACCTTCAACCTCCTCCCCCTGAAGCCCCTCCCTCAGCGAGGCGGACCGGCTTTCGGCTCCCATCCGTTACAATGTTCCTCTTCCAAGGAGAATTCACTCATGACCACCAGAAATGCTGTCCTCTTTTCGATCGTGATCCTCATGGGACTGGCCGTACCGGCGTCCGGCTCGGACCTGCAGGTGAAGGTCGAGACCTACACTCTTCCCAACGGTCTGACCGTGACCTTGCACGAGGACCACAGTCTCCCCCGGGTGACCATCAATACTTGGTTCGGCGTCGGCTCGAAGGACGAAGATCCGGGCCGGTCGGGCTTCGCCCACCTGTTCGAGCACCTGATGTTCATGGGAACCCACCGGGTGCCGGGCAACCGGTTCGACGTAATCATGGAAAGCGGAGGCGGCGCGAACAACGCCTCCACCAGCGAGGACCGGACCAACTACTTCAGTTGGGGTCCGGCCGAACTTCTGCCGACCCTTCTCTGGTTGGATGCCGACAGGCTGGCCGACCTGGGAGACGCTATGACCCAGGAGAAGCTGGACCTGCAGCGGGAAGTGGTCCGCAATGAACGGCGGCAGACGATGGAAAACACGCCGTACGGTATCGCCGAAGAGATCATCCCCGGCGCCCTGTATCCGAAGGGGCATCCGTACCACCACACGGTCATCGGGACCCACGAAGACCTGGAGGCAGCGACCCTGGAGGATGTGAAAAACTATTTCGCGAAACATTACGTCCCTGGAAACGCTTCGCTGGTGGTGGCAGGCGACTTCGATCCGGTCGCCGTCCGGAAGGTGATCGCCCATACCTTCGGGGCCGTCCCTGCGCGCCCGGTACCGAGCCCTCTCTCCATGGAGCCCGCCTCGCTGGGCCGGGAGGTCCGCCGGGTTGCGGTGGATGATGTGCAGTTCTCCAAGCTGTACCTGGTCTGGCATTCGCCGGTGATCTTCAACGACGGAGACGCGGAGATGGACATGATCGGCGGGATCCTGGCCGACGGGGAATCGAGCCGCCTCCGTAAAAAACTCGTGACCGAACTGCACCTGGCCCAGGAAGTGGCCGCCTACCAGTATTCCAAGGAACTGGGTTCCGAATTCCGCGTGGAGGTCATGGCGGCTCCCGGCGCGGACCTGGAGGAGATCAAGGCCGAGACCTTGAAGGTTCTGGCGAAGCTGGCCAAGGAAGGGCCGGGAGAAACCGAACTGAAGCGTGTGTTGGCCGAAACCGAATCCAGGTTTCTGCAAAGGATGGAAAGCCTGGCGGCCCGGGCAGACTCGATCAACCGGTACCGCCATTACCTGGGCGTCGCCGACGGTTTCGCGCGGGACCTGGCCCGGTACACGTCGGTATCGCCCGGCTCGGTAAGGACGTGGGCCGGGAAGGTCTTCGGAGCGGGAAGAGTCGATCTGCGCATCCTGCCGAAGGACGCTTCGGTGGACGGAGCGAGCCTGGACGAACGTCCCGCACCGTTCCCTGCGGGGCGGTTCCAGCCGCCGGCGCCGGAGTCGTTCACCCTCTCCAACGGCCTGGAGGTGGACGCCCTGCCCCGGCCGGGAACCGGGCTGTTCGCCGCCGAGTTGCGGGTGGAAGGGGGCGAACTTCTGATCGCCCCGGAAAAAGCGGGGGCCTCGGTCCTGGCGGCCAGCCTCCTTACCGACGGCGCCCGGGGGAAGAGCGCCGCGGAGTTCGCCGAGTCGGTCGCCCTGTTGGGGGCGCGGATCGACGCGAACGCGGAGGAGAATGGCTTTTCGGTTTCAGTCACGGGAATCCGTTCCAACATGGTGCCGACCCTGGACCTGTTCGCCGACGCGATTCTCCGGGCCGACCTGGAGCAGGACGATTTCGACCGGGAGAAGGAGTTGCAACTGGCGGCGATCCGGTCCCGTACCGACAACCCTGTGACGCTGGCCCGGCTGGCTTCCCGCTACCTGTTGTTCGGCCCGGGGGATCCCCGGGGGCGTCCGGTTTCGGGAACCGTTTCTTCCGTGGAATCGTTGAGCCGGAGCGACGTAGAGGCCGCCCTTCCCGGTCTGTTGAACCTGAAGCACGGCCGGCTGTTGGTGGTCGGCGATTTCGAAACCGGTGAGCTTCATAAAATGCTGGAAGCCCGGTTCGGAAAGTGGAAGGCGAAAACCGGGCCGGCCGTTCCGTCGCTGAAGCCGTTGCGGGAAGCGGCGCCTCGGCGGCTCGTTCTGCTGGACCGGCCGGGCGCGCCCCAGACGGTGGTCTGGATCCTGCGGCCGGTTCCACCGGTGGACGAGGCGGGCCGGGGTGTGCGCGAAAGCCTGAACGTGCTCTTCGGTGGGAGCTTCACCAGCCGCCTGAACCAGAACCTGCGGGAGAAGCACGGGTACACCTACGGCGCCGGCAGCGCGTTCCGCCAGAACAAGGACCAGTACCTGCTGTTCTCCGCCTCCCGGATCCAGACGGCGGTGACCGGGCCGGCCCTGGCCGAGTACAGGATGGAGTTCCGGCGGCTGGCCGCAGGAGACGTAACGGAGGAGGAACTGGCCAAGGCGGTGAAGACCGCCCGGCAGGACGTGGTGGAAGGCGCCGGAACCACTTCATCTCTACTGGAGATGTTCAGCGCCCTGGCTCGGGAAGGGAGGCCGCTGGACGATGCCGCCCGCTACCTGGAATCTTTGGACGGTGTGACCCTGAAGAAGGCGAACGCCGCCGCACGGTCCGGCCTGTACGACTGGGACCGTCTCCAAGTGGTCCTGGTCGGCGACCGGGAGGTGCTGCTTCCCCAGTTGAAGGAAGCCGGCTTCCAGGAGCCGGAACCGTTTGACCCTGCGAAGCTGATGTAGGAGATCGCCCGAGCGCTACCAGCCTCGGCACGGCCGCCAAGTCTCCTGGACTTCCAGGTTTCGGACAGCGCAGTACCGTTCGAACAAGCCGGCGGCCAGGCAGGAGTGGTTTGGGAGCACCAGGACCTTCTCGCCGATCCGGGGTAGAGGAATGCCGGCGCACGGTTCCCCGAGGCCGTGTTCCTGGGAGAGGGAAGTGAGGAGGCCGATTTCCGGCCGGGCCGGATCGCCGAGCGGATGCACCGTCCCGAATCCGAAGCCGCCGGCCGCGGTTTCGATCCCCGGGTCTTTCGACAGGGCGGTTGCGCCCGAGTCGAGGAGAAACCGGTTCCGGTCCGGGTAAACTCCGATCACCGTGGCCAGGACGGCGAAGGCGATATCCTCCCGCCGGCAGGAGCCGATCGCCGCCTGGAACCGGTCGTAGAAGACGTAATTGCCCGGCCTGATCTCGTCGACCCGGTCCAGGTTCTCCGCCGCCGCCAGGGTCGGTGTCGAACCGATGCTGATGACGCCGGGGTCGATCCCGGCCGCCTGAAGCCGTTCGGCCAGGCGAAGCATCACCTCCACCTCCTGCCGGGCCACCTTCCGGATCTCCTGGAGATTCCTGCAGGCGTAGGAGTGTCCCGCGTGGGTGAGCAGGCCGGCCAGGGCGAGGTGAGGGGAGCGGGCGATTCTCCCGGCGAGAGCCACGGCCGTCTTTGAGGCAGGGTCGACTCCCGCCCGGTGGTAGCCGCAGTCGACTTTCAGGAAAAGGGGGAGACGGAGGCCTCGACGAAAGGCGGCCGATTCCAATCGTTCCACCGGTTCCAGGTGGTCGGCGAGGAGATGGAAAGACGGAAGACGGCCGGCCAGGTCCAGGATCCGCTTCGGCGATTCTCCGGAAACCGGCACCGCGTAGGTGATGTCGGTGAACCCTCCCTCCGCGAAAAATTCCGCCTCGCCCAGGGTGGAAACGGTGATCCCGCCGAAACAACCCCCGGTCTGGATTCGGGCGATTTCCAGGCACTTGTGAGTTTTCACGTGGGGCCGGAGGCGGACCCCCAGGGCGTCGGCTTTTTCCCGTGTTTTCGACACATTCTTCTCCAGGCGGGAAAGATCGATCAGGGCGGACGGGGTCGGTAATTCCAGGGCCGATTTCATGAGAAGCGCCTTTCCTTGGCCTGATTTTTGTCCATTCGACTTAAGTTAATGAATTTATAACTATTTCCAGGATAAGCATACTTGGTTTTACGGCTTCCAGGCCCTAGATTTTCTTCGTTGAGCCATGGAACGATCGGAAGGAGAGACGCTGTGGAACAGCCTGTCGAATACCAGTCGGAGCCGGAGGCTGTGTATCAATTGGAGTCCCCGGTGCACTGCCCTCATTGCGCCATTTCCCTGGATACGGTGCAGGTGATCCGCCTGCTGCGGACCAAGGTGAATTTCACTTCGGCGCTGCCCAGGCGGGGTTACGTCGTCGCCTGTCCCGAATGCAAAAAAGTGATCCCGGCGGCCGTCGGTTGATCGCTCCCACGGAGGTGGTCGGATGAATTCTCAAAAAGCGTGCAGGCGTAAATCCCGCCGTTTCCGGTTTCCGAAGGGGGAGCGTTGGTGCGTGGAGTTCATCTACCCGGAGCCGGGCGGGTTCGAATGCGAAATGGAACTGAAAGACTTCAGTTCCAGCGGAATCTCGTTTCGGTTGAGCCACGAACTGCCCGGCCTGGAGTTCGGGAGGACGATCCGTTACGCCACGCTGGATCTGAACGGCCGGAAAGTCCACGGCGACCTGCTGGTGATGCACCTGACGCCGGACAACGCCGAGGGAGCCGCCTGCGGAGTCTTGTTCTACCCGGCCACTGATCGGGACACCCTCGCCTGGAGAGATGCAATCGAGGAGTTGAGGAGCCGGTTGAACGCGGCATAGTGTCCTGCACCGGAAGTTCCTTATCCTATTCGCCGGCCCTCGGCGTCCCCGGCAGCGTTGCTCCTCCTCGCAGTAACGCTGCTACAGCGTCGTCGTCGCGTCTTGCCGAGAACGCCGATTGCTCGCCGTATAGGACAACGAACTTCCGGTGCAGGACACTAGCCGGTTATGGGCAAACGGTGGCGGCGATTCTCCCGGTCCCGTCGGATCCGAACCCCAGGCTTCCCCTCACCACGTCTTTCCCGTTGACCAGGTAGAAAAAACCGCCTCCGGAAGAGGGGATCGTCGGATCGGTATCGTTGGTCCCGGCGATTCCCGAGTTCAGGCAGTTGCCCGCAGCCCCCGCTCCGAGGGCGGTGAGATCGTCCCGGTACAGTTCGAACCGGACGGCACCGTTGATGCTGGGATCCCAGCTCAAGGTGCTCGGATCGGTGAAGAGAAGACGGGTGATCTCTCCCTGGTTCTCGAACGCGCCGATATCCGGGGCCGCCGTGCCGTCCAGGTCGCTGTCCACGTTCCGGGGAAACGAGGAGAAGTCCTGGGCGGGCGCCCCGGCGGAGGTTCCCAGGTCCAGGATCGGCGAGTCGGAACGGGGACGGTAGTTCCGGGCCGCCGGGTCCAAAAACAGCGGCGTTACAAAGAACTGGCCGTTGGAGCATTTGCTGCCGGGCAGGCCGGCGCAGTCGTCGGGGATATTGGCGTCGTAGTCGTTGTTCTCGTAGGTAGTGGTCTGCAGGCCGCCGGAGAAAAAATAAGTCCCGCCGCCCTGCCCGTTGGCGGTTACGTCGTTGTCGACGATCAGGTTATTCCGGAAAACCACCACCGCGCCGTCGTCGAGCGTGACACCGCCGCCGAAGATGTTCGAGGTTTGCCCTCCCTGCCCGGCCAGGTTTCCGAACACGGTGTTGTGGACGATCTCCACCGGAGAGGAAGTGCCGGCGATCCCGACCGAGAGGCCCCCCCCGGAATCGGTGGTGCTGTTCCGGTCGAAAATGTTGTTCCGGACCACGGCCGTGCTGTCGTCGGCCAGGTCCAGACCGGCGCCGTAGGCGTAGAATCCCTGGGCGTCTCCGGTGGCCAGGTTGTCCCGGATCACGTTCCGGGTGATCATCGGGCTGCAGAGGGGGTCGACCTCGATCCCGCCGCCGAATCCGGGAAGCACGCCGTTCCAGGCGGCGGTGTTCCCTTCGATGATGTTCCCGTCGATGACCGGGGCGGCGCCGTTGGTAACGTAGATGCCGCCGCCGATCCTGGAGCGGCCGCCGGTGACGGTGAACCCTTGAAAAGTGCTGTCCCCATTGAGGTTGACGATCCGGGTCTGCTCTTCCAGGAAAATCGTGGTCGCCGCCGGCCCGGATTCGCTCTGGAGAGTGATCGACTTTCCCAGGAAATTGATGGTTTCGTGGTAACGGCCGGCCCGCACGATGATCAGATCGCCGTTGGAGACGTCATTGATGGCTGACTGGATCGTGGTGTAATCGCCGGATCCGTCCTGGTCAACGAAATAGGTCGCCGCTTGCACCATCGCCCCGCCCGCCGCGAGGACGGACAGGGCGATGGAAATCAGACGCAGGCGAATGGCGGTCATCGACCGCCTTTGCGGCCGCCGCCTCGGATCCGGCAGGTGGTGGTGGCGGGAGCGCTGGGAACCCGGAACTTGTCCTTCACCGTCAGGGTCACGGTGTAATCGGTATTCAGCTTCGGGTAGATGTGGGTCGTGATCGGATCCGAGGTGGTTACCGTCGTTCCGTCACCGAAGTCCCAGACGTAGGTCGAAACGAAGTCACCCAGGTTTGCGGCGTCCGGATCGCTGGATCCGGAACCGTCAAAGGTGATCGCCTTGAATGCCCGTCCCTTGTAGGGGCCGCCGGGATCGGCAGTCGGCGGGTTGTTCTCCGGAGGAATGTTGACCGGAGGAGTCTGGTCCAGGGCGTTTTTCAGATTCAGCACGCCGCCGGTAAGGGTGCGTCCCGCCAGGGCGTCGTTGGGGACCACGCTGGACAGGATGATGTCCTTGTACTCCAGGTGACCCAGGTTCGGGTTGAACCCCATGATATTGGTCACAACTCCGCTTACATGAGGAGTGGCCATGGAGGTGCCGCTCTTGGTGCCGTACCCGTTGTTCGGAGTGGTGCTCAGGATCGAGCTGCCTGGAGCGCCCAGATCGACGGAGGTGGCCCCGTAGTTGGAGAAGCTGGACTTGCCTCCGAACCGGTCGATGCTCGCCACGGAGATGATGTTCGGGCTGCTGTAACTGGCCGGGTAGAACGGGCTCGCGTCGTTATTCGCGCCGTTGTTTCCAGCGGCGGCGATAAACAGGACTCCGGCGGCGTCGGCGCGATCGATGGCGTCTTTCATCGCCTGGCTGAATCCGCCTCCGCCCCAGGAGTTGCTGGAGAGCCGGGCGCCGTTCTCGGTGGCGTAGTCGATGGCGGAGATGGCGCCGCTGGTGCTGCAGGACCCGAACTGGTTGCAGATCTTGAGTGCCATCAACTGCGCGGTCCAGCTGGCGCCGGCCACGCCGATTCCGTTGTTCCCCCGGGCGGCGGCGGTGCCCATGGTGTGGGTGCCGTGGCTGTTGTCGTCGTCGGGGAAGGAGTCGTTGTTGAAGAAATCGTAGCCGTGTACGTCGTCGATGTAGCCGTTGCCGTCGTCATCGACGAGGTTCCCGGCGATTTCGCCGGAATTGGTCCAGATGTTCCCGGCCAGGTCTTCATGGTTGATGTCGATCCCGGTATCGATGCTGGCCAGGATGATGGTGGATGCGTCGGTGTTGATGTCCCAGCCTTCCGGGCCGTCGATGTCCGCATCGACTGCGCCGCCGCTCTGTCCTGTGTTGTGCATACCCCACAACTCCCCGAAACGGGTGTCGTTGGGAATGATCTGGGTGTGAACGACGAAGTCCGGTTCCGCGTATTTCACTTCCGGTTGCGACCGGTAGAAGTCGATCGCCAGGTTCACGTCCGACCCTTCGGGAAGGGTGATCAATTGGAGATCCCTATCCAGCCGGAAGCGAAGGGCGACCTCGCCCCCCACCTGCCCGTGCAGGTTCAACCTGGCGGTTTCATCGATATTCGGGTTGAATTTCACCATGACCCGGCCCGGCCAGTAGTCGCCGGGCTGATAGTCGGCGGCGAGAGCCGCCGGGAGGGCCAGGGCCGCCAGGGCCAGGATTAAAAGGAGTCTGGAGACATAGGATTTCATAAGATACCCCCCGGGAGCGGCCGGTGCCGCTCGTGGCTGAAAAACAGGTTATGCTAAAACGGCATCCTTAAGCATACGCAAAACTCACGGAAAAGGGAACCGGTTTTCAGGCTGGTCTATTCCCGTCGGATCTCCGGATCCAAGCTATAATCCCTTTTTCGGCCGTTTCGTGGAGATCGCAGCTCATGAACCCAAAGGAAATCTTCAAATTTCTCGAACAGGACGTCCTGGGCCAGAAAGAGGTACTCCGCTACGTGGCGGTGGCGATCTTCAAGCATCTCCAGGGGGAACCGTTCGGCAACCTGATGATGATCGGCAACTCGGGAACGGGAAAGACCACCGTCATGCGGGCGATGGAACGGCTGTACATGTCCAATCCGGACTTCGAAAAGTACCGGGTCGTGATCGTGCTCAACGCCAACACCTTCTCCACCGAGGAGGGGATCATCGACATGGGCACCTTCTACCTGCGGCTCGAAGAGAGGGCGAAAAAAATCCTCGGCCCCGGCGCCACCGCCGAACAGATCGGTACGTTCATGGAGCATGCCACCGTCTGCCTGGACGAGGTGGACAAGTGCTCCGCCGTGGTGGGCGGCAAGCCGTACATCACCGGCATCAACATCCAGCAGGCCCTGTTGACCCTGATCGAAGGGCAGGAGATCGAACACCAAGTCACCGTAAAGGAGAACGGAACGGTTTCCCGGGAGACGGTCACGCTTCATACCGGCAAGATGCTGTTCCTCTGCGCCGGAGCGTTCGAGAACTTGTACAACCAGGTGTTCGAACGGGTCACCTCTCCCACCAGCCGGGTGAAGCTGCCGACCGAAACAATTTTCCTGGACGGGGAAGTGAAGATCCAGGAATATTTCACTCTCCGCCATCATTTCCGGCAGGAGGACCTTTTCGATTTCGGGATGCTGCCCCAGTTCCTTTCCCGGTTCGACAACTCGATCATCCTGGAGGATCTGAACGCCGACCTTCTGAAGCGGATTTTCCTGGAGCCGGAGGACGCGGTATTCCGCCAGTCCAAGAAATTTTTCGAAAGACTCGGCGTTGATCTGGATATTTCCGATGAAGCGGCCTGGAGAATCGCCAACGAGGCCGCGAACCACTCCCGTATCGGCGCCCGGGCCCTGAAGGCGGTTTACGGGAAGGTGATCAAGCCGTACGAATACGATCCGTTCGACAACCCGGACTTGGTCAAGGAAGGGGATCGTTCCAGGCTGGTTATCACCGAAGAGATCGTCAACCGCGCCATGAAACCGGCCTACGAACTACTCTCGTGACGTCGAACACCGTCATCGCGGTGGCGGTCGGGGGGCTGTTCGTCCTGCTCGTGCGGGCCTGGGGCGGCGCGTGTGAGGACGCGATGCCAGGTGCCGTGGCGGTCGAAATGATCCATGCCTACTCGCTCATTCACGATGATCTCCCGGCGATGGATGACGATGATCTGCGCCGCGGACGTCCGAC
>CAZZIV010000119.1:0-9462 GCA_964654385.1 uncultured Acidobacteriota bacterium | reverse complement strand
GACCTGGCCGCTCCGTGCACGCACCCGGAGATCGCCCCGGTCGTCACAGCAGTCTCCCGCTCCGGACCGGATCGGCTCGACCCGGCCGCCTCCCGCGCCGACCAGGACATGCAGACGATGGGCGCCGCCGACCTGTTGCCGGTAGACAAGGTCCGGAAGGTCGTCACCGTTCAGGTACTCGACCTCCGGATACGGGTAGATCCTGGACAGCGACCTGGATCCCGGCCTCCGCTCACCGGGAATCGGGATCGATTGCACCGGTTCGGGGTCGATCTTCCCGTCGCGGGTCAGGTAAACCTTCGGCCCCTCCAGGGAAGGAAAGAGGATATCCCCGACGCCGTCTCCATCCAGATCCCGGACCACCCTCAACCGTGGCTGAAAGGCGCCGCTGCCCGCGAGCACCGGGCGGTCCCGGATCAGCGGCCGGAGGGAAAGAACCGGCGCTTCCTCCCCCGGCATCTCCAGGACGACCTCCGACAGCCCCTCGTCGGTCACGGCCACGATCGATTCGCCGTCCGGTCCCGGCTCCATGGAAAGAACCGTAAACGGAAGATCCAGCGCCCAGGCGTCTTCCCGATAGGTCCCGTCCCCTTTTCCCGGAAAGACGCGCAGTTCCCGGTGGTCGAAAATCGCGGGGATCACCTCGGTGAACTGGACCATCCCATCGATCCGATCGACGCCGATCTGGTGGCGTTCGCTGTAGGCGATCACCACCGCCAGGTCCGGAACGCCGTCCCGGTTCACATCGGTGGAAAAAACCTGGGAAGGGGAGCCCGGGAGAGGAAGATCCTGCCGAACCAGCGCGAGCCGCTCCTTCCGGGCGGCTGACGCCGGCCCGGTGAGGAGGGTGGCCACAAGAAGCCCGGGAACGAGTCCGTACGTTCTGCGGCGACGGCGCATGAATCTTGCTCCTCCCTCCCGGCGCCAGGGCTCGCCCGCAGAGGCGGCGGGCCGATCCAGGACACGGGGATCCGGCTGGAACAGAACCCCTTCCCTCTCCCGGCCGGTCCGAAGCCGGGCGCAACCCGCCCCTCCGTGAAACGGGCCGACCCGGAAATGGTTTCACCACCGGCCGGTTCCTCCATTATGATCCAAGGGCGCGTCCCGGTCGATCCATCGCCGGGAAGGGACTCCAGGAGATCCGCCATGAAGAAGAGAATCGTCCTCTGCGCCGACGGCACATGGAATCGGCCGGAGAAGAACCTCAAGAAAGATCAGCCCAGCAATGTTTTACGCCTCTCCAGGGCGATCCGGCCGAAAAAGAACGGCCCGGTAACCCAGCAGGTTTTCTACGACTGGGGGATCGGTTCCTATTACGATCCGATCATCGGCGGGATCACCGGCAAGGGTCTCCACAAAAACATCATGGACAACTATCGCTACATCGTGCAGAACTACACGCCCGGCGACGAACTGTTCTTTTTCGGCTTCAGCCGGGGCGCCTACACGGTTCGCAGCCTCTGCGGCCTCATCAACAACTGCGGCATCCTGAAACGGCCCGACGCCCGGTTGATCCAGGCGGCGTTCGACATGTACAAAAGTTCCAGGAAAGCCTGCGCCCCCAAGGGGGAGCGGGCCGTACGGTTCCGGGAGGAATGTTCCCACCCCAAGCCGGCGATCCGCTTCGTGGGGGTGTGGGACACGGTGGGCGCCCTGGGGATCCCGTTCTCCTTCCTCGGCCTGCTGGAGAAAAAGGACGAGTTCTACGACACCAAAATGGGATCGAACGTGAAGATCGCCCGGCACGCCCTGGCGATCGACGAAACGCGGGTCGACTTCGAACCCACGATCCTGGATTCCCGCCCCGGCCTGGACCTGGAACAGGTCTGGTTCGCCGGCGTCCACAGTGACGTGGGAGGGACGTACCGGCCGGCCGCGCCCGGCGGCGAACTTCTCTCCGATCTGCCTCTGCACTGGATCATGCAGGAAGCGGTTTCCGCCGGCCTGGAACTGGAGCCGCACCTGCAGGCAGGTTTACGGCCCTCCCCCACCGCCGTATTGCACCGGTCCAGGCGCCACATCTACCGGTCCAAACGGCCGTACCATCGGCCGATCGATCACGGGAAGAGCCCGGTGCTGATCCACCGATCGGTGAAGGAACGGTGGGACGCGGACAAGCGATACCGGCCGAAGGAACTGGTGAAGTACGTGGAGACTCACGGCTGGACGACGCTGGTTTCCTGACCGATCGCCCGGAGCCGGGATCGGCGGACCGGCTGGCGGGTTGGTCCGGCAGGTGTTATGTTCCATTTGTTCCTACCGGGCCTCCAAGGCTCCACGGCGCTCAACAGAATCTCCAATTCGGATCGCGCCAGAACCCCCATCCATTCCGTCGCTGTTGAACGGGACGGCCGGAAACGCCGGACGCCCCTTACGTGTGTCCGAGAAAGAAGCTGTTCATGTCCACGCTCGCCCAGGAACCTGCAACCGGGTTCTCCTCTTTCCATTTTTGTCCGGCGATCCGCCGAGGGATCGAAGCGGCCGGTTATGCCGCTCCGCGACCGATCCAGGAACGGACCATCCCCGCCGCCCTGGAGGGCCGGGATATTCTCGGCCTGGCCCAGACCGGCACCGGGAAAACCGCCGCCTTCGCCCTCCCGATCCTGGAGCGGCTATCCCGCCGGCAGGCGGAAGGCCCCAGGGTCCTGGTGGTGGCGCCGACCCGGGAGCTGGCGAACCAGATCAGCGAAGATTTCAGGGACCTGGGACGGTTCCTGAAGATCGGCGTCGCCACCTTGTTCGGCGGGGTTTCCGCCTCCAAGCAGATCGCCGCGCTTCGAAACCGGCCCGAAATCGTCGTCGCCTGCCCCGGCCGCCTGCTGGACCTCCACGGCCAGGGCCTGATCGCCCTGGACCGGGTCGAAACCCTGGTCCTGGACGAGGCGGATCACATGTTCGACATGGGCTTTCTTCCTGATATCCGGCGGATCCTGCGAACGGTCCCGGCGAAACGGCAAACGATGCTGTTCTCGGCGACCATGCCGAAGGAGATCCGTTCTCTCGCCGAAAATACCCTGACGAACCCGTACCGTGTGGAACTGGCCCATTCCCAGCCGGCTTCCACCATCGACCACTCCCTTTACTCGGTGGACGAAGGGCGGAAGTTCGACCTGTTGAACCATCTTCTCGCCGACGAGTCGTTCATTTCGGCCATCGTCTTCACCCGCACCAAGCACCGGGCCAAACGGCTCTCGCAGAAATTGATCAAGCGAGGGGTGAACGCGGTGGCGCTGCAGGGGAACATGTCCCAGAACGCCCGGGAACGGGCGATGCGCGGCTTCAAGGGCCGGGAATTCGATGTGCTGGTCGCCACCGACATCGCCGCCCGGGGCCTGGATATCCGGCAGATCTCCCACGTGATCAACTTCGATATGCCGACCACGCCGGACGCCTACACCCACCGGATCGGCCGCACCGGCCGGGCCGAGCGGTCCGGGAGGGCCTGCACATTCACCACCGTGGACGACTGGCAGATGGTCCGGGCGGTGGAGCGTCGGATCGGCAAGCCGATCGGCCGGATCGTGGTGCCGGGATTCGAACCGACCGATCAACCGAGCGTCAAGCCGGTTCCCGACAGCCGGCATCGGCGACCGGGGAACGGTGCGCGGAAACCCCGAACCGCCGGGGCCGCAACCGCCGGAGGCGACCGCCGCTCCCCGGGAACCGGTTCCCGGACACGGCACGGCGGCGGCGACAACGCTGCCGGAACCTCGGCCACGGCGAAGCCTGCCCGGCGGCGGCGAAGACGCCGGACCCAGGGCGGCTCGATCCGATGAAGCGCGGCGGCTACCGGAGAGCCGTCTCGCCGCAGGCGTTCACCGCCGTCACCAGGTAATACCAGGTGTCGGCGGTCCCGGCCTCTCCCGTGTCCCTCCACTGGATGCCGGGGGTGGCCGAGTCCTGGTCGGTCACGGAGACCGCGGTAGGGGCGCCCCAGCCGGCCGGATCGGGGGAACCGTCCCGGTAGACGTTCCAGGTCATCCCCGCCGCCGCCGGATCGTCCCAGGAGAGCAGCAGGTCTGCGCCGTCCTTGTCCACGGCAAGGCCGGTGGGGTCGGAAGCGTAATCGCACGGTTCCCGAACCGTCAGGAACTGATCGACGGTTACCGACGTCAACTCCTGGAGCGTCAGAGATTGGTTCGGCCAACGGACCCGGATCGCATCGATCAGCGTCGACCCGCCGAGACCGAAATACAGAGTCAGAGGACGCATCGGCCCTTCGTGTCCGTTCCCCGCGTAAACTTCCTGGGTCTGGGTGACTCCGCCTGCCACCACCTCCACCCGGGCGCCGATCGCCGACTTGTTGCTGTACCCGGCTCCTCCGACCCCCTCCAGCTTGAGGGCGATCCAGTGATTGCCGGTACCGACGTCATTCCGGTACAGGCGCAGCCCGTCGGCCATGGTTACCAGCAGGTCTTCATCGCCGTCCCGGTCGTAGTCCACCGGTGTGACGTAACCCGGATCGACGTTCGCCTCGTTCACTTCCCACAGGCCGGAGTTCACCGTATCGGCGACGAAGGAATGGTCGGCCTGCTGCCGGAACAGGTACAGGCGGGGATTGGAATACCCGCTTTCGGTCACCACGAAATCCACCAGCATGTCGCCGTTGAAATCGAACCAGGAAGCGAAATGATCGCCGTCGTGGGTGATGTCCGGATCTTCCAGATCCCGGCCGCTCATGTTGCCGAAATCCCAGGAGAACACGCCGGACACGTTCCGGACGGTAGTAGTGTGCACCCCGGTGGCGCCGGCGCCTTCGCCGTGGGTCATGATTTCCAGGAAATCGACCTGCCCGTCGTTGTCGTAATCCCGGGGCATGGTGCCGAACGAGACCTTTTGTCCCAGGATGCCCCGGTACGGATCGTAGTTGGTCGCTTCCTGCACCTCGGTGAAGGTGCCGTTCCCGTTGTTCTGCCAGTGCCGGGGGAGGGACCAGAACACGGTGCGGGAATACGGAGGCGCGAACAGGTCCATGAAGCCGTCATCGTTCCAGTCGAAGGCGCTGACCGCGTACACGCAGGTGGTTTCGGCGTTGATTCCCGACGCGGCGGTGACGTCGGTAAAGGCGCCGGTTCCGTCCCCCCGGTACAGGTGGTCGATGTTCATGGTGCTGTCCGGGTTGTACCAGGTGCCGATGTACAGGTCGAGGAACCCGTCGTTGTCGTAGTCCACAAACAGTTCTGTCGGAGTGTTCCAGTTCGGCTCGGTGTGGAATGTGGAAGCGGGTGAAAGGGCGAAGTGGGCGGTGCCGTCGTTGATGAGAAGATCGTTGGTCCCCTCGTTCAACGTGTAGTTCCGGTGCAGGTAGACATTGGTGAACACGTCCAGGTCGCCGTCGTTGTCCACGTCTCCGAAGATCGCCGCGTCGGAGTGACGGCCTGTGGCGGTGCCCTGCCGGTTGTCCCGAATGCCGGAGCCGGCGGTCCGGTCCACGAAAATCCTCCCGCCCGCGCCATCGGGCTCGTTCATGTACAGGAGTTGCTTGTCCAGCACGTCTCCGGTCGCGTGGTCCGGTTCCAGGTGGATGAAGATGTCCGGGTACCCGTCTCCGTTCAGATCGCCCACGGCGATCCGAAACGCCTGGACGCCGGTCAGGCCGGCGGCGGCGGTGACGTTGGTGAAGTAAGGGCCGGTCTGGACCTCTGTAGCGCCGGACGGCACCCCTAAAAAAAAGAGGAAGGCGAACCACGAAACCAGCCTGCGCGCGACCATATGCAACCCCCTGGATCGAGACCTATACCATATACATCGAATCGCCGGGGGGTGGATCGATCCGTTCAAATGTCCCGCCTTGACCAGCTTTTTCTTATTTTTCCTCCTCCGCCACCGGAGCTCCGCCCTCCTGTTCCGCCTTGGCCGCCTCGTCGCCTTCCGACGACAGCATCCCTTTGATTTCCGCGGGAAGATCGAAGTCCGAATCCTGGACGCCGTTGTAGGTGATCTCATCGAAGCTGAGAACCTGTTCGATGCCCGGGCCGATCTTCTGCCGGATCTTGGTCGCCGATTTGACGCCTTCGAACTCCTTGTAATCTTCGATCACGCTGACGATATTCATCTCACCCATCGGTGAGTTCTGCTTCTGTTCGTTTCCGGCCAGGAGGCCGGTCTCCACGTTGTAGTATTCGTAGATCTCATCCCCGTTGTTGGCCACCAGTTTCAGTTTCCAGCAGGGTGCGCCCTCGAAGTCGACCTTATCCACCGTTTCCATCGACCGGTATCGATCGCTCTCGTGGAGAACCGCATAGAAATCCGCCTCCCGCTTCGTCTGTTCCAGCATTTTCCCGTCCATGACGCTAGGGCCCATCATCGGATTGATCGACCAGCCGACCTCCCCGTTATAGCCGGAGAGAATCGTGCCGATCCCCGGGATCTCCGCGTGGACGGACAGCAGGTTCGGCGCCTTGGCGTGCGCTTCCATGGTTCCCGATATTCCCTGGGAGGGGATTTCCATTTTCCCCTTGATGACCACCTGGTCTTTTTTCATCACCGCCTTCCGGCCGCCGACCGCCTTCACGAATTTCTTGATGACCTTTTGTGCCGGCATCCGTTTTGCGTCGGACGCCGCCGTGTCCGCCGCCGCCGCCGTCGCGCCGATCGTCAAGAAAGCGCAAGCGGCGATGATTCCCGCCGCCAGGACCCTGTCGATGCTTCTTCGTCCCTTTCCATTCATCGTTCAATCCTCCGTTTTCGCGTTTTTCGTTTCCGAGGCGATCCATTCCACGGCCGCCTCCAGGGTCCGGTCCCGACCGGCGAGGAGATCGTCCCGGTTCAGGGGAATCGTCTCATCGGGGATCACGCCCAGGCCTTCCAGGAGGATCCCGGACGGGGTTTTGTAATCGGCGATGGCATGGTACAGCACATCCCCGTTCGGCAGGCGGTCCATGTAGGCGGGAAGAATCATCCCGGCGCTGGGCCGGCCGAACACCTTCGCGCGCCCGGTCTCCTGCATCCCGCCGGCGAACATCTCGCTCGTGCTGGCGGACATCCGGTCCATAAGGATCGCCACCGGGCCGCCGTACGGCTCCACCCGCTTGCCGGTCCGGGTGACGGTCCGGGGATTCACCTTGAACGACAAGGACTGCGTCCGGGTGTTGAAGGTGCCCAGGTTCACCTTTTCCCGGTAGAAATGACCGGCGATCCCCATCACCATGCCGCCGACGCCGCCCGGGTTCCCGCGCAGATCGATAATGATTCCGTCGGCTTGACGGAACCGGTCCACTGCGTCATCGAACTGCCGGGCCACCGGCAGCATCCAGGCGTTGAAGTCGATCACCCCCACATCGACTGCCGGATCGCCGCCGTGGATCTCCCTGGATGCGAACCGGGTCAGGAACGGAGGCAGGTTCCCCAGCTTCACCGGCTTCCCGGGCATCGTACGCCGGGTCAATTCCGCCGTCCGGGTTTCTCCGGCTCCGTCGATCAGTTCCAGGCGGGCCGTGCTTCCAGGATCCCCGGAAAGGATCGCCGTTCCGAAACCGATGAATCGAAGATCCTCTCCCCGCCAGTCCGGATTTTCCCGGATCAATTTCAACACATCCGCCGCTTTTCTCTCGCCGACAGCCCGGAGGAACCAGCCCGGGCGGATCCCCCCGCTCCATGCCGGCTCTCCTTCCTCCACCGAACTGACGACCAACTCGTCTCCGAGCATCCGGACTTCCATGCCCAGGTCGCCGTCTCCGGCGATGGCGTCCAGGTCGACGTCCACCACGTCGGACGGGATCAAGGCGAAGTGAGACTGGCCCAGCCGGCTCAGCATGTCCCGCAGGATTCTCCGGAGCTGCCCTGGATCAGCAACCGCCGCTTTCGGCCGGAGCTCTTCCCGCACCGCGTCCCAATCCACGCCGTTGAGGTTCGGATCGAAATGGGTGTCCCGGATAATGGTCCAGGCCGTATCGAAGGTTTCCAGACCGTTCGCGGCCGGCGCCGGGGCCGGCTCCGCGGCCTGGGAAACCGCTGTTGCCAGAACCAAAGCCGCCACCCCACGAAAAACAGGTTCGATCAGACGAAATCGCATCGGTCTCCTCTCTTTGCCGGAAGGCGGCTCCCCGGCCGTTCTCGCTCCTTCTACCTCGAATCAATACGAGAGCGAACCATCCGGGTTGCAGTTAGAAAGCAGGTTACACACAACCCGCCTCATTATTTGCATGGACGCGGCCGTTTTCCCCGGCACGCCTGCGGCCGGGCTCAACCATGAAGCCTCCCGGCGATGGAAGAACCGGTATTGTATGCTGGTTTCATGGATATCGATATCGCCACTTGCGCCCGTCTCCCGGAGCCGGATTTTGACGCCGGACCGCTGGCGGCCGCCCTGGCTTCCGTCGGCCTGCAACCCCGGCTGACCGCCTGGGACGGCCCCGGCAACGACCGGCCGCCCGCTCCTATGACGCTTCTTCGCAGTACATGGAACTACCCGCTCCACCCGGACCGGTTCCTGGAATGGATCGAAGCGACGGCGGCCCGGTCCGAACTCTGGAACCGGCCGGATGTGGTCCGGTGGAACCTCCACAAGAGCTATCTTCTGGACCTGGAGAAGAAAGGGGTTCCGGTCACGCCCACGGCCCTGGTGCGGAAAGGAAGCGTCGTATCCCTCTCTTCGATTCTGGAGGAGCGTGGCTGGGACCGGGCCGTGGTGAAGCCGGCGATCTCCGCCGCGTCGTACCGGACGCTCCGGGTGGAACAGGGCGGCCGGGAGAACGGAGAGGAACATCTCCGAAACCTGCTGCGGGACGGCGACGCTTTGGTGCAGATGTATCTCCCCTCGGTGGAAGGATACGGGGAACGGGCGCTGGTCTGGATCGACGGTGCCCTGACCCACGCCGTAAGAAAATCGCCCCGGTTCGACGGGGAGGATGAATCGGTTTCGGAGGCGATGCCGATCACGGCGGCGGAGCGGAGGTTGGCGGATCAGGCCGTGGAAGCCGTGGACGGAGAACTCCTTTACGCCCGTATCGATCTGGCGCCGGACCGTTCCGGCGACCCGGTGGTCATGGAACTGGAGTTGATCGAACCCTCCCTCTTTTTCCCCCAATGCCCGGCCGCCCTGGAACAGTTCGTGGCGGGAATCCGTCGACGCTTGGGCTGATGCCTGGCGAACACCTCCGGCGACGTACACCCGCGCGCCCCGGCCCTGCTCTCGAACCGGGCCTGCCTGGCCGTACCCAGGAGAACCGGGCCGGGCACTGGAGCCTGCCTCCGGTGCCGATCCCGGTTATAATGCCCCCTTGTAAGAGTTCTTGCCCCGCTTTATGCGTGAGGGACCGTAGCGAGGAGCCGAAGATGCCAGTCAGGTCGGGCACCCGCAGCGATTCGCGGCCGCAGGCGTACCCGTACCGTACGTCAAGGTCGCGAATCGCGAGGACGCCCGAGATGACGGCAGTTTCGGCTCCGCAGTAGGTGCTTCATGCATCAAGCGGGTTAGCGACGACGGAGGATGGAGAAACATGCTGATAAGCAAGCGGATGC
>CAZZIV010000118.1:0-9717 GCA_964654385.1 uncultured Acidobacteriota bacterium | reverse complement strand
GGAGAAACCGACACGCAGGGAGCGACCCCGCCGGCGAGAACCTCTGCCGGTACAACCTGCATAACTTCGACGATTTGTGTGCAAGGTCGGTGGGGGAGCGGCGGGAAAGGCACCTGGCCCTGATCCGCCGCTGGATCCGGGAGAACCGGCCGGGCGAGGGAAACGGGTGGGAACCGTACCCCCTTTCCCTGCGAATCGTGAACTGGATCCGGTACCAGTTGAACGGGCACCGGTTGCCGGAGGAGGCGGTAGCGAGCTTGGCGGTCCAAACACGGTACCTTTTCGGAAGCGTCGAGTGGCATCTCCTGGGGAATCACCTGCTCGCCAACGCCAAGGCGCTCCTGTTCGCCGGGACCTGGTTCGAAGGGCCCGAGGCGGAACGCTGGAGAACCGAAGGGGTGCGCATCCTGGCCAGGGAACTCCCGGAGCAGGTTCTGCCCGATGGCGGGCACTTCGAGCTGAGCCCGATGTACCACGTGATCATCCTGGAAGACCTTCTGGATCTTCTGAACCTGATGAGGGCCTACCCGGCGGCCGGTCCGGTCGCCCTGGCCGGATCCCTGGAAGCAGCGGTGGGCCGGATGCGGAAATGGCTGGCCGCCATGATCCACCCGGACGGGGAAATCTCATTTTTCAACGACGCCGCCATGAAAATCGCCCTCCCGCCGGAGGAAGTGAACCGGTACTCGGAACGTCTGGGCCTGGGATCGGAGGGCGCTCCCGAACCGGTGCAACCGCTGGTGTCCTCCGGATATGTTCGGCTCTCCGGCCCGGAGGCCGACCTGTTCCTGGATGTAGGCCGGATCGGCCCGGCCTATCTTCCCGGGCACGCCCATGCCGACAGCCTGACCTGGGAGCTCTCCCTGTTCGGCCGGCGGGTGCTGGTGAACAGCGGGGTCTCCTGTTACGGGCAGGGGGAGGAGCGCCTCCGGCAGCGCGGGACGGCGGCCCACAATACGGTGGTGGTGGACGGCCGGGATTCCTCGGAGGTCTGGGCCGGGTTCCGGGTGGCCCGCCGGGCGAATCCGGGCCCGGTGGAAATCGTCCGGAACCCGGGGGGCGGGGTCGAGGTGCGGGGATCCCACGACGGGTACCGGCGTCTTCCCGGCCGGCCGGTTCACCATCGGTGCTGGAAGACCGTCGGGAAAACCGTTACCGTTTCCGACCGGATCGAGGGTACGTTCCGAGAGGCGGAAGGCCGGTTCCATTTCCATCCGGACCTTTCGGTGGAAGCGGTTTCCGGGGAACGGAGGGTGGCGGTGACCTTGCAGGACGGCCGGAAAATGACGATCGAAACTTCCGGAGGCCGGCCGAAGGTTCTCGAGGGCACCTGGCACCCGGAGTTCGGTCTTTCCGTTCCGAACCGGGTCCTGGTGCTCGAGTTTGAAGGGCCGAGGACCGAGACGATCTTCCGGTGGTCGTGACATGCATATCCTGTTCCTCACCGACAACTTCCCTCCTGAGGTGAACGCCCCGGCCAGCCGGACCTACGAACACTGCCGGGAATGGGTGAAAACAGGGCACAGGGTGACCGTCGTCACCTGTTTCCCCAACTTCCCCAGGGGGAAGGTGTACGAGGGATATCGGAATCTGCCCTGGAAAAAGGAGATGATGGACGGGATCCGCGTGATCCGAGTCTGGAGTTACATTACCGCCAACAAGGGGTTCATCAAGAGAACCTTGGATTACCTGAGTTTCATGGTTTCGGCGATCGCCGTGGCGTCCTGGGTGCGGAATCCGGACCTGGTCGTCGGCACCTCGCCCCAGTTCTTCACCGCGTGTGCCGCTTACGCGGTCAGCCGGTTGCGACGAAAGCCCTACGTGTTCGAACTTCGGGATCTCTGGCCCGAGTCGATCAAGGCGGTTGGAGCGATGGAGGATTCGGCGACGATCCGGATGTTGGAGCGGCTGGAGCTGTTCTTGTACCGGAAGGCGGCGCGAATCGTTTCGGTGACCCGCTCTTTCCGGAGAATTCTCGGTGAACGGGGGATCGACGAAGGGAAGATCGAGGTGGTCACCAACGGGCTGGATCCCGCCCGTTTCCGGCCGATGGAGAAAGACCCGGAACTTTTGGACCGGTATGGTCTCCAGGGGAAGTTCGTGGCCGGGTATATCGGCACCCATGGAATGGCCCACAAGCTGGAAACCTTGCTGAGGGCGGCGGAGCGGCTGGCCGCATGCCGGGAAGGCCGGGACGTACGTTTTCTTTTCCTAGGAGACGGGGCGAACAAGGAAAGCCTGGTTCGGAGGGCGAAGGAGAAAAACCTCTCCAACGTCCTGTTCCTGGACTCGGTGCCTAAGGCGGAGGTCGCCCGTTACTGGTCGATCCTGGACGTTTCGGTGATCCACCTGAAGAAAACCGACCTGTTCAAGACGGTGATCCCGTCCAAGATTTTCGAAAGCATGGGAATGGAACGGCCGATTCTTCTTGGCGTTTCGGGGGAATCGGCGGATATTGTCCAGTCTTCCGGCACGGGGATTCTTTTTGAGCCGGAAAACGCGGACCTGCTGGCCGCCGGGATCCTGGACCTCCGGAACGATCCGGAACGGTACGCCCGGTTGCAACGGAACTGCAGAAAGGCCGCCCGGGAATACGACCGGGCCGCGCTTGCCGCCAGGATGCTGAAAGTGTTGGAAGCGGCGGCCGGAAAGGAAACATGCTGAAGATTCTCAACGTGGTCGGAGCCCGGCCGAATTTCATGAAAATCGCTCCGTTGATCGAGGCGATGGCGAAATTCCCGGACCGGATCGAATCGATGCTGGTCCACACCGGACAGCACTATGACAAGAAGATGAGCAAGGCGTTCTTCGACGATCTCGGCATGCCCCGGCCGGATATCGACCTGGGGGTCGGTTCCGGGAGTCACGCCGAGCAGACCGGGAAAGTGATGGTCGCCTTCGAGAAGGTCTGCCTTCGGGAGAAGCCGGACCTGGTGGTAGTGGTGGGCGATGTGAACTCGACCATGGCCTGCACTATCACGGCCAAAAAACTCGGAATCGCCGTGGCCCACGTGGAGGCCGGGCTCCGCTCCCGGGACATGGAAATGCCCGAGGAGATCAACCGGCTTTGCACCGATGTCCTGTGCGACCTTCTGTTCACAACCGATCCGATCGCCGATGAGAACCTCCTCCACGAAGGGGTCCCCCGGGAGAAGATTCATTTCGTAGGCAACGTGATGATCGATACCCTCCTGAAGCACCGGCAGGCGGCCCGGCACCTGGATCTCCTTTCCAGGTTGAACCTGGAAAAAAACGGATACGCCGTGCTGACCCTGCACCGCCCCTCCAACGTCGATGACCGGGAGACCCTGGAGGGGATCCTGCAGGCGTTGAGCCGGATCGGCGAGGCCGTCCCGATCGTGTTCCCCGTCCATCCCCGCACCAGCAAGATGGTGGACCGGTTCGGCCTGGAACGGTACCTGGCCGAGCGGCCGGACGGGAAAGGGTTCCGGATTCTTTCTCCGATCGGGTACCTGGAGTTCCTGCACCTGAACATGAACGCCAAAATGATCCTGACCGACAGCGGCGGCATCCAGGAGGAATCGACCGTTCTGGGCATCCCGTGCGTCACTCTCCGGCACAATACCGAACGGCCGATCACCTGCGAAATCGGCACGAACGTGCTGGTCGGCAACCGTCCGGAGAAGATCCTGGAAGCGGCGGAGCGGGTGATGGCGAACGAGGTGAAGGGCCGTGTTCCGGACAAGTGGGACGGAAAGGCCGCGGAAAGGATCGTTCGGGTGATCCTGGAGTCGATATGAGCTACGAAGCGTTGACCTCCCGCCTCAGGGAGATCGGGACCCTCCACTCGGTGCAACGGCTCCTGGGCTGGGACCAGGAGGTGATGATGCCGCCGGCCGCCGCCCGGTTCCGCGGAGAAGAGATCGCCCTGCTCGCTTCGCTGGTTCATGAGAAGGCGACCGATCCGGCCCTGGGGGACCTGATCGAAGCGGCGGAAGACGCGCTTCGGAACGAGGAAGACGAACTCCGGTCGGCCAATCTCCGGGAGATCCGCCGGGACTACGAGAAAGCGCGGAAGCTCCCCCGGGAACTGGTGGCCGAGCTGAGCCTGGCCGGGAGCGAAGGCCTGGAAGCCTGGAGAGAGGCCAGGAAGTCCAACGATTTTCCGGGATTCCTCCCTTTCCTGGAACGGTTGCTGGACCTGAGCCGCCGGAAAGCCGAGCATTTGGCGCCCTCCTCCGACGCCGATCTCTACGACGCCCTCCTGGACGAGTACGAGCCCGGGATGACCGGCGGCCGTGTGGAAACCTTGTTCCGGCCTCTCAGGGAAGCCCTGGTTCCCCTGATCGCCCGCCTGGCCGACTCGGAACACCCGCCGCCGAACACGGTTCACGAACTTCGAATCCCGGTCCCCGAGCAGGTCCGTTTCAGCCGTCGAGTGGCCGGCCGGCTGGGATACGATTTTCAGGCGGGCCGGCTGGATACCTCGACCCACCCGTTCACCGAAGGGCTGGGACCAGGAGACACCCGGATCACCTCCCGGTACCAGGACCATCACTTCGCGGACGCCCTGGGGTCCACCATGCACGAAGCCGGCCACGCGCTCTACGAACAGGGTCTGCCGAAAGAGGAATACCCTGGGCAGCCGCTCTCGGAAGCGGCCGGTCTAGGGATCCACGAAAGCCAGTCCCGGATGTGGGAGAACCAGGTCGGCCGGTCCCGTGAGTTCTGGGTGTGGGCGCTGCCGGTGGCGGTCGAGATCCTGGGCGAGGCCCTGGCCCCGTTCACCGTGGATGAAATCTACCGGGCGATGAACCGGGTGGAACCATCGCTGATCCGTGTGGAGGCGGACGAGGCGACCTATAACCTGCATATCATGCTCCGCTTCGACCTGGAGAGGGCGCTGATCGCAGGAGATCTTCTCCCCGCCGATCTGCCCGCGGCCTGGAACGAGAGGATGCGGTCCGACCTGGGCGTGGATCCGCCGGACGACGCCCGGGGCTGCCTGCAGGACATCCACTGGTCCATGGGAGCGTTCGGATACTTTCCCACCTACACCCTGGGGAACCTGTACGCCGCCCAGATCTGGGAAACGATTCTCCAGGATCTCCCGGATCTTCCCTCGGAAATGAGCCGGGGGGAGTTCGGCGGCCTGCTGGCATGGCTGAGGGAGAAGATCCACCGTCACGGCCGCCGGTGGCCCGCGGCGGAGCTTTGTCGGAAAGTGACCGGCCGTCCGCTCGATTTCGAACCGCTGGTGAAGTACCTGGAGGGAAAACTGGCGCCGATCTATGGAGTGAAATGATGTTTTGTCCCATTTGCAAATGCGAATTCCGGACCGGGTTTACCCGGTGCGAAGGATGCGACGCCGACCTGGTGGAGGACCTCGATGCCTCGCCCGCTCCGCCGGATTCCGTGGGAGCATCCAGGGGCCGCCTGGCGCCGGATCTGTCAGGCCGGAAGGCCGATTACTGCGGTTTCCTGGAAATGCAGGAGGCCCGGGCCGCACGGGACCGGCTCTGGGAAACCGGGATCGTCGCCGAGATCGCCGTACGTCCGGTTCCTGGAAGCATTCCGGGGGGAACCCTGGAAGAAGAATTCTGGCTCCGGGTGCCGGCGGACCAGGTCAAACGGGTGATGGATCTCCTCGGATTTCACGAAGGAGACGGCTCCGGAATCGAAAGCGCCGGGGAGTTCCAGGTCCACCGGTGTGAACGGTGCGGGGCCGAACTCCCTCCGGAAGAGGAGTTCTGCCCCCACTGCGGCGCCGTTGGTTGACCTGTGGAACCTAGAACCGTGCGACGTACCCCAGGTTCAGCAGGTAGTCCGGGGCGCCGTCGGTCAGTCCGAGGGACAGAGAGCCCCGGAGCATCCCGTTCCCCCCCAGTCTCCAGTCCACACCGCCCAGGACCGAGGCGTCGGTATCGCCGATGTCGGCGGCGTCTTTGTACTGCTTGGTTTCCAGGTTCGCTTCCACGATGAAGCTGAAATCATCGTTCTGCCGGAAGATCATGCCGGCTCCCAGGACCGCCGAAACCTTCCCGTTCATGTCGACTCCGATAATCTTCCCATCTCCGTTGAAATTCACGCCGACATGGCCTGCCAGCTCGAACCCGTCAAACGCCTTGCGGGAGGAGACGAACGCCCCCAGCTTGAAGGCGTCTTCTCCAAGACCGGCGGTATCGTCGCCGGTCGGCACGGTCATCTTGACGCCGGCGGCCAGCCGGCTGCCGTCGTCCAGGGTTCCCAGGGCGTATTTCCCCCACAGGTCCAGGTCGGTGGCGCCGGATCCTTCCAGGCTGTTGCGAGGAGCGGGAAGGTCGGTATCGCCGAACCCGATGTTGCCGCCGAATTCGAACCGTTCGAACGGCTGCAGGGCGAACACCAGTCTTGCCGCCACCGTGTCCAGATCGCCCTGGCTGCTGATGTTCAGCTGCCCTTCCCACCACTGCTGGCCGGCGAGGGTGGGGTCCTGGGCGAATCCGAGGAACAGCCGGTCGGCGGACGGGGTTCGGTTGGGGCGGGCGGTACTGGAACCGGCCGAGTCGGACTGGGCCAGGGCCGGAGAAGAGGTACCGGGCAAGACGACCAGGACAAGCAAGGCCGCCAGGAGGGCGGATACGATCCGCAGGCCCCGAGAAATGGTGTAGTTTTTACGCATCGATTCGATCTCCTTCCGGATGGGACCTTGTTCGGTTCCTTTCGTCCGGTTTTTCAACGTAGGATCCATGTGGGAGTGGTATTTTGTGAGTGATGCCGCTCCCTGTCAAATCCGAATGCAACTTCCGGACCGCCGCTGCGTTTGAGGGTTGAGACCATGAACACGGAGATCTACCAGGACCTGGTGGTCCGGCACAAAAACCTGGTGCACGGGTATGCGTACCGGATGGTCGGTAATCTTGAGGAAGCCCGGGACATCGCCCAGGAAGTCCTGATCCGGCTGTGGGAAAACCGGGAGAAGGTCGTTCCTGAAGCGGCCCGGGCCTGGTTGTTACGGACCACGTATCGGCTCTGCATCGACAGGATCCGAAGGCGCAAGGTTCGCGCGGAGATCCAGGGAGAGGCGGTGACCGAACCGATCCGGGACGGTTCCCCGGGGCCGGAGAAGCTTTCGGCTTCAGGAGAACTGGGACGGGCGATCGAGCAGGCTCTCGGCCGCCTCAGGAAGGAAGATCGAACCGTGGTCCTGCTCCGGGAGGTTCACCAGACCTCCTACGAAGAGATCGCCCGAATATTAAAGCAACCGTTGGGGACCGTGAAGGCGCGGCTCCATCGGGCCAGGAACCGTCTTCGGCGGGAACTGGTGGAAGCAGGTGTAACACCATGAACGAGAACCGGAACGGAGAAATGATTTGTGAGCGGGCCCGGGAGGAGATCCAGAAACGGATCGACGGTGACGAGCCGCCGGCCGGGCTGGACGCCCATCTGGAAGCCTGTTTCGACTGCCGTGCCTTCCAGGAAGAGATGCAGGGTTTGCAGGATGGGCTGGCCGGTCTTCCTGAACTGGAATTCCCGGACGAGGCCCTGGAAGAGGTCTGGAAGCGGACCATCCGCAGGCGGGAGCCTGCCTGGTTCCACTGGCGGCTTCCGGCGGCGGCGGCCGCGGTGCTTGCGGTCCTCCTGGCAGGGGCCTACTTCACCCTCCGCGACAGGGGGCCCCGGTACACCGAGGCCGAGGTGGCCCGGGCCACCCTGGAGGCGAAGGCGGCGTTGAGCGTGGTTCGGGAGGCCCTCCACCGGAGCGAACAGGCGGCGTTCGGGCGGGTCCTGCGGGGAGAGGTATCGCCGGCCCTGGAAAAAATCACCATCGGAGTGCCGGATCCGAAAGAGCGGGGACAAAGGAGAACGGGAGCATGAACAGACATTCGCGCATGAACGGTAAGAGGCTGGCGGCGAACGTCCTGCTGGCGGCGGGCGTCCTGCTGGCGGCGGGAACGGTCCCGGCGATGGCCGGCCCGGGGTTCGTGGACCCCGAACCGTTTCTCCAGTTAGGCGGCGAGGAGGACATGAGCCTGGAGATCAGTCTTTCCGGCGCCCTGTTGAAGCTGGTGGCAAGCGGAATCCGCGGATCGGATCCGGACCTGGCCGATACGGTGGCCGGGCTCCATTCGATCCACGCGGTGATCCTGGACCTGGATTCGGAGAAGAAAATCGCCCGGGGAACGGAACTGTTGGCGAGGGTCGAAAAGAGTCTCCGCAACAGGAAATGGGAGCGCATCGCCCGGGTCAAAGATGAGGAAGACCGGGTTTCGGTCTGGGTTCTCAGTGACGAGGACCGGGTGGACGGCGTCACCGTGCTGATTCAATCCTCGGGAGACGGGGAGATGATCTTCGTGAACATCGACGGATCCATCGACCTGTCTCGCCTGGAGGCGCTGGGGGAAGACCTGGATATTCCAGGACTGGATCAGATCAATCGAAATCCAGGGGATTGACCGGCCGGGACTTGTCCTTTTCCGCTTTTTTCCTGGCTTCTTCGAACTTCTTCTCCAGGAGGGTGTTCAATCGGTTCGTCCGCGCGTACGCGTCGGAAAACGCCTTCTCCCGCTTGTCCGAGCCGGCCTGCACTTCCTGCATGGCGTCGTCGAAGGTTTTGTCGTGATTCGGCCCGGGGCGCTCCTCGGAGAGGATCTCTCCGGTCTGCCGGTCCACCAGCAGACGGGTGGAGCAACACGGACAGGTGATGTTCAGATCGTCCGGCATAATGGATCTCCTCGCCCAAAGTCTACCCGATGAACCCGTCTCGCCCCACCCGGGCCGGTTCCTGAGACCTGAAATGGAAAAATACGAAAAATTTACTCTCCCGGGTGAACCATCGCAGAGGCAAGATCGTTTTATCTTCAGGAGCGAATAAACCGACGAGGTTCGGGTAGACGGAATAGAACGGGGACAGGGGATAGGAACATGCGGATCGCCAGCGAAAAAACGGATCAGAAAAACTTGGACCGGCTGCGGATTCTGGGGTTGTCCAGGATTCCCCGGTGCGCGGCCTGCACCCGGTACAAGGTGCTGAAATCGGCGTATACCTCCGGCCGCTCTTCTTCCAGGCTCCCCCCGGTGCCCCTGGATTGCGACCATCCGATCTGCGCGCCGCTGGTTTCAAGGTGGGTCCGCTCCATCGCCTGAGCGGACCAGGAAAACCCGGGTGGCGCCCCATTCGCCGCCGCCCGGACCTCCGTCGGCGAATCGATCCACCGCCGGGTGGCGGGAAAGAATCCTGCGAACCGTCTCCCGCTGGACCCCGATCCCCTTTCCGTGAATGATCCGGACTTCCCGGAATCCCTTTTCCCAGGCGGCCTCCAGGTAAGACTCCACAACCGACCCGATCTCCCTGGGTCGAAACGGGTGCAGATCCAGGACATCCTCGACCGGCAGGATCACTTCCTCCGGCAACCCCTCTTCTTCCTGCTTTTTCCTGCGGCTCATCTTCCTCTCCCAGGAAGACAGTTTAGAATGACACGGTTCCGGCCGGGAATCGTTTTCCTGTCGGTCTCTCGGTGAAGGATTCGAGGATCGGGGCTAGAATGCTTCGTCGGAGGACATTTCTCGTCCAAAAAATGTTGAGGATAACCAAAATGATCACATTCCAGCGCTCCCGTCTCGTCAGCTTGGCCGCGTCGGCGCTCGCCTTGCTCCTGCTTCTCGCCGGCTGCGGCGGGAAAGAACAGATTCCCGAGGCCGCCGGCGGGGAAGGGGGCGCCGGAGCCGCCCAGGAGGAGGTCTCTCCCAACCTGGCGCCCGATCCGGCCAAGATCG
>CAZZIV010000117.1:0-9736 GCA_964654385.1 uncultured Acidobacteriota bacterium | reverse complement strand
CGGCCCCGAGTTTCCCGCCGCGAACAGGACCTGGAAATCCTTGTGGAACCACATGAACTCGTCTACATCCTCGGAAGCGTCGGTGTAGTTGTTCTGCACCGGGGCGTTCTCGTTGTCGCCCCAGGAGTTGGAATGGAAGCGGGCACCCTGGTCGTACGTCTGTTGGAACAGGGGGACCAGGTTCACCACCGGGCAGCCGATCCCCGGCAGGTCGGCGCAGTTGTCCACCTGGTAGCCTCCGTCCTGGATCACCAGCTTGGCGCCGGGCGCCATGCCGTCCCAGGCGTCGTGGATCAGCAGGTTGGCCAGGTTGTCCCCGGCCAGGGTGCCGGCCACGTGGGTGCCGTGGTTCTGGGTGTCCCAGTCGGTCAGGTCCGCCGGATCCTCCACCGACCAGAGGAAATCGACCGCCAGCACCTTGCGCTGGGCCGGATCGATGACGGTGCCTCCGTCGGTGTTGGTCGGCGGCAGGCCGAGACTGCCGTCGCGGAACTGGCAGGCGTCGGCGTCGATGCCGGTGTCGAGCACCGCGGCCACCTGTCCCTCGCCGTAGATGCCGTGGTCGAATACCGGGGTGGTCTGGCCGCCGTTCAAGCCGGATTGTCCGACCCAGATCGAGGTGTCGTTCAGCAGGGTGCGCCGGAAGCGGCGACCGACCCAGAAGACGTCGTTGCGGGCGGCGAAACGGTCTCGCCACGCCTCTACCTGGGCGGCGGTCATGGTGAGGACGACCCGGTGGAAACGGCGACCCTCGCCCGCTCCTTCTACGTGCAGGCCGGCGGCGCGGAATTCGCCGGCGACGGCGGCCGGATCGGCGTCCAGGAACAGGTGCAGCAGCACGATCACCGGAGAGGAAGAGTCGGAGCCGGAAGCGGCGGCGACGGAGGAAATTTCCGGCGAGAGCTTGTGGGCCGGTTCGTACGGCGTGGCCCAGTCGACACCGGGGAGTGCCGAAAGGGCGCCGGCGCGGCCGGGAGGGAGGCTGACCAGGTACGCCTGGCCCGGCAGGGGAGTGTCGATATGGGCGGCCAGGTTCAGGAGCTCTGCCCGGTCGGCGCTGCCGGTAGGGTGGAGGAACCGGACGATCCAGCGGGCCGGAACGGTGGAGTCCTTGGAAGGCGGCGCGGTGGTGCTTTCCACGGAGGGATTCGGACGAATGACGCCGGAGCGGAGGAGTACGCCGGCGGCTCCCCCTCCGCCGGTGCCGGCGGCTGCCGGAGGGGCGTTGCCGATGCTCAACAGGGAGAAAACCAACAGGCTTGCTCCGACCCCGATCCAGTACTTTCTCATCGCTCTTAATACCTCACCATGAAAGGGCTGCGCCAGGATCCGATTTCTTGCGATTACAGCATACGGCGATTCAGCGGTCTGCGGGGTGGAAATCTAGGTGGAAGTTTGAATTTCCGGAGGTTTTTCCGCCAGATCGGTGTTCTCACCGGCGTGGTACACTTCCGTTTCTTCGGATCTTTCGGACTCGGGGGCCCCAATGGACTGGTTTCGAACCCTGTCGCCGATTGCACAGGCACTGCTGGCCACCCTGTTCACATGGGGCGTCACGGCGGCCGGGGCCGCAATCGTCTATTTCACCCGATCGGTGAACCGGCGGTTGTTCGATGCCATGCTCGGTTTCGCCGCCGGCGTAATGATCGCCGCCAGCTTCTGGTCCCTCCTGGCGCCGGGGATCGAAGCGGCGGGCCAGATGGGGATGAACGCGTGGCTTACGGCGGCGATAGGGTTCTTCAGCGGCGGCCTTTTCATGCGCCTGATCGACAAGCTCCTGCCCCACCTGCACCCGGGTCTCGGGATCGACAAGAGCGAGGGGATCAAGACGTCCTGGCAACGCAGCACCTTGCTGGTGTTGGCGATCACCCTCCACAATTTCCCGGAAGGACTGGCGGTCGGCGTCGCCTTCGGCGCGCTCGCCGCCGGAACGCCGTCGGCGACCCTGGGAGGCGCCATCGCCCTGGCGATCGGGATCGGGATACAGAACTTTCCCGAGGGGGCCGCGGTTTCCCTGCCGCTGCGCCGGGAAGGGTTGAGCCGGAACAAGGCTTTCATGATGGGACAGCTCTCCGGCGTGGTGGAGCCGATCGCCGGAGTGATCGGCGCGGCGTTCGTCGTCAGCATGCAGGGGGTTCTCCCCTACGCCCTATGCTTCGCCGCCGGAGCCATGATCTTCGTGGTGGTCGAGGAGTTGATCCCTGAATCCCAGCGCGAGCCGAAAAACATCGACCTGGTCACCATGGCCACCCTGGCCGGCTTTACCATCATGATGATCCTCGACGTCGCCCTCGGCTGACTCCCACGCATAGGCGCTACGCCGATTTTAAATAGGGTCAGATTTATTTTCGCCGCCTCCAACATTCCCGCTTCGGTCGGCCCTGAGAATGGGGGTTCAACCTACGCCCCAGTCGTTCTTCCATCCATTTCGTGAAATCCTCTTCTGCGATTAGTGAACCTGTTTTCACCATTTTTCGAATCCACTCGAACTTGGACACCGGAAACGGTGTTTCAAACATGGCCTTATAGATCCGTTGGCGCTCGAGTGAAGATGTTCCCAATTCCCGATAGCAGGGATCTTCATCAAGCCACGAGAGATGCTCGCTCCCAGTACGGCAACGAAAGCTGGACCATTGATAATCGGCGGGATCAGTGACCATGCCGGCACGAACCGGATTCATTTCAACATAGTGACAGCATGTCAATAGATACTTGTCGGTCTGGATCGGGTTGGATCGAAACCGGCCGTTCCAGGCTGTCCCGCTACGGTTGAGCGCCACGTTCCGATATCGGGTATACCGGCCTGCCACTCGTTTCATGAACAGACTCAAGTTCACCGGCATTTTGCCCGGATCAACGATGAGGTGGACATGGTTGGTCATGAGGCAGAAGGAGTAGACTTTGCAATGGAAAAGCTCTTTGCACTCACGCAGATGCACCAAGTATCGCTCGTAATCCGCCTCGTCCCCAAAAAGGGGGGCCCGGTTGTGCCCACGTTGGATCACGTGGTGCGGGTAGTCCGGAAGAATCACTCTGAGCGGTCTGGGCATACTGCGAAGATTGGTAGAAGGAACTCCACTCGCCAGGCCGAAACGATCTCTGTGTTGCCGGGCGGCAACGCAGATGTTGGGGCAAAAATAAATCTGACCCTATTTAAAATTGGCGCGACGTATAGGCGTTCAGGTCAGGCGCGCTCGGGGTAATCGACGCCGGGGGCGACCGGGTCCGCCAGGGTGTCGTGAATCAAGGGGATTGCCACCTTGCAAAGGATGGTGAACACCATGAACCCGATGGCGAAAATGCCGGCGCCGACGCGGACCTCCGTCCAGGTCGGGATGTACTCGTAAATCTCACCTAACGTGTCCGGCGTCATGCCGGGGATCACCAGCGCCAGCCCCTTCTCGATGTACACACCGGAATAGATCAACAGGCAGCCGATGTTCAGGGTGATCATGTTCCTCCGGGTCGAGGGCACCAGGAACAGCACGAACGCCACCAAGCTGCAAACCAGGGAGACCCACGCGAACGGCACCAGGGCCGCGTGACCGTGCAGGCCGGAATAAAGGTACTCGGTGTGGACCAAGTGCTTGGTCTGAGAATAGTATTCTTTAAAAATTTCCACGCCGAAAAGGAACAGGTTCACCGCCATGGCGTACGCCATCAGCTCGGCGATTTTCCAAATCGCTTCCCTGCGGATCCGGATATGGGTCGTATACCGGAGAATCTGAAACAGGATCAGCATGATCGCCGGCCCGGAGCAGAGGGCCGAGGCGATGAACCGGGGAGCCAGGATCGAGGCGTTCCAGAAAGGCCTGGCCGCCATCCCGTTGTAGACGAAAGCGGTAACGGTATGAATGCTGATCGCCGCGGGGATCGAAAACAACAGCAGCGGCACAACGAAGTTCTTGTTGTAGTGCTGCTTGAAATACGCCTTGTACAGGAAATGAGTGACGATCACCAGGTTCAGAATCAGGTAGCCGTTCAGCACCAGCACATCCCAGCCGAGAAGGGAACTGGGCACGTTCAAACTGCCGATGAACGGAATCAGTTCCAGAACCCTGCCCGGATGGCCGATATCGACCGTAACGAACAGAAGGCACATGATGATGGCGCTGATCGCCAGCAACTCACCGAAAATGGCGATCTCCCGGATCGGCTTCCAGTTGTAGACGTACGCCGGAATGACCAGCAGCACCGCCGCCGCCGCCACACCGACCAGGAAGGTGAAATTCCCGATGTAGAACGCCCAGGATACCTGGTCACGCATGTTGGTGACGATCAGCCCCTCCCGGAACTGGTTCCAGTAGGCCAGCGCGCCGGAAAGTATGATGGCGCTCAGCAACGCCATCCAGAGGTGGTAGGCCCAGGTCCCCTGGATAGAACGCTTTGCGGACCCGACGACAAAATCGACTGCTTTGATTGTACTCATAATTATGTCGCGTAGAAGTAATAGAACTTCGGTTGAGTGTTCAAGTCTTCTTTCAAAACAAACACGCGTTTCTCCCGCATCAGGACCCGGATCTCACTCTCTTCGTCCAGCAGGTTGCCGAATTTTCGAGCGCCGACCGGACAGATCTCCACACAGGCCGGATACCTGCCTTTTCGTACCCGTTGGATGCAGAACGTGCATTTCTCCACCACGCCGCGCATCCTGGGCCTGTTCCCCAGGTAGTGCATGTCCGGGTTCACATCTTCCGCTTCCAGCGTCGGCTCGGCCCAGTTGAAGTGCCGGGCTCCGTAGGGGCAGGCCGACATGCAGCAACGGCAGCCGATACAGTGGTCGTAATCGACCACCACGATCCCATCCGGTTCCTGCCAGGTCGCTTCCACCGGGCAAACCCGCGTGCACGGCGCGTTCCGACACTGATGACAGGCGACCGGCATGTAGAACTTGTCTTCCTCCGGGACCGTTTCCGGATTGTAGTAAGGGTTGGATTCCTCCAGATCGATCCCGTTCTTCTTCTCCATTTCCAGCACCCGGATCCACTGGATCTGGGGATTGCGGGACTGGTTGTTCTCGTGGACGCAGGCGTAAACACACCGGCGGCAGCCAACGCAGCGGGACAGGTCCAGGCCATATCCGAACAGCACGCCCGGCTGGGCGCCGGTGGTGGAAATGGTGACCTTCTTGCCGTATTTCTCGGTGTACTCGGCCTCCATCTCCTGGACGATCCGCTCGACCCTCTCCGGAGACATCTCCTTGAAGTTCTCGTGGAGCATATTCTCGATGAACCCAGCGTCCGCTCCGGTCACCCCCGCGGCGATCGCCGTCATGGCGGCAGTGCCGCCCATCATAAAGTCGCGGCGGCTGATCCTCGGCTCTTTTCCCTTGTTTTTCATTCTGGCTGAGCCTCCTCTCCCTGATCCCCTGCCGCGGGCTCCCGGGCGGCCGCCTCCCCTTCATAGGCTCCCCGCAGGAACTGGGGGCGCATCGGCGGCGGCAGCGGCTTCAGCGGCTTGAACCTCGGAGCGTGAGGGTTATGACAACTGGGACAAAGCAGGTATTCCTTGGCGCCGTTCCAGAACCCCCGCCGGCGGCCGTGGATCCCTTCCTTCCAGTCGCGATAGATGGTTCCGTGGCATTGTCCGCAAAGTTTGTACGATTCGTCGAAACCAACCAGCTTTCCGTTCACCAGCCGCAGCTTGTCCCGATCCGTGGGATTGTGGCAATCGAAGCACCACCGGTCTTTCGGCCCGTGGTTCAGCTTGATCTCGTCGTGCATGTCTTCCAGCTCCCGCCGCTCGTAATTGACTTCCATGTCGCCGTGGCATTCGGTGCAAGGGAAGATCTCCTCGTCGGAAAACGGCGGTGGCGGAACTTCGAACACCCCTTTGTTCTCTCCTCCCGCTTTCTGGGCGGCCAGGACTTCGGGCAGCAGCTGCACATCGAACCCGATTTCCGGAAAATCCTCCGGACCGTAGGCTTTTCTCCCGTGGGTGGTCTGATCCACCCGGTCGTCGCCGCCTCGAAGAATGGTCATCAGTGTGATCAGGGTCAACACGCCGAAGATCATCAACATCACCACCAGGGACGACCAGCCGGGCAGGAGATCCTGGCCGGTTTCCTGGCGGTCTTCATTCTCGCTCATGGAAGACTCCCTGAAACTGTTCGATGCGTTGCACGGAAACCATCTCGTCGATCCGTGAACTAGTGTTGCACCGGGAAGGCGGTCTCCGGAAGTCTACTAATGGACCTCGCAAGGTCTCTTTTTCCGCATCGGAAAACAGGTTGAAATGCTTCGATTTTCGTTCGAAAGGTCGACGCTCGCCGGAGCGGAACTTGAACCACAAGGGGAACCCCGGCCGCGGAGAACCGGTCCGGTCATACGGTGGAGGATCCTACGGCGGCTTCGATGCCCCCCCCCAGATGCTCTGCGGCGGTTCGTGGCCGGATCAGTCCAGATTCAAGCCGATCCAGGGGTACCGGTAATACATTCCGTCGTTCGCCTTGATGGCGCCGATGATCGGCAGAACCACCGCCAGCAACCCGAGCAGGACCCAGAACAGGATGACCACCGGGATCAGGATCAGCGTGATCCAGAGAATCGCCGTCACGGCGATGCTGAGAAACACCACCACATTCAGCCAGAGCGCCTGCTTGGCGATGGTGGAGACGACTTTCGAATCACTCTTGACGAGCATGATCACAATCGGCACCAGCACGCCGCCCAGGGGGATGATGTACCCGGCCAGGCCGGAAAGATGGGTCAGCGCGGCCAGGGTTCGCTCTTCCGGCGCGATCACCGTGGTGGTTCCGTTGGTCATATCGGCTCCTCCGGATTCCGTGGTTGTTCCACTCGGTATTACACCACAGAGGAGAATGAATTCATAATCGGGCCGCCGCCAGATCCCCCGCTCACCGGGGTCTGCGACCGTTTCCGGTGGCGTTTCCTCCGGTTGACCCCTGCACCTTGACCTGCTCCAGGGCCATTTTCATCTGGGCCGCCACGTCTTCCAGGTGCCGCGAGGTCACTTCGTCGGCCGCCGTGGAAGCGTATTTCGAGCAGGTCTCCTGGAGCCGGACCAATTCGCCACGGGCCAGGGCCGGAAGGTCGGAGGCTGGATCCTCCGACTCCAGTTTGCCCGCCAGCAGTTCCACATAGGCCCGCTGCAGGTTCCGCCGGTACAGGCCGATGGACGGCTTGCCGTCGGCCAGTTCGCTCCAGACGCCGTCGGAAACGTCCCGGAGCAGCTCGGCCGCCGTGTACGCCGTCTCTCCGTCCGCCGCCATCTCGCCCATCCGCTTGATCCGGCCGTCGGACAGAAGAGAGGAAAGAACGCCGCGCTGGGCGGCCAGCACCCGGTCGGACACGCCGTCCGCTTCGATCCTCCCCAGCACATCCGGATCCAGGAACAGTTTCGGCGTGCGGAAAGCATGTTCGTTCAGGAATGCCACCGCCTCTTTCTGCCGGGCAGCCTCGATCGGGAAGTAGCGACGGTCGGCGTCCCCGAAATGGAAATTGATCCGCTTCACCCCGCCGACCACGTTGGCCACATGGCCCATCTCCCGCCTCCACTGGCCGATCAGGGCGTTATGCATGTTCTCCAGGAGGTGATAGTCCTCCCCCGGCTCGCTGGTGGCGCTGACCAGGTATCCGGCCACCCGCTCCAGGTTCTTGAGCCCCAGGCGGGTCGCCTCTACGGCGTCGGCTCCCAGGTCTTCGGTCTGCTGGGTCGGATCTTCCCGGGGATTCGGGTTGCCGAACAGAAGCATCGGATCGTCCAGTTGCCGGGCGGTGATTTTCGCCAACTCCGCCTTCTCGTCCGCTCCGTCCGGGAACTGCCTGTATCCCCACTCCACGGCGAACCGGTCGTATTTTCCGATCCCCGGCAGCAGGGCGCACCCATCCTCCGGCTGGGCGACGTAATTGAATCGGGCGTAGTCCATGATCGACGGCGCCGTATGATTCGCACGGGTGAACTCGGCGTCCCGCAACTGTTCGATGGAATAGCTGGAAGAGGCCTTCATGTTGTGCGGGAACCCGAGGGAATGGCCGACCTCGTGGGAGACCACGAACTTGAGAAGCTCCGCCATCAGCTCGTCGGGCATCGGCAGCTTTTGCGCCCGCTCGTCGCTGGGAGACGCCTGCACGAAGTACCAGTCCCGGGCCAGTTTCATCACGTTGTGGAACATGCGAACATCCGCTTCCAGGATCTCCCCGGTCCGCGGATCATGGATGTGCGGCCCGAAGGCGTTGGGCACCGCCGAGGGGAGCCATCGGATCGTCGTGTACCGGGCGTCCTCCGGATCCCAATCCGGATCTTCCTGCCTGGAAGGGGCCAACTTGCCGACGATGGCGTTCTTGAATCCGGCCGCTTCGAATGCCGGCTGCCAGGCGTTGACGCCGTCGATCATCGCCTGTCGCCACTTCGCCGGCACCTCCCGGCTGACGTACCAAACGATCGGTTTCACCGGCTCGGACAGCTTCTTCTTCGGATGCTTCTTCTCCAGCCGCCACCGGGTGATGTAACGAACGGTCTTCAGGGCGTGTTCCGAGTCGTCGGCGTAATCGCTGAACCCGACGGTGAAGAAGCCGACCCGGTCATCGAACTCCCGGGGCTTCATCGGGTGTTCCGGGAGTTTCACCATGCTGTGATGGACCAGCACCGTGACGCCGCTCTGGGTCGAATCCTTTCGCACTTCCGAAGGGAATCGAGGACCCCGGTTCCCCGGCGCTCCCGGCTTGGGTTTTTCCAGCTTATAGGTGGCCAGCACCCTGGTTTCGATGTTGACGGGAAACGACTTCACTTCGTCCAGGAAGGTCCGCTTCGGATCCAGCCCCTTCACCCCCAACGCTTCCCCGGCGCTGAACTCCCGGGTATCCTTTGTGTACAGCGGCGTCACGTCGATGACCGGCGCCTTATCTTTTCCGTACGCCTTCACCGGGAACACGTGGATGATTTCCGGAATCGACGTCGCCTCCACCGCAAGCCGGATCGGGTCGTCCCCTTCGGCGCGGATATCGTATTTCACGTCCCGCAGGAGCACCCGGTCACCCCGCTGCTCCCATCGCACCACCCGGCTCCCCACCGGCATGCCGGCCCAGGAGTACCCGGCCTGGGTCCCTTCCAACTGGGTGACCCAGATCATCTCCTTGCCCAGTTCGGAAACCGGGATCTCGAAGTAAACATCGTCCTTGTCCCGATGCACCAGGAACAAGCCCGGATCGGACGTCATCTTCTCGGTGATGACTTCGTCGTACGGCTTGGGGGCGTCCTTGTCCTTTTTCTTGGCCCCGCGCTTATCCGTCTTCCCGCCGTTCTCTTCCCCCTTCGATTTTGTTTCGGCGGTCGCGGGAGGTTTCGGCTTGTCCGGTCCTTTCCTCGCCGAGACCGGACCGGCGCCGGCCAACACTGCCATGCAAAGAATTGCGGGGAACAACTTCATCCGTGCTTTCATGGTTTTCTCCCGGGACGGAACGTTACGAAATCGGGCCGTTCGACACGGCCCAGAGGATTGTACGCCAGAACACGCGCAAGGTTCAGGCGCAACCGGTTCCGGCCGAAAAACGCCCGCGCCAGGGACAGCACCCTTATGGTTCCGTTCCCTTTCAAAAATGGCTCGGCTCCACCTTAATACCCTGTCCGAATTTCTAGGACCATCTCTCGTTGTTCTGGGGACTGATACTGAACCAGTTGGAGCAGCCGCCCTGAGGTTGCCCAGACATCCGGATCAACGTATCTAGTAGGCCGATATCCTGACGATAGGAGTGAGGGAGTGCGATGAGACGACATG
>CAZZIV010000116.1:0-9899 GCA_964654385.1 uncultured Acidobacteriota bacterium | reverse complement strand
CCCCTCCGCCTCGCCGCGGCGGGCGGGGGAGGCGGAGGCGCCGGCACCGGTGTACGAGAGAAAATATCCTCCCGGGTCCTTCGCCCGGGCCGACGCGTTCGGCCCGGAAGGAGAGTACGCCGCCTGGTTGATGCAGCAGAAGGTCGTACTCCGGATCAACGGCTACATCTTCGTCCACGGAGGACTGGTGGAAGAGGTTGCGGCCCTGGGCCTGGAAGCGATCAACCAGGAACTGCTCGCGTCGATCCGGTCCTACTGGCGGGCCCGGGACAGGTTGGTGAAAAACCAGGTCCTCCCGCGGTATTGTTCCTTTCGAAAGGCGCTGGATACGGCGGATACCCTGGTCGCGGACAGAACGAAAGGCCGGAATCGAAAGGCGGCGGAGACGATTCAGGCGTTCGCCGATTCTCTCGCGGTCTCGAAAGACGGTCCCCTCTGGTACCGGGGAAATTCCAGGGAAGATGAGCGGCTGGAAAGAGCGCGTGTGTTCGCCAGCCTGGAAGCCCTGGGCGGGAAGTCGATCGTCGTCGGTCATACGATCACCAGGAGCGGAAAGATCACCAGCCGGTTCGACGGCCGGGTGATCCGGGCGGACGTCGGGTCGCAGTCACGGGGGCGCATCCGCGCGCTGGTTCTTGCGGGCGGGAAGGCCGTCATGTTCGACCCGGAGATCGGCGAAGATCTGGACCTGGAGGAAGAACCTCTCTGGGGGGAGAAGAATCATCATCCTGCATCCAGGCTCCCGCGGTTCCGCCTGGAGAAGGTCCTGGCGGAATGGGACCCGGTTTCCGTCCGGCCCCTATTGAAGGGAAAAGCGCGTCCTCTCCTGGTTACCCTGCGGCGCCGGAACGCCCAGGTTCGAGGTGTTTTCAAGGACGTGGAGAAAAAGCGGTCCGGTGAACGGTTCCAGCACGAGATCGCCGCGTACCTGGCGGACCGGGAACTGGGGCTGGGCCTGGTGCCGGTGACCGTTCCCAGGAAGCTCCCCTCCGTCGGCGAAGGCTCTCTCCAATATTTCGTCGAGGGAGCGATGGATCGGGAAATGGCGGAAGCCTACGGCCGGACCGATCCCGCCCGGGAGCGGGAGGCGATCGGTCTATCCGACGCGGAGGCCTTTGACCGGTGGATCGGAAACCGCCGGGATCCGGACAATATCCTCTATGTGCCCGGCGAGGGGCAGATCGTGTTGATCGATCACGCGGAGGCGTTCTCCCCGGATCCGGATATCCGCCGCTTCGTTCCGGGAAGGGAATGCCGGCTTTCCCCGGAAATGCGATCCGCCCTGGCGGGCCTGGACATGGACTCCCTGGCGCGTCTCTTGGAGGACTGGCTCGGCCGGAAACAGATCCGGGCGCTCTCTCTTCGAAGGGACGCTCTTCTGGCCGATTGTGGACCCGCCGGGATGGCTCAGGTCGATTCCGGTTTCTGAACGATCGGAAGGCTGAGGCTGAACTTCGTTCCTTTTCCCTCGGTGCTCGCCACCTCGATGGAACCGTTGTGAGAGGCGACGGTTTGATAGGCGATGGCCAGTCCCAGGCCGCTGCCGACGCCCCGCGTCCGGGAAGTGAAGCCGGGATCGAAGATTTTCGAGACCTGCTCCGCCGGAATCCCCCGGCCGTCGTCTTCGAACTCCAGGAGAACATGGCGGTCACCCTTCAGGCTCGTGTGGATGGTGATGGTCCCTTTTCCCTCGATCGCTTGAACCGCGTTCTGGAGAAGATTCATGAATACCTGGTTGACGGCGTCCGGACGGCACATCACAGGAGGAAGATCGCCGTACCGTTTGACGATTTCGATCCTGCCCCGGGTCTCGTAGGTCAGCAGATTGAGAGCCGCTTCGATCCCTTCATGGAGGTCCACTTTCTCGAACACCGCCCGGTCCAGGTGGGCGAACAGTTTCAACGAGCGAAGTATTTTCCGGATCCGGTCGGTGGCGATCGAATGGAGTTCCATCAGCTCGCGAACCGAGGCGAACCGGGAAGACAGGTCGCCGCCGCCGGAGTCGATTTCCGCCTCCACACTTTCGATTTCATGCCGGAGGACGTCCATGTTGGAGATCAGCGTGCCGAGAGGCGTGTGGATTTCGTGGGTCAATCCTGCCGCCAGTTTCCCCAGGGAGGCCAGTTTTTCGGTCTGGATCAAGGCCGCCTGGGCTTTCTGGAGCTCCCCCAGGTCCTTCCGGAGCCTGTGGGTCTGACGGCCCAGGTCCTCGGACAGTTCGATCAGGTGGTGTTCCACCGCGAGGGAGGCGGTGGCATCCCGGATCACTTCCTCCACCGCCAGGAGCCGGCCGTCGGCGGCGAGGACCGGAACCAGGAGGATCTCGTAGTAGGTGGGGGGGCGCCCCTGCTGTTCGGTCTCGGACCGGAACCAGCGCTCGGCGCTCTTTCTTCGGATCACATTGTTGAGGAGGCAGTCGTCGCAGGGTGCCTCCCGGCGGAAATGCAGCTGGTGGCAGGGGAGGCCTTCGCCCTTCCCGTACCGGGCGATCGACTGCCGATTCTGATCCAGAACGGCGCCGTCCGGATCGATGCGGCTGACCGGGTCGGGAAAAAGCTCGAACGGGCGCTCATCGGTCATCAGAGCAGAAGTCTCCAGATCCGGTCCCGGATCTCCGCCCCCGCCCCGTTCTCCTCATGGAGTTGCCGGAGGAGGATGGTTCGTTCCGCCGCGTTCCGCAGCACCATTCTGAGCAAGGCGTTGTCCCAAGGCTTTTCGATGTACTGGAACAGGCCGATCTCGTTGATGGACCGGATCGCGCTCTCCTTATCCGCGTACCCGGTCAGAAGAATCCGGGAGGTCTCCGGCTGGATTTCCCGGGCCCGGGAGAGGAATTCCAGGCCGTCCAGCTCCGGCATGATGAAATCGCTGAGGATCGCGTCGAACTTTTCCCCCTCCAGCAGGTTCAGCGCCTCCAGGGGCCGGTTGACGGCGACGCATTCCAGGTTTCCGTCGACGCGGAGAGCTACCTCCAGGGTCCGGGTGACCATCGGTTCGTCGTCCACCACCAGGATCCTCACAGGTTCATGATTTTTCATCGGGAGAGCTCCCTGAGCCGACCGATCATGCGCCGGATGAGAGACCGGGAAACTTCCGGATGTTCCTGCAGGAGATCATCGAAGCCCCTCCGGTCGATTCGGAGTACCTTTAACGCACCGGAGGCCTGAACGGTTGCCTGTCGTGGTTCGTCCTCGAACAGCCCCCAGGCCCCGAGGGAGTCGCCCGGCGCCATTTCCCCCGAAGGCCGGCCGTCTCGCCGGATTTCGGCCTTTCCTTCCAGAACCACGTACAGGTCGCCCGGCGGATCGCCTTGCCGGCAGAGGATCGCCTTCTCCGGGAAGTCGGCGATACGGGCGACGGCGGCGATCAACGAGAGTTGACCTGTGGGGATGGCGGAAAACAGGTCCACCTGTTTGAGAGCCATCAACTTGTCGAAAACTCCTGAGGGAGTTTCTCGCATCGGTACTCCGCCTCCATCGAACAGGGCCGCCGCGTCCCGGACTCGAAAATCCGGGTCCCGGACCCGGCGCACAGCCGCCTCCCGGACCCGGTCCAATCCCTCTCTCCTCCCGAGGTAGAGCGCGCACGCGCTCACCCAGGGATCCGGGTCGCCGACGAGTTCCAGGATCACCTGTTCCGGGTTGAGATCCTGATCCGCTTCGACCCTGTCTTCCCGCGATGAACCGGACTTTTCAGAATACAGGATCGGTTGAATCTCGCGCCACAGTCTTCCCGGCAAGATACTTTCCAGGAGTTCGGCGGCGTTGGCCCGTTCCTCCTGCCCGGCGGCGCCGAGAGAGTGCCGGCAGTCCGCCAGGATCCCCGGGGAGTAGTGGAGGCCGAGGGTTTCGAACAGGGCGGCCCGGTGCTTTTCCATCGATTCGTGGAGGGCGGACCGGAGAAAGCTGCCTTCTTCGCCGCGGAACCGGCCGGTTCCTTCCAGGAACGCCGCCACGGACCTGTGCCGGCGGTAACCGGCGGCGATCTCGAGGCAGAGCCGCTCCACCCTGTGCCGGGAGAGCAGGGGAAGATCCAGCCGGGGGGGACGGTACCTGGCGAGGGCGGCCCGGGCAGCCCCGGAAACAGCCGGCGCCGGGTGGTCCAGGAGGCGGATCAAGGAGCGGACCGATCGATCGCCGCCGATGAGGGCGATGCACCGCGGGATCTGCTTCCGGACCGGAAGGGGGGTGTCAGGGTCCTGCACCTTTTCCATGAGGATCGGCAGGGATTCGTCGCCCATGGATCGGAACATCCGCCGGGCCGCCTGCCTCGCCGCCGGCCGGTCCAGCAGGTCGATCACACTCGCCACCAGCCGGTGGCCGCCAATCACGCCTGCGGAACGTACGGCGGCCTGGACCACCCTCTCCTCCGGATCCTCCAGGAGCCGGGGGAGAAGATCCCACAGACCCTGAGACGACGGCATCATCCCGACAGCGGTCGCCGCCGCTTCCCGTCCGCCGGCGTCCGAGTGGCGATCCGCCATGTGTTCCAGGAGGGCGCGGCCGAAAGGCCGGAATTCATTTCCCAGTCGACGGAGCATAAGAGCGACCCACACGCCTCTCGATCGGCCGCCGGCCCGACGGAGGATCGATTCGGCATACTTCCGTTTCTCTTCGAATCCTTCCGCCGCCAGGAAATCGACGCATTCGGAAAGGAGGGATTGATCTTCTTCCTGGAACCGGGCGGCGATGCCCTCGGGGAAGCCCGGCTCGTTGGGATCCAGGAGGATCGCCATCGCCCGGGCGCGCACTTCCGGACTCCCTTCCGAAGCGAGCCGGCTCAAGCTGTCCAGGAACTCCCTTGGGTCCTGGCCGGCGACCAGTTCGAGAGCGGCCAGAACCCGGGTCTTTTCTTCACTGTTCAACGCGTCGCGGATCCCCTGCAGCATCTCGGCGCCGGCCAGGGCTTCATGCCAGGAGCCGATTTCGACCTGGCCTTTCCGGATCGACCGGGCAAGTTCCTGGGTATAAGAACGGCGAAGCCGGAGCGCGGTGAAAATCCAGAGGCCGAGGAAGACCAGGTTGCAGGCGATGATGGTTCGGAGCCCGGCTCCCGGCAACGCGATCAGGATCAACAGGACCACCCCTCCGAGCCCGTCTCCCAGTCGATCCACCACCATATCGATCGTCGATTTCACATGGATCTTGATTCTCCGGTCCACCGGCAGATAGGCGAGTTCCCGGGCGGATCGGTCCACGGAGTGCTTCATGGCGCCGTCGGCCCCTTTCAACAGGATCGCCGCCGAAAGGGCCAGGGTGGGGAGCAGGGCCAGGGACGCCAGGAGCATCGCGATCGGGAGAAGGAGAATGGTCCGTCCCAGGCCGAGACCCCGCAGCAGCCGGCTGGTGGCCAGGAACTGGACGAAGAGCGAAAGGATGCCGACGCTTCCATAAAAGGTTCCGAAAAACGCTGTGAGCCGGTTCGGATCCGCACCCAGGCTCTCCACGGCGACCGCCTTGAACTGGTAATCGGCCGTGGTGGTGGCCAGGGCGGTGAGAAAAACCAGCCAGGCGACCAGCCGGAGGTGTGAGGAACCGGCGATCAGCTTCAGGCTGTCCCGGAGGTGGCGCGGGGCGGGGAACGCTTCCAGGCGCACACCCGGGGCGAGCCGGTGCCGGGAGAGTGCGAGGACCAGCAGGGCGGCCAGGAAAAGCAGGAAGGCCATGAACAGCAGAAGTGGAACGGCGCCGATCCGGAGGGCGAATTCCCGGGTCAGCCAACTCCCGGCGATGGCGCCCAGGATGCCGCCGCTTCCGATCAGGGCGAAAGTCCGCTTCGCCTGCCTGGTAGTAAAAACATCGTTGGCCAGGGTCCAGACCTGGGCAGGGGCGATGACGCCGTACATGCCGACCCAGATGTAGATGATCGGGTAGGCGGCTCCGTACCCCTGCCGGATCATCCACCAGAAGAGGACCAGGTTGGAGATGAAGAGGGCCAGGGTCCCTACCACCAGGCGGGTCGGTTCGATCCGCTTGGCCAGGCGGACGTAGCCGCTCACGAAGAACCCGACGGCCAGTGCGATCCCGATGATGACGTACGGGAGTTTGAACACCCCGTAGCGGTCCAGGAACAGACCGTCCCGGACCGATTTGGCGATCAGGTACCCGCCGACGATCAGGAAAAGATACAAGGAGAGCAGGAGGGTTTTTCGACCTTCCCCCGGCCGGAGGGAGGCCAGCCGGTACAGGGGAGACAGGAACCGGTCGCGGTTCGCTCGGCTCATCGCGCCACCGGCCAGGGTTCGGAAGAGCCGGAAGGCCCGGCCGGGCAACCGGACCGGCGGGGAGTCTCCGGCCGGAGAACGCGAAGGGCTAAATACCTATGAATCAACAAGATGGACGAACCGGAATATGTCATGACAGCAATTGCAAAATAGTCCTTGCCGGACCCGAAGGTTGCTCGTACTAAGAAACCGTTCATCAGCCGGGAGTGAAAAACAGTATGTCCGAACGAAACCGAAGCAGCCTGGAAACCGCGGAATCGTACCACGCCATTGAGATATGGAAAGGTGCGGGATGGCGATTCGCCGTTCTGGTTCTCCTGTTGGCGTTCCTCAGCGGTTTGATCCTGGTCGGGAGCAGCCTCAGCTTCGGTTGATCCCTGGGGTTCACCGGTTCATCGGTTTCCCTTCCCGTTTCATGATAAATTTTCACAATGCTTCGATGGAAAGGCATCGGTCTGGCCTGGGTGTTGTGTACGGCGGTGGGAGCCTGCCTCGCGTCGGGCCTCCAGCTCCCGATCACGGTGGAGCGGGTCTGGTACAGGGAGGCGGATCGTCCGTTTTTCCGTGGGTACAAAGCCGATGGCGACCTGGTGGTTCGGGAGGACCGGCTGGAGTTCGTCCACCCGAAAGAAGGATGGAGCCTCCCGCTCGGCGAGATCGACTTGGTTTCCCTGGGGACCATGAAAGGGGATGTGGACACCGAGTGGGTCGTCCTCTCGCTGGCAGACGGCGAAGGGAAGCGGGTCGGGCTTCGAGACGGGCACAAGATGGGGTACGGGGCCGAGACGCGGAAGATCTACGAGCTCCTGCTGGAAGTCGCCCGGCAAAAAAAGGTGGCTCAATTCGGTGCCCCGGCCGGAATGGTTCCCTATGAGCCCCTCCAGAGGATGATCGCCTTCGCCGTTCCCGAAGGCTGGAACCCCGTTCAACTCTCCAAGGAAATCCATGGAGAGTTCATCCTGCCCCTGGGCCGGACCGGTTTCGCGCCCGAGGAGATCTCCTCGCCGGAGGCATGGTCCCGGGCCGTCCCCCGTCTTGCAGTGGAGCGGACCGATGTGCGGAAGTACAAGAGGGCGGCCTGCCGGTCCGGATTGCCCGGGAGGCTGCTGGACCGGATCCGGGAAGAGATCGGGGAGAAGCTCTACCGGCTGGAGTCGCGGCCGGCCAGGCTCGGGCCCTGCAAGGGAGTGAGGATCCGGGGGGAGGGATCGGCCCCGGAAACCGTGGGGGAGTCGATCGACCTGGTGGCCGTGGTCGGCAAGGGGGTGCTCTACAGGATCAGCCTTGTCTCCCGGGCGCCGGAGCCGGGCAGGGAGCCCTGGAGCCTGCTGGACCAGGTCCTGGGCACGGTGCGGCTGGCGGATCCTTTCTAACGCACAGACTCCTAGCCCGTTTTATGCATGAAGCACCTTCGGCTCCTCGCTACGGTCCCTCACGCATAAAGCGGGCTAAAAAACCATCCGAAGATCGAATTCGATTCGCGGCGCATCCGGATCCTTCCAGGTTCGGACCGGTTTGGAACCGGTCCGGGGATCACGGGCTGCTGGGAGACACCGTGTTTCCGTTGTCGAAGCAGTCGGCGGCGGCGCAGACCACCGCCGCCAACGCGGCACCCCCGGCTACGGTCAACGCCTTGGTCCGAGGAGCCCAATCCCAGAACGCCCTGGCCGGAAGGCCGGTGCGCCCCTGCTGGATCCGGAAAACGACCTGCCGGTCGCCGGGACCGACGCGCACCTCCTGAACTCCCGCCTCGGCGAACACCGTGCGGTTGACCAGGACGATTTCGAACCGGTAGGTCCCTTCCTCCAGGGCGGGAAACACGAAACCGCCGTTCAGAATCGGGGCATAGGCCGCCGGGCCGCCCAGCGACGGTGTCGCCCGGACCCGGGCTCCCTCCGGGAGCTTTCCTGCTTCCACCACCACCGTTCCCTGAACCTGGACCGGATCGGCCAGGGCCGGGCCCGCGGCGATTCCGGCCAGAAGTAGCCCAGCCGCCAGGGGATGAGAGATCGATTTCCACCGGTTCCAATGATGCATGGCGCTCTCCTTCGGTGAAGGAATTTATGGTATGGGCGGCACGTTTGCCACCTGGATCTGACACTTCCGCCGATTTCACGTACAATCCACCGGATTCCGCGGAGAGAATGGAAATGCTCGTCGGCAAAGTTACAGTTCGGTTTCTTGTCCTCGGCATCCTGGTCCTGGCCTCGGTGGCCTGTTCCGGGAAAGGGGGCCGGCCCGACTCGGTGCTTCTGATCACCCTGGATACCTTCCGGGCGGATCATCTGTCCTGCTACGGCCGTTCGCCGGTGGAGACTCCCCGCCTGGATGAGCTGGCGGCCCGGGGGGTGCGGGTGGAGAACGTCTGGACCACGGTTCCGCTGACCACGCCGGCCCATGCCAGCATCATGAGCGGCCTGTACCCGATGAGCCACGGCGTCCGGAACAATGCTCGATTCCGTCTGCCGGACGACGTGAGGACCCTGGCGGAGATCCTGTCCGGCGCAGGCCGGAAGACCGGCGGTTTCGTCGGCTCGTTCACCACCAACCGGATCTTCGGGCTGGCCCAGGGGTTCGATACCTTCGACGACGACATGGGACGCGACGACCGTGGGAAGAAGCGGTCCCAGAGAACGGGCGACCAGGTCGTTGAGGCCGCTTCCCGCTGGTTGAAAGCGTCGTCGGCGGATCCGTTCTTCCTCTGGGTTCACCTGTACGACGCCCACACTCCGTACGATCCGCCTCCTCCTTTTCGGCAACACCACCCCGGCGATCCCTACAGCGGTGAAGTCGCATTCGTGGACGACCTGGTCGGCCGGCTCATGGATGCGCTGAAGGAAAGCGGCGCGCAGCGGCGCACCGTCGTGGCGGTGGTGGGGGACCACGGAGAAGGGCTGGGGGATCACGGCGAACCGGAGCACGGCTTCCTGCTGTACGAGCCGATGCTCCATGTACCGATGATCCTGGCCGCTCCGGGGATTATTCCCCCGGGCACGGTGAATCCCGGCCCCGCCGAAATCATCGACCTGTTGCCCACGGTGCTCGGGATCCTGAACGTGAAAACGCCCGGGGAGGTCCAGGGAGTCGATCTTCTCGGGGACGCGCCCCCGGACCGTTCGATCTACGCGGAAACCTTGTACCCGTACGAAGAAAACCACTGGTCGGCCCTCTACGCCCTCCGGCGAGGGAGCCTGAAGTATATCGAATCGCCGAAGCCGGAGTTGTACGACCTCTCGGCGGATCCGGGAGAAACCCGCAACCTGGCCGCGGACCGGCCGATGGAGGTTTCCGACCTGAAGCGCGCTCTCCAGTTCCTGGCGGGAGAGGCGGTCAACCAGGCACGGCTTGCGGCCGCCGCCGGCCTGGGGAGCGGAAACGTGGACGACGAGGCTCTGGATCGGCTGGAGAGCCCCCGGGACGGCAGAAGGGGGCGGGCCGCGGCTACCGTCGAGCCAGGCTGCGCGGGCGTGGTTCCGCGCCAGCGCGGCGAGTGGACCCGCGGGCGTCGCTGCATGGGGCTCGTCCGTCGCACGCGCGTCACGCGCGTTCCGCTCCCGCGTCTCTGTCTTTAACACCTCCCGCCAGAGACTCTGAAGCGCGAGTCCAGCGGAGCGACCGGCAAACGCCCCATCCTCACCGACCGGAACACCCCTGGCCTCTAACCACGCGTTCCCTT
>CAZZIV010000115.1:0-9918 GCA_964654385.1 uncultured Acidobacteriota bacterium | reverse complement strand
GGCCCTGCGGCGCTCCGAACGCGGTACTACCTTTCTACCGCACAGACTCCTAGGAACAGGATGGCTTCGAACGAAGCTCAGGAACGGAAAAAGCTGTTCCTCGCCCTGTTCGCGGCTTGGCTGGTTCCCGGCCTGGGGCACATATTGCTGGGGAAAACCGGCCGGGGAGTTCTCTTCGCGGCCCTGATCTTCTTTTCTCTCGGTCTGGGCCTGGCTCATGAAGGAAAACTCGCGATGCGGGATCCGGCCCAGCCGGTTCTGACCTCTCTCCAGGTGGTGGCCAACGCCGGCGTCGGCCTGGCGGATCCGATCGCCAGGAAATCGGTCTACGGCGAGGTCGCCTATTTTCTTCCTCGGTTCACCAGCGATCCGGATTATCTCACCCGCGTGGAGACCATGCGGAAAAGGGCCAGGTCCGGGGTCTCTCTGTACGGCACCGCCTACTTGTGGACCGCCGGGATTCTGAACCTGCTGCTGCTTTTCGATGTCTGGGATATCGGACGGGGGAGGAAGGGATGAGGAGCCATCTTTTCCACATGCTGCTCTATTCCGCGATCGTCGCCGTCTATTTCGCGGTCTTGCTGAAACGGAATCGCCGGGACCAGGTCAAATTCGGGGGAATCCTCTGGCTTTCGATGGTCGGAGGCGCCCTGGCCCTGGCCTGGTTGATGATGCCGTTCCCGAGGTGATCCGCCGGCGGGGCGGCTTGCTGTGGGGGCCGCCTGTTCTCTACATGCTCTTGATCTTCGGGGCTTCCAGCCGGGCGGATCTCCCGGTTCCTGCGGGCATTTCCGACAAGTCGTTGCATTTCTGGGCCTATCTCCTCCTTGGAATTCTCTTTCTCCGAGCCTTTCAGGGCCGGATCTTCCGGACCGTTCGTTTCCGCCCCGCCCTGCTGGCGGTCCTATGCACGCTCGGATACGGCCTTCTGGATGAAGCCCATCAGTATTTCGTGCCGGGCCGTTTCGCGGAATGGGGCGATGTTCTGGCCGATCTCCTCGGTGCGCTGGCCGCCGTGATCGTTGCCTACTTCGGGTCGTGGTGGACCGTTGCCAGGAGAGGCCGCTAGCCTCTTTCCACGAACCGGCCGCTCTTCACGTTCCACCGGAGCGAGTTCCGGTCCGATCGTCGCCACCGGATTTCGTCTCTTGCGGCGGAATAATTCTCAATTTTTTGAGAAACAGGCCGAAAAGAGGTTCGAGAGAGTTCCTAGCCCGCTTTATGCGTGAGGGACCGTAGCGAGGACGCCCGAGATGACGGCAGTTTCGGCTCCGCAGCAGGTGGTTCATGCAAAAAGCGGGCTAGGCCTCGGAAACTTCCGGAGAGGCGGGCTGGTTGAAGATTCTGATCATCGAAGACGATCCGATGTCCCGGCGCCTGGTTCAAAAGGCCCTGGAACCGTTGGGACATGCCCTGGCTTACGTCGGTGACGGCCAGGAGGCGTGGGAGAAGCTGCAGACCGAATACTTCCCCCTGGTGGTCGCCGACTGGATGATGCCGCGAATGGACGGTGTGGAGCTGGTCCGCCGACTGCGCGCCGAGCTTGCCCGGGATCATTACCACTACGTCATACTGCTGACCGGGAGGGCGGAGCGGAGGGACCGTCTGGCCGCCTTCGAAGCGGGCGTCGACGATTATGTGACCAAGCCGTTCGACCGGGAGGAACTCCAATTCCGGGTTCGGGCCGGGGAGCGGGTGATCCGTCTTCAAGGAGAACTGGCCGATCGGAACGCCCGGCTTAAGAAAATGACGCGGATCGACGGCTTAACCGGGATCCCGAATCGGAGAGCGTTCGACGAGCTGTTCGAGCGGTTTCACGCGCAGGCCGTGCGTTACCAGCAGTTCCTGGGTCTGGCCATCGCCGATATCGACCGGTTCAAACAGTACAACGACCGGTTCGGCCATGAGGCGGGGGACCTGGCTCTACGCGCGGTGGCGAAAGTGCTGGACGGCAGCCTGCGGACTTCCGATTCCGTTTTCCGGTACGGCGGCGAGGAATTCGCCTGTCTCATGCCGATGACCGATGAGGAAGGAGTGAGGACAGCGGTGGAACGGCTCCGGGTGAGAGTGGCCGGAGAATCGATTTTCAACCCGTGCAATCCGCCCCATAACCTGGTGACCGTGAGCATCGGCTACGCCTGTTTCGATCCACGGGAGCCCGGGAAGAGGTCCGAACTGTTTCGCCAGGCGGATCTGGCGATGTACGCGGCAAAACAGGCAGGCCGGAACTGTTCCCGGATATTTATTCCTTCGGATCCCCCGGTTCGGTCCGGCGTCTCTCGTGAAGATTCCCGCTCCGTTCCAGAATCGTCACCAGAACCAGGAGGGCGAGACTCTGCAACAGGACGATGACGGTGCCGGCCGGAGTCGTCTCTCTCAGGATCAGGGCCAGGAGTCCCAGGCAGGCCGCCAGGAGAAAGACCAGCAGAACCGCGTACCGTTTGGAGCGGAGGAGCGCTTCGAAACGATGATGCAGGTGGTCCCGGCCGGTGTGCGCCAGCCAATCGCTGAAGGACCTGACATCGCCGCGGACAATTCTCGAGACGGTGGTATGAATCATGTCGTAGATCAGGACGCCGAAAATAAGGATCGGCGCGGACAGATTCACCCAAGCCGGTCCTACCACCCATTCGCCGTGAATCGCCAGTCCGGCCAGCAGAAAGCCGAGAACCGTGCTCCCGCCGTCTCCCATAAATACGGCTGCCGGCCGGTTCCAGCGGAAATTGTAGGGAAGAAACCCGAGGCAGGAACCGATGACGGCCACGCTGACCCATCCCAGGTGAGGCTGGCCGCTGGTGAAGGCGATCGCGCCCAGGAAGCCGGCCTGCACCACCGCCAAACCTGAAGCGAGGCCGTCCATGCCATCGAAAAAATTGAAGGCGTTGGTGATCCCGGTGATCCATAGGACGGTCAGAATCGTATTCCCGAGCGCCCCGGGCACGGTGCCGTGAGGAAAGATGTTGATGTACAGGCCGCCCTGGACCAGGATCAGGGAAAGAACGATCTGGGTGGCGAGTCGGATTTTCGCGGAAATATCGGAAAGGTCGTCTACGACCCCCAAGAGGAAGAGAGCGACCGCGCAGACCGCCAGGAGAGTGATCCGGGGATCGGGGACGCCGTTCAGGGCCAGGCTCGTCAGAATGCCCAGGAACACTGCGATTCCCCCCAGCCTTGGGGTCGGGCGATCGTGAATTTTCCGGCGGTCCGGCCAATCCACCGCCCCGGCCTTTAAAGAAAAGAGTTCCGCCAGCGGGGTCAGACTGGTCGTCAGGAGCCAGGACACCAGCAGGATGTGGAACCACCGGCCGATACCGTCGCGCAAAGCTTGTCTGCATGGGTCGACCATGAGAAGCATGACCAGGAGAAGACCGAGGGTGATGAGCGCTTTCTTGCCGGCGGTGTAGCGATCGGACCAGTCCCGCAGGAGAGCCACACCCCGTGAAGGATGGGGGGTCGGCGGATGATTCAGCAGGAGCGGATCGGACATCGGTTCACCTCCCGGGTGACGGTGGAGAGATCTGCGTCGGACAGGTCCGGGTAGATCGGAAGGGACAGGGCTTCCTGGTAAGAGGTTTCGGCCCCTTCGTAGCCGGCCTGCTTCAGGACCCGATGGAGAGGGAAATGGATCGGCGGAGGCGATGCGATTCCGGAACACCGCAGGCTTTCCCTCCAGGGAGCGGAGGGGCCGTGGACCCGGGCGACGAACCGGTGCCAGGCCGGCCGGTCTCCCCCTGCGCCGGAAGGAAGATCCAGGAGAGAGGGGTCCAGCCGCTCCCGGTAGAACTCCGCGAGCCTGCCCCGAGCAGCGAGAAATCTATCCAGGCGCCTGAGCTGGACCCGCCCCAGGGCGGCGGCGATCTCGTTCATCGTTTCGTTGTAGCGGACCGAGTCGTCCCTCCGGGCGTCGTACCGGAGCAGGTCCCGCACGATCTCCCCGTGATCCGGATCGTCCCACAGAACCGCGCCTCCGGAACCGGTGGTCATCATCTTTGTCGCGTGGAACGAACAGACGGCGAGGTCTCCGGCGACGCCGGCCGGCCGGCCGTCGAAACGTCCACCGATCGATGTGGCGATATCCTCGATGACCGGGAGCCCGAGGGAGGCGAATTCGGCCACGGGAGCCTTCATCCCGAACGTATGAACCACGATCACCGCACCGGTATCGCCGGTCAGCCGTCGCTTGAAGTCGTCCGGGTCCGCCTGGAAGCCGGATGGATCGCAATCGATGAGCAGGGGGACCGCGCCTGCCCTCCGAACCGCCTGCAGGAGCGAAATGCAGCCGTACGAGGGGATCGCGACCCGGGACCCTTTTCGAAGGCGCAGCGCCCGGATCGCCAGGTGAAGGGCGGCGCTTCCGCTCGTGACCGCCGCCGCGCCTTTTTTCCCTGTCGCTCTTGAGAGAGATTGTTCGAAACGTGCCCGGATCGGCCCCCCGACCAGCTGGCCGCTTTCCAACACCGACCGGACCGCCGCCGACTCTTCCGGGCCCAGGGACGGCCGGGAATGAGAAATCAGGATTTCCGGGTCCGGAAACCGGCTCGCTTTCAACCTGGTGCTTGACGCGTTCATAAATTGATGAATAACCTCACCGGGCGGAACCCTTCGGCATACCGGACCCGGGATTGGGTTCCGCGGAACATCGCCATCGATCGTGCGATGGCGGTGATGTCGATCCCTTCGATATGGGTCCGTTCCACCTGGCTCACATGGGCCTTGAGTGCCTGGAGCTTGACCGCCAGCGCGTCCTCGATGTCCACGAACGTCGTCGGATCGAACCCGACGGAAGTGGGGGTTTCATAAAAGAGCATGTTCCGGGTGTACCGGGCGGCGGAAAGGGTGGCCCGGGCTATTTTCCTGTGATCCTGGTGAGTGTCTTCCGGAGACGGGGCGAAGAGGAAACGGGGCCGGACCTTTTGGATCACTTCTTCGATCCGGTCGATGACGATCCGGTCGCCGGGGAGGGCGCCGTCTTCAAAACCGCCCCAGACCAGTTCGCGGACTCCGAGAAGTTCCGCGGCGGCCGCCTGTTCGCTCTTTCGGGTGTTCTGGTTGCCGCCCAGGGAACCGTCGCTCATGATCAGGGCGGTGATCGCGGCGCCTCCCCTGGCATACTTCAGCAGCGAGCCACCGCAACCGATTTCCAGGTCGTCGGGATGAGGAGCGATGGCCAGGATATTCATGCCGCCTTCTCCCGCGTCTCCCGGACCAGGGAGAACCCTTCCCCACCCAGCCGGAAGAGAAGGTCAAGGGCGCACATCCCCGGCAGAAACGTACCCTTCCCCTGGGGATAGACCGGGTGGTGAAACGATTGGAAGACGACGGAGATCCCCGCTTTTTCCCAGAGACTCAGGTCCATGTAGGACCGTCCACCGGGGCCCGCGAGATACGTATCGGCGCCGTAAAGTTTACAGAGGGCGATCAGCCGATGGTCCGGGTGGGCGGGAAGGGAGGGATCCTCCGACGATCGATGAATCGGTGTCCGGATATCGAATCGCTTCGCCAGCCGCTCCACGCAGCAGACGTTCAAGTCGACCAGGAAGTTCCATGTGCGGGTGTAGAGCAGATCCAGGAGCGGCTGCTCCACACCGATAAATGGGGATTTGGCGTAGGTCTGTTCCAGCGTTCGCCGGTGCGCCTTCTGCCAGCCCTGGCCGGCGATCGCAACTTCGTGGATCGCCTGGGGAAATCGATGACGGACCGGCACGGTCAGGTAGGCCCACCCGGTTCCGTTCGGAATCCGGTTCCGGTTCTGCCACTCGTTTTTCTTGAACTGAACGTCATCCAGGAGAACGAACAGGTCGGCCCGGTCCAGTTTATCGAAGTATCCGAGCCATGGCAGATACTGGGGCTGGTGAGCTGCAAGAATCATCGGGAAGCCCCTTCCGGGTTCCCGGCGAGAAGCTCTGTGTACGTCTGTTCGATCCGGTCGATCATGGTCGAGTCTCCATAGCCTAAAATATGCCTGAATGCCTCCTTGACCAGTCTTCGGGTCAATTCAGGCGAACGGAGGAGTTTTTCCACGGCCGTGGCCAGGGCAGCGGGAGAACCGGGGGGAACCAGGATCCCCGCCCTTCCGCCGGCCAGGACTTCCGGAAGGCCTCCTACGTCGCTGGCGATCACCGGGATCCCGGCGGACATCGCTTCGATGACGCTTCGGCCCTGCCCTTCGTTGAGGGACGCGAGCAGGAACAGGTCCATGGAGGCGTAAGCGGCGGCCGGGTCTTCCATGTGGCCGGTGAAGACGGTCCGGCCGGCGAGGGGGCCGGTTCCGACCCGGGCCTCCAGCGCGTGGCGCAGGTCGCCATCGCCGGTCAGGAGAAGAACCAGGTTCCGGTGACGCCGGCAGAGCTCTTCCATCGCGTCCACGATATGTTCGACTCCTTTGATCCGGACCAGCCGGGCGACCGAACCGATGACGAAAGCGCCGGGAGGGATTCCCAGGGTTGCCCGGGCCGAATCCCGGTCGTGCCGAACCTCCCGGAAACGGTCCAGGTCGATTCCGCTTGGAATGGTTCGGAACTGGGCCGGCGCCCCGACTCTCATTGCGAGATGTTCCTCCCGGCCCCGGTCGGTCAGCACGATGATCCGGTCGCACCATTTCGCGGCGATTCGTTCCAGGCAGAGGGCGACCCGGGACGCGAGAGGCGGAAGGTAGCCGTGGAACGCGTGTCCGTGAGGGGTGTGAACCACCTTGCAGGGGAGCTTCCGCGCAGCGGCCCGGGTCAGGATTCCCGCCTTGCTGGAATGGGAATGCACCAGGTCGTAACGACCACTCTCCTGGATGCTCCTGAGGGAACGAAAGGCCTGGAGGTCCTGGAACGGTGAAACCGGGCGGACCAGGGACGGGAGGAGGCGGATACCGACACCGGTCTCCGGTTCGAGTTCCCTGAGAAGGGGCGTCGGGTGAACGGTGCGACCGTAGACCAGGTCCACGTTCCAGCCCCGTTCCACTAAGCCCCGGCATGTGAGGAGAGTATTGTCCGCCGAGCCGCCTCGGTCCAGGCGGGTGATCACGTGCAGAACCTTTCGGTTCCCAGGGAGCGGAACACCCCCCGGTTCAGCCGGCGCGGGCGATCTCATCCAGAACCTCCAAGATTTCATTCCTGCCCCGTTCGGTGGTGAACCTGTTCAGCACCCGGGTACGTCCGGCCATGCCCATTTCCCGGCGGAGGCCGCGATTTCCCAGGACGCGGCGTAACGTTTCCGCCAGGGCCGCGGGATCATCGGGCGGAACCAGGATCCCTCCGGCGCCGTCCTCCACCGCGTCGGACACCCCTCCCGAATCTCCTGCGATCACAGCCCTGCCCGCCGCGGCCGCTTCCAGGTAGACGATTCCGAACCCCTCCACATCTCCTCGTTCCGGAATCTCCCGGCTGATCATCACGAACAGATCGGAAGCCGCGTACCAATCGGGCAAATCCCGGTCCGGAACGAAGCCGGCGAAGGTCACCTTTCTCTCCACGCCCAGGCGGCGCGCCAGGTCGGTCAAAGGTTCTCGGTAAGGGCCGTCGCCGACGATCAGGTAATGGCAATCCGGTTCGTCCCGGAGCAGGGTCGGGAGAGCGCGGAGGACGGTATCCTGCCCCTTGCGCTCCACCAGCCGACCGACGGTCAGGATCACCTTCCGCCCTTCCAGGCCGAACCGGGCCCGGATACGAGCCCCACCGGCGACATCTTCGAACAGGGCCGGATCGACCATCGGGTGAACGACCTGGATTTTCCCAAGGCTCCCGCCTCGCGCCAGGACGATGTTCGCCGTATACCGGCTGTTGACGATCACCCTCGATGCCCGGTGAAGAACGGCACGGACGAGGATTCCGGCGGGAAAGCTGTCGGCGAACTCCAGGAGATCGGCTCCGTGAACGATCACGGTGTACGGAATTCCAAGCAGCAGGTTGCAGACCAGCCCCGCGGACCCGGAAGCCAGGATCTGCCCGGCATGGATCGCCTGCGGCCGTTCCTGGCGGCATCGGGAGAACGCCGCCCGGATCATTCCAAGGACCCTTCGGACCCGGTCCCACCAGGATCCGCCGAGAGGGACGGGAACATGGATCACGTTCTCCGGGTCCCGGGCCGCGTCCGCTCCCGGGATCTTCGGCGCCAGGATCACCGCCTGGTCCGATGGAAGCCATCCCCATAGATCGTGGATGTACCGGGATTGGCCTCCCGGCCGGGGAGGATAATCGGCGGTGATCATCAGGTGGCGGCTCATGTCCCTGTCCCCTCCTCCGGTTGCCGGCCTCGATCTGCTGCCGAGGACAGCAATCGTTTCGCGACCGCGGCGATCTCCCCGGGATCGATCCGCTTCATGCACTCATGGGAGGCGCACCCGCCTCGTCCACATGGGCTGCAGGGGAGATCCCGGATCCGAAGTACTTCTTGGAAAACACCCTGGGGATGGAAGCGAACCGGGTCGGTAGGCCCGGTCACAGAAAGGGTAGGGGTCTCCACCGCCGACGCCAGGTGAAGGGGGCCCGAGTTGTTGCAGAGCAGCAGATCGCAGGCAGAGAGCACCGCCGCCAGGCGGAAGAGATCCATCGGGGGCATGATCATCGCGCCGGAACCGATGAGCCCGGCCAGCGCGTCGATCCGGTCCAGGTCGGCAGGCCCTCCAAGCAGGATGAACCGGAAGTCTCCATGACCGACCTGGAGCATCCGGCACGCCGCCGCCCATTGTTCGTTGGCCAGCCTCTGGGTCGGGTACCGTCCACCTGGATGCAGCGCTATGCGTACCGCGCCCGGGCCGGCGCCGCATTGCCGAAGAAACGTCTCGGCGGACCGGCGTTCGGCTTCAGGAACCGGGACGCGAGGCCGGGAAGGAACCGATTCTGCTCCGACCCTATGGACCAGAAGACGGTTCTCCTCGCCCAGGGAACGCCTCCCTTTCGGCGGCCGGACCGGATCGGTCAGGTAGACCTCTCTGCCGCCGCCGGAGAAACCGACCCGGACCGGCACACCGGCACGGCAGGCGGAACGGACGGCGAGAAGATCCTGGGGTGCCGAAAAATCGACCACCATATCCGGCTCCAGATCGGCGATTTTTCGGGACAGAGTTTCAACCGTATCCTCGGCGGAGACCGGCAACACCCCGTCGACGCCATGCCGTTCCCTGAGGAGCGGAAGGAGATGGGGACGGCCGGCCACCTGCAGGAGGGCGCCAGGGTAGGCGGCCGCCAGGGCGTCGATGGCGGGGAGGGTGAGGATCATGTCGCCGAGGCGGTCGGTGCGGATCGCGAGGATTTTTCCGGGAGCCTCCGGCCGGGTGGAATCCTGCCGGAGGAACGGTTTCCGACTCCGGAGCCGGATCGCGCGAAAAGCCATCCGGAGCTGATGTCTGCCCCGGCGGATGCGGTTCCATGCGATCCTCCCGATCATCGGCGAATCTCCTTTTCCGCGGTCAATCGGTCGTAGAGATCGAGGATCGCCGCCTGATGTTGATCGGGAGAAAACAGCTCCCGGGAACGTTTTCGCCCTGCCGCGGCCAGCCGTCCCCGGGCGGCGGGATCTTCCGCAAGCGAATTCAATTCACTCGCCAGGGCTTCCAAGTCTCCCGGTGGGACATACTTTCCTGTCTCCCCCAGGACGTCCCGGTTGCCTTCCACCGCGGTCGCGACCACCGGAAGGCCGGCGGCCATCGCTTCCAGGACCGCCCGGGGGGCGGCTTCGAACCAGGAAGGGTGAACCAGGATATCGGCGGCGCCCATCAGGTCGGGAATATCTTCCCGTCTTCCCAGGAGCCGGAACCGCCGGTCGACGCCGAGACTTTCCGCCAGGCGCCGGAGCCGCCGGGGAAACGATCCTGCGGCGGAACCCGCCACGAAGGTTCGGATCGGCACCCCTTTCTCCGCCAGAATCGCGGTGGCGCGGCGGAGCTACTCCCACCCTTTCTCCCGCTTCACGCGACGCAGCGCCCTCCCG
>CAZZIV010000114.1:0-9928 GCA_964654385.1 uncultured Acidobacteriota bacterium | reverse complement strand
TCGACGATGGTGCCGGCGTGGCCGAAGCGCATGCCCTTCATCTCGTCCATGAAGCGGCCGGCCATGAAGGCCACGATCGGGAGCCGCGAGTGGTGCTCGCGCACCCACTCCGCGAGCTGCGCCTCCATGCGCCCCCCCCCGCCGACCCTGTCCCCCTCCCCTATCCGCACCCGGTCGTCCACTTGTAATGCGCCGCGACCCTCCCGGATCCCGAGCCGGTTCAGGCGGATCGCCACCATGAAAGCGTTTTCGAGTTGGAAATCAGGATCGGCGCCGCCGCGGACCAGCAGGTTCCCCGCCAGATCTCCGGCCGCGGACGGCCGGTCGGTTTCCGGTCCGTCGTAATAAAACAACGTGTCGAACCGGTAGTCGGGCCCCAGGAGTTCCAGGGCCCGCAAACTGGTGGCGACCTTCACCACCGATGCCGGGTTGAACATCCGGTCCGGTTTCCTGGCAGAGATCTCCACCCCGTCCAGCGTTTCGGCGTACCAGATCATGGAAGAGGGGTAGGAAGGAACCGTCTCCGCGGGCTGCGCCGATCGAAACGGAAAAAGGGACCCGAGCAGGAGCAGGGCGATCGTTCCCCTGGATGCGAGCATCAGATTCAACCTGGATCCCCTTCTCCTTCCCGGCCGGTTTCCAAGGATATACGGCTTCGACCCGGGAGACCAAGGTCCGGCCGGAGGGGACGCCCGTGCATCAGGGGAAAAAACCCGCGGCCCGCGTCCAGGCCGGCCCAGTACGACAAGTACCCGGTCAGGGTCACGCCGGTCTCTCCCAGCCGGCCCCCCTGGACCTTCAGGATCACCAGCATCGCGGCGACGAACAAGGAAGGGCCGTACCAGAGCACCCGGTTCGACCACTCCCGATAGCTTCGGGATCTCCCCGCCGACGATTCCCGGCACCAGCGTCCGAGCATCTCCCCGACGGCGAATCCCATAAAGAGAGAGAAACGATGGAACCATCTCAACCGCTCGGAGACGATGCCACCCAACTCCTTCCAGGGCGACGCCACGGCGAATAGGGCGGCCAGCCAGGCCAAAAACCAGGCCCAGCCGGCGAGGCGACGCTGCCAGGAAACAGGAACATTCGGTCGAACCAAGGTTCCGGCCGTCCAGGGAGGCCGGGATAATTTAAGGCGCGGAATCACCCCGTTTCCAGCAGGCGGGACCGATCGTGTTTCTCCCCGGCAACAAGGCCCGGAGAGCGGCCGCCTACTTGAGCGCCTTGATCTTGCTTACATCATCCGACTTGCCGAGCAGCATCAGGACGTCGCTTTTCCGGATCACGTAGCCGGCGGGCGGGATCAACTTCAGCCCTTTTTCCCCGGCCTCCTTGACGGCGATGACATGAACGTTGTACTTGGCCCGCAATTGGAGGTCGGCCAGGCTCTTCCCGATGAACTTTTCCGGGGGCTCCACCTGGATCAGGTCGAATTCATCCGCGAGGGGGATGAAATCCAGCACGTTCGGCTGGGACAGGTTCCGGGACAAACGGATCGCCATGTCCCGCTCCGGGTGAATCACCCGGGTCGCCCCGACCCGTTTCAAAATCTTTTCATGATCCTTGTCCAGCGCCTTCGCCACGATGTTGGGAACCCCGATCTCCTGCAGGTGCAGGCAGATCAGGATGCTGTTGCTGATGTTGGTCCCGATGGAGAGGATCACCGCGTCCATGTTTTCCAGGCCGAGTGCGTCGAGGGCTTCCTTGTCGGTGGCGTCCAGCACCATCGCCTCGGTGGAGAAAGGATCGATCGCCTGCACCTGCGGTTTTCGGGAATCAATGGCGACGACCTCGTTTCCGCTCTCGAAAAGGGACTTGGCTACGTGAAAACCGAACTTCCCTAGACCGATCACCGCGAATTTTTTCATCCTGTGGCCCCCTTCATCCGACCATCATGTTCTCTTCGGAATACTCGATCCCGTTCTCCGTTCCGCTCCCGACCAGGATATAACCGAAGCTGAGCACGCCGACCCGGCCGACGATCATCATTCCGATGACCCAGCACTTGTCCCACACCGACAGATCCGGCGTCAACCCCATGGACAGGCCGACCGTTCCGAAAGCGGAAACCGTTTCGAACAGGTAGGCGAGAAACGTTCGCTGCGGACCGGCCGACGGGTGGCCGGAGGCCGAATCGCCCGCCAGCAGGAGGAACAGCACGATGCCGATCACACTCAACGAAACCAGGGTCAGGGAAACACTCCGGGCGATGGTTTCATGGGGAATGCTTTTCCGGAACAGGTTCACCCGCTTTTTCCGCCGCAGCCGGCTCAAGGTGAACGCCGACAGGATCGCCAGCGTGGTTGTCTTCACACCTCCGCCGCAGGAGCCCGGAGAGGCGCCGAAAAACATCAGGAAAATCATCATCGCCAGGGTGGCGTCTTTCAAGGAGCCGATATCCACCGTGTTGAATCCGGCGGTGCGGCAGGTGATCGACTGAAACAGCGGCACCAGGACCCGGTGTGCGGTGGAACCGCCGTCCCCCCCTCCGCTTCCTTCCAGGTACCCGAACATCAAGGCGCCTCCAACGATCAGGACGGCGGTCGTGGCCAGGACCGTTTTGGTCTGCACCGACAGGCGTGCTCGTTCGGTCTTCTTCTTCCCCAACCAGTTCCGAAGATCGTGAAGCACCGGGAAGCCGATCCCGCCGGCCACAATCAGGATGCAGATGGTCGCGTTCACGGTCAGATCGTCCCGGTAACGCATCATATTATCGGAGAACAGGGAGAACCCGGCGTTGCAATAGGCCGAGACCGAATGAAAAATGCTGGAGAACAGCAAACGCGGAAACGGTTGCTCCCCGTTCCAGCGGATCAACAACGCGACGGCGCCCAGGAACTCGGCTCCGAAGGTAAAAAAGAGGATCCTCCGAACCAGGGCGAAAATGTCGGACCGGGGAGTGTGGGCGAACAGATCCTGCATCACCATCCGGTGCCGGATGGAAATGCTCCGGCCGAGCCATCGGAAGAGCATGACGGAAATCGTCATCACCCCCAGCCCTCCGATCTGGATCAAAACCAGGATCACCGTCTGGCCGAACTGGGTGAAGTAGCTTCCTGTATCCACCACCACCAGGCCGGTCACGCAGACCGCCGAGGCCGCGGTGAACAGGGCGTCCACCCAGGAGATGAAACCGGTTTCCGTGGATACCGGCAGTTTCAAGAGAACGGCGCCCACGAGGATCGCCAGGAGAAAACTGATCAGCACCAGGATCGAAGGGTGCAGTTTGAGAACCCGCCCCTTAAACGTCATCGTTTCCATCCACCGGTCCGCCTCCAGGTGTCCTTTCGCCTTCGGAACCACCCGATATCGATCGGTTCTCCCAGCAGGAGGTATCCTAGCCCCGATAGGCCGATAATTCACGAGCGGAAGGGACCTGCAGCGTGCCGCCCAGGCGGGAGACGGAGCATAGCGGGGCGGCGGGGCCGATCCCGGCCGGGCCGGGAAGAAAAGAATTGTGCCGGGAATGGCGCGATATTTGCGGCTTGGATAGAATCCGGGCGGGGAGATCGGTCGAAGAATGGGCGAAGTTCGCAGATTCTGGTTCGAAGGACCGGCAGGCCGGCTGGAAGGGATGCTCCGGGCTGCCGCGGATCCATCCGCTGCCGCGGTGGTGGCCCACCCCCACCCGCTCCACGGCGGGACCCTCCACAACCCGGTGGTCTTTCACGCGGAGCGGGAGCTTCATCGCCTGGGATGGACCACTCTCCGCTTCAACTTCCGCGGGGTCGGGGCCAGTGACGGGGTCCACGACCAGGGCTTGGGCGAGGTGGAGGACCTGGCGGCGGCGGTCGCCTGGATCCGGGGGCTGGCCCCGGGAAAACCTCTCTGCCTGGTCGGTTACTCCTTCGGATCCCTCTGCGGGCTCCGGTACCTGGAACGGCGCCGCCACGGAGTGGACCGGTTCACGGCGATCGGTCTGCCGGTCCGGGAGTACGACCTGGGAGACGTAGCGGCCCTCGACCTTCCGATCGGCGTGGTGCAGGGGACCATGGACGAATTCGGCTCTCCCGGGGAAGTTCGGGAAGCGTTGAAAGCCGCCCGGCATCCGGTGAAACTGCTCACCGTGGCCGACGCCACCCACCTGTTCCCGGGAAAGGTGCAGGAGGCAGCCTCTGCCGTGGTGGAAACCTGCCGTACCCTCGGCTCTTGACAACCCGGGACCTTGGAACCACCTTTGGAACAGGCACGGGTCAAGACAGGACGGTAGACGCCGACCGGATCATTCAGGGACCAGAATCCCCTCCACAAGGTTCTCAAGGGTGAAATACTTCCGGGCCGCAGCCTGCATCGATTCGGGGGTCACCTGTTCCACCAGGTCTCCAAATTCCAGGATCTTCCTGGGGTCCCGTCCGTCCATGTCATAAGACTGCAACCGGCTCAGCCAGAATCCGTTTTCCATTAAAGACGTTTCCCGGGCGCGAACCTGCTTCTCGCGGACGGCGGCCACCTCTTCTTCTTCGGGAGGCTGATTCTTCAGCTTCTCGATCTCGCCGTACACCGCCGCCAGCAGTTCCTGGACCCGTTCCGGGTCGCATCCGAACCTGATCTGGATATTGTACCGTTCCCTGGGGATCCGGGAGATCGAACCGTACGCCCCGACCCCGTAAACACCCCCCATATCCTCTCGGAGCACCTTTCGAAGCCGGACGCTCAGGAGGGAGGTCATCGAACGGAGCAAATGATCGCTTTCCGGGCTCCACTCGGCGGCGCCGTCGAACCGAATCCGTACCGCGCTCTTCGGCTCCACCCCTTTCTTCACCTGGAACCTATGCACGCCGGTCAGGACCGGAACCTCCGGATCCTTCCAGGTCTCCCCGCCTTGTCCTGCGGGAAGCCCTCCCAGCCACTGCTCCACCAGCGGCCGGATCCCGCCCAGATCGAAGTTCCCCACGAATACGAACGTGAACCCGGAAGCGGCCGCGAACCGTTCCTTGTACACCTCCAGCGCCGTGTCCAGGTCGACCTGATCCAGGGTGTCCACCGTGAACGGTCGCATCCTGTAATGCCCTTGGCCGACGATTTCCGTCCACCTGTTGCTGAACACCGCGTTCGGGTCGTTCTCCTGGTTCGCCAGGAATCCACGGTACTGTTGCATCAAGGCGTTGACCGCTTCCTCGTCCCGGCGGGGAGCGGTGAACCGCAGCCAGATCAGCCGGAAAAGGGTGTCCAGGTCCTGGCGCGAGGCGCCACCGCGCATCGTCTCGGTGAGGGTGCCGATACCGGTTCCGACCTGGGCGATCTTCCCGGCCAGCTTTTTCTCCAGCTCCACGGCGCTGAATTCGCCGGCACCGCCGGCGCCGACCAGATCGGTCGCCAGGAGGGCGGAAACGTACCGGTCCTCCCCCACCAGGGAGTTTCCGCCGTAACGGTAGGCGCTCATCACCACTTCGTCGTTCTTGTAGTCGGTCGGTTTCAGGATCACGCGGACCCCGTTGGAAAGGGTCCAGTAAGTCGTATCGATCGGATCGATCCGATGTTCCTCCACGACCGTTCCCGGCTCAGGCGCCTCGGTCACCAGCGGCTCTTCCCGAACTTCATCCTTGTACGGCTCCAGGTCCGCGTTCTTGACACCGTCCAGCACGTCCAGCAGTTCCTGTTCGGAAGGAAGCGGTGCATCCTTCTTTTCCGGACCGCTGGCGAGGAGCACCCGGTTGTCATCGGTCATCCACTGCCCGGCCAGGGCGTTCACGTTTTCCAGGGAGATGCCCGGAAGGAACTTTTCCGCCAGCCGGTACTCTTTTTCCAGCCCCGGCGCCGACTCCTCCTGCAGAAAGACTCGGACATACTCGGCAGCGAAACCGCGTGAGGGAAGCTTGTCCCGTTCGTTCCAACTCTGCTCCATCGACCGGAGCGTTTCGCTCTTCCGCCTCTCCAACTCGGTGTCCGTGAATCCGAAGCGGCGGACCCGCTCCGCTTCCCGGGCCGCGGCTGCAAGGCCCCGCTTCAATCCGCCGTCCTCCACTCCGACGCCGATGGAGTAGATCCCCTTGGAGCGGACCCACCGCCCTCCGCCGGACCATGCGTACAGGAAAGGTGGGTCGCTTTTCCGGGTCAGTTCGTTCAGCCGCTCGTTCAGCATGCCATGGTAGAGGGATTCCACCAGGTTTCTGCGGTAATCGTCCTCGGTCCCCTGCGGCTCCAGTTCCCGTTTGAAGAGAAGGTTCCCCGAAGTGGAGGTCATCTCGGGATCGGTTTCGATACTGACCCGGATCCCCTTGTGATCCGGAACCGGGAACACCGGCCGCTTCCGCTCTTCCTTCCGGGATGGGATGTTCCCGAACCGCTCCACCACCTGCTTTTCGACCGCCTCCGGGTCGAAGTCCCCAACGGCGATCACCGCCATCAGGTCCGGCCGGTACCAGTCCCGGTAGAACCGGCGGAGCGTATCGTGGGTACAGTGCTCCAGGATCTCCTTTTTCCCGATGGTCAACCGGTCGGCGTACCTGGAGCCCTGGAAAATCAGCGGAAACTGTTTGTCGTTGATCCTGGCCCGGGCTCCTCTTCCCAACCGCCACTCCTCGATCACGACACCCCGCTCCTTCTCGATTTCGTTATCGTCGAAGCTGACCAGGTGAGCCCAGTCCTCCAGGATCTGGAACCCCTTCTCCAGCATCGTTTCGTCGTCGGTCGGCACTTCCAGCATGTAGACCGTTTCATCCATGTTGGTGTAGGCGTTCAGGTCGGCGCCGAACCGCATCCCGATCGATTCCAGGTAATCCACCAGTTCCTGCTTTTTGAAATGTTTCGTCCCGTTGAACGCCATGTGCTCCACAAAATGAGCCAACCCTTGTTGATCGTCATCCTCCAGGACCGATCCGGCGTTCACTGCAAGCCGAAGCTCGGCCCGGTTTTCCGGTTTGTGGTTCGCGCGGATGAAGTACTGCATACCGTTGGAGAGGGTGCCGTGGAGGACCGCCGGATCGAGGGGGAGCCGTTCCCCCTCCGACGGCGAAGTCTCCGTTCGCGCGGCCGCCGCCGGATCCGGAACCGTCCCAGGATCGATGCGTCCCCGGCAACCGACGGCCGCCAACAACACGAAGCCGAAAACCAGGAACAAAACAGGCAGCACCCACCGGCTCGACAAACCGCGTCTCGACATGGTTGAACTCCTCCTACCAGACTTCACATTTCTTTTCGGGGTTCATCGGTGTTCCCTCCCCGCAGGAAAACGCTTCGGCGAATGCCGGGAAATTGGCCAACGGAGCGATCACCCGCCACCGGGGCGGGGAATGGGGATCGGTGACGGCCAGTTGGGAGGCCATCTCGGGGCGGACCTTGGCGCACCAAACCTGGGCGTACGCCACGAAAAACAGCTGATCCTCGTCCAGGCCGCCGATCTCAGGGCCGGCACCGGCCGTTTCGGCGGCGGCCGCCTTGTACGCCTCGAACGCCCGCTTGATCCCGCCCAGGTCGGCGATGTTCTCGCCCAGGGTCAGCCGGCCGTTCAAACGGACGCCCGGAACCGCCTCGAACCCGTCGTACAGTTCCTCGACACACCGGGTCCGCTCCTCGAAAGCGGCGACCACTTCCGGCTCCCACCATTCGGTCAGCTTGCCGGTCTTGTCGAACTTTCGCCCCTGATCGTCGAAACCGTGGGAGAGCTCGTGCCCCATCACCATGCCGACGGCGCCGTAATCCATCGCGGGCGGGAAGTCCTTGTTGAAGAACGGCGCCTGGAGAATGCCGGCCGGGAACACCATCTCGTTCGCCAGCGGATTGTAATAGGCGTTTACCGTGGGTGGCGACATGGCCCACTCGGTCCTGTCCACCGGTTTTCCGATCTTCGCCATGTTCCGCGCCGATTTGAACCGGATCGCCTCCATGGCGTTGTCGAAGTACGGCTGGTCTTCGATCTTCAGGTCGGCGTAATCCCGCCACCGATCCGGATATCCGATCTTCTCCGTCAACGCGTTCCGCTTCTCGATCGCCCGCTCCCGGGTCGCCTGATCCATCCAGCCCAGGTCCGGAAGGGCCGCCGTGAAAGCGTTCTCGATTCCGTGAAGCATCTTCAGCGCCTTGTCCTTGCTGTCTCCGGCGAAATATCGTTCCACGAACGCCTTTCCCAGCAACTCGCCTGCGGCTTCATCGGTTCGGGAAACGCATTTCTTCCATCGGACTTCATCCTCCGCCCGGCCCTGAAGCTGCTTTCCATAGAACTCGAAATGCTCCTTCTCGAACGGGGAAGCCAGCAGCGGAGAGAATTCGCTGATGATGTGCCAACGGAGGTACGAGCGGAGGGTGGCCGTATCGGTGTCATCGACCAGGGCGGGAAGAGCGTGAAAATAGTCGGGCATCCCCACGTTCAGGTCGGTGAAATCGGGAAATCCCGCCGACCGGAGCCAGGCGTCCCAATCCAACCCCTGGGCGATCTCGCGAAGCCCGGAGAGATCGATCTTGTTGTAGATCTTGTTCGGGTTCCTGGCGACCGCCCGGGGCCAGGCTATTTTCGCCAGGCGCGTTTCGAAATCCAGGACCGCCCGGGCGGTTCCGGCCGCCTGATCGTCGCTCTCACCCACCATTTTCATCATCGCGGCGATATGCGCCAGGTAGCCTTTCCGGGCCTGCTCGTATCGTTCCGCGTCCCCCAGGTAATAATCCCGGTCCGGAAGTCCCAGGCCTCCCTGGAAAACGTTCACGATGTTCAGGTCCGGGTTCCCCAGATCGGGAAACACGGCAGGGCTGAACAGGACATCTATCGAGTGCTTGTGCAGTTCCCCGACCATCGACATGAGCGCCGACCGGGAATCCACGGTGTCGGCCTTGGCCAGCCAGGGTTTGATCGGATCATATCCGCCCGCGTCGATCGCCGCCGTATCCATGCAACTGCCGTAATAACGGCTCAACTTTCTCATTTCGGGATCGGAAGGCGGGCTCGCAACGAAACCGTCCAGAATCTTTCTCAAACGCTCCCGGTTCGCCTCCTGCAGCTCGCTGCCCCGTGTCCACCGGGATTGATCGGCGGGAATCTCGTTTTCCTTCAGCCAGTTTCCACAAGCGTACCGGTAGAAATCGGAACAGGGATCGGCCCCGGTATCCATCGCTCCCTCCACGGCGGCGCGGATCTCGTCGGGAGTCAAAGTGACCGCCTCAGGCGGATCTTCCTGTTTCGGAGCGCAGGCGGCCGAAAGATACAGGAGCCCGAGCAAGGCGAACGGAATCCAATTCTTCATAGTTCATTCTCCGGGAACGACGCGGCCGTTCTTCTTCGTGTACGGACGCGGCGCCGAACGGTCTTCTGGAAACGAAGAGATTATTTCACAGATGGACGAAAGGTTCCCGCCTTCGTTACAATGCCGCCTGGTGAACTTTTGAAAAACACTTCCCCAACCGATTCCTCCCACGCCCTCTTTTTCCTGGAATCATCCATGTCCGCGTGTGAGCGGCTTCCGTTCGCCGATGGAACCGCGGCGGTTTATTCCAACCGCTCCCCGCTCAGCGATTCCGCCAACGAAGATTCGGCCGCCCTGATCCGCCTTCCCTCCGACCGGTCGGCCGGCGTACTTCTCGTAGCCGACGGCGTAGGCGGATCCGCAGCGGGAGCCTCCGCCTCCAGGATCGCCGCGCAGTCGATGGAACAGGCCGTACGTACCGGAGAGACGGAAGGCGTCTCTCTTCGGGCGTCGGTCCTGAACGGAATCGAGCAGGCGAACCGAAAGATCCTGGAGATGGGGAACGGTGCGGCGACGACAATGGCGGTGGTCAAGATCCAGGGAAGACGGATCCGTTCGTGTCACGTGGGGGATTCCGACATCCTGGTGGTCGGAGGCGGAGGGCGGGTCAAACATCGGACGCTTGCTCACGGACCGGTCGGGTACGCGGTGGAAGCCGGCTTGATGGACGAAGGCGAGGCGGTGGGCCCTCGACCGCGGAACCGAGGTTCGAATGTGGCCGCGCCCGTCTCGACTGTGGTCTCTTCATCGAA
>CAZZIV010000113.1:0-9985 GCA_964654385.1 uncultured Acidobacteriota bacterium | reverse complement strand
CTATGGACGTGGTGGTCGTAGACCCCTCCCCGTCCGACAAGACGATGGCCTATCCGTCCACCACGCCGGCCGAGGCGGTGGAGATGATCGACATCGGCGGGCCGTCCATGGTTCGGAGCGCCGCCAAGAACTTCCAGGACGTGGGCGTGGTGGTCTCCCCCGCAGACTACGCTCCGGTACTCGAAGAGCTCCAGGCCGGCGGCGGGCTCTCCGACGGCACCCGGAAGAGGCTGTCCGCCGCCGCCTTCGCCCACACGGCCCGCTACGACGCCGCGATCGCGGACTACCTGGCCCGGGAGGCTCCGGCGACGGAGAACCATCCTGCGGTGTTCAACCTGAGCTACGAAAAGGTTCAGGAATTGCGGTACGGAGAGAACCCGCACCAGACCGCGGCCTTCTACCGGGATCCTTCCTCCGTGCTTCCGACCGTGGCCGGCGCGGAACAGCTTCAGGGGAAGGAACTTTCGTTCAACAACATCCTGGACCTGGATGCGGCCCTGGCCTTGGCCGCTTCCTTCCGGCAGGGGACCTGCGCGGTCATCAAGCACGGCAACCCGTGCGGCGTGGCCTGGGGCGAACGACCGGCCGAGGCGTTCCGGGACGCACTGGCCTGCGACCCGATGAGCGCGTTCGGAAGCGTGATCGCCTTCAACAGGCCGGTGGACGGGGATGCCGCATCCCTGATCAAGAAGGCGTTCTACGAAGCGGTGATCGCCCCCGGGTTTTCCGAAGACGCCCGGAAGCTGTTGAAAAAGAAAAAGAACCTTCGGCTGCTCCTGACCGGGAACCTGGGAGATTTCACCCGGGAAGGGTTCGACCTGCGAAGGGTCTCCGGCGGGCTCCTGGTACAGGACTGGGACATCCAGGGAGAAGACGCCCGGGACGCCTCCGTCGCCACCCGGCGCCGGCCTACCGAGGAGGAATGGCAGGCGCTGGAGTTCGGTTGGATCGTGGCCCGGTTCGTGAAATCCAACGCGATCGTCTACACCCGGCCGGGCAGGACCGTCGGGATCGGGGCCGGACAGATGAGCCGGGTCGACTCGGCCCGGTTCGGAGCCATGAAAGCCCAGGAATCGCTGGAAGGCGCCGCCATGGCCTCGGACGCCTTCTTCCCCTTCCGAGACGGCATCGACGCCGCCCATGAAGCGGGGATCCGGGCGGTGATCCAGCCGGGGGGCAGCATCCGGGACAAGGAAGTGATCGAGGCGGCGGACGAACACGGCATGGCGATGGTGCTGACCGGCCGCAGGCATTTCAGACACTGAGGCCGGGTCCGCGCCTGGTCCTCTACAGTCCGTACCGGAGGTCCCGGAACTCCAGATCGTTGACCTTCCGGTAGAATGCCCGGTCTTTTTCCCGGGTCTTGTACCGGGTCGCGAACTCTCTCAACGAGGCGGCTTCTTGATCCTCCGGGGCCAGGGCCTGGATCTCGGCGAAGTGGGAAAGGCTCTTGTCGATCCGGCCCGCCTTCAACGCGATGACACCCAGGTTGTACCAGCCGTTCACCTTGTATTGAAGGGCCAGATCAGGTCGGAGATTCTCCGGAAGCCTGTACAGGATCTTCAAGGCGGAACTGTAATCCCCTTCCTGGAAGATCATCTCCGCTTTCCGTAAATCCTCGAGGCGGCTCTGTTCTTCCCGGTACCCCCGCCCCGCGGCCTCGATCCCCTTCAACGCTTCCGGGTGGGCAGGGTCGTTCTTGAGCACTTGATTCCAGACCAGGATCGCATCGCCGAACCGCCCGGCCTCCATCAAGTTCCGGGCCTGTTCCACAAGGCCGGCCTGGTCGGAGTGAGACTCGATTTCTCCTGCGCCGGACGGTTCCGCGGTACCGCTCAGTTGATCGGCCTGTTCGAGCAGTTCCCGGGTGGAACGGCCCGCCGGCGCTTCGGCCGCGCCTGACTTTTCCTCTGCGCCGGTTCCTTCCGCTGCGGCTTCCACTCCTGGCGACGCATCCTTCCCGGCGTCGCCTTGCCACAGATTCCTCCCGAAATATCCGCCGGCCGCCAGGACCGCCGCGGTCAGCAACACCGCCAGGAGGATCCTGTTCCGGTTCCCGGTTCCGCCGGCCGTCGGCGGTCCCGCCACCGTGCCGGCGTTCTCCGTATCCACAGCCGGGAACTCCGACTCCGAGACCTCCTCCGGCTCTTCCATGTCCGGGGCGGCAGAACCGCCGGCCAACCCGATGCTGGAAGAGGTGGAATCATCCAGTTCCACGACCCCATGGCAGAGGGCGGCGTCGGCCGGGTCGATCGAATCCGGAGAGCCGGGCTCCTCGACCGGGGACGAGTTCCCGTCCAGGCTTCCCAGGGGAAGATTCCCGCCCCCGGCAGGCTCTTCCTCCTCCTGCTCCATGAGCTGAAGGGTCTTCTCCAGGTAATGCTCCGCTTCCTGGTGGCCGGGAGAAAGATCCAGGACCCGCCGCAGGTTGGATTCCGCCTCCTCCAGCCGCCCCTGCTCGATCCACTGCACCGCCTCGGCCAGCTTGTCTTCGATTTCGAACACCTGCTTGGAGGCCTGCGCTTCCATCTCCTGTTCCAGGGCCCTGGCTTCCGGGTGGTTCTCGTCGAGAACAAACAACCGGGCCAGGATCCCCTGGGCCTCGTCGAGCCGATCCTCCTGGAAAGCGGACCGGGCCTGGCTCAACAGGTCGTCCAGCCTTTTATTCAACTCGGCGGTGGCCGCCGCGTCGATCGCCTCGTCGGCGTTCGGCATGGAATCGAGCTGCTGGATGACCTCCTCCACATCCTCTTCCAAGGGAGCGTCCGGCTCTCCTTGTCCCGCCGGATCGTCCATCTCTTCCAGGATCGAGGTATCCAGGTTGAAATCCATGTCGTCATCATCCGTCTCTGCGGACTCACCGGCTGGAATGAATCCAGGGGCCGCCTCTTCGGCGGACACCGCTTCGAGGTCGAACCCCGGCTCGGATCCAGGAAGATCCGGCTCCACCCCGGGACGGGTACTCGCCTGCGCGAGCGCGTCCAACTCGAGCGCCTTCCCCTGCAGGGTGTCCGGATCGACCTGTGTCGCCGCCGGCGACATCATCTCGCAGAGCCGGATTCCCTCCTGCGCCCGTTCGTCCTCGGGGGCCTGCGCCTGCAGCTCCCGCCAGAGTTCCAGGGCGGCAGGGTAGTCTCCCTGGAGATAACTTTCCGAAGCTTTCTGGTGAAGGATCTCTACGTCCTGACGGCCCATCCCGCCTCCGCAAACGATAATCGCCGATTCCATGACGGGACGGCCGCGCAGGTCCCTCCGCGAACGCGCCGTCGTTTCCGTTTTCCCGACGGGGAAAATATAGGTTCCCGTCCCGGTTGAGGCAATCCGCCGGAATACCGGCGATGATCAGCCCAATGGGGTCAGGAAACGGCCTGTTGGATCCCGGCTTTCCGGCGGCAGGATTCCGAGCAGAAATAGAGGGGGTTCCCTTTCGGATCCCGGCCGGTGAGGGCGGCCCTCCGATCGATGTACGTTCCGCAGACCTGGTCCTGCACCAGAACCCCGTCGGCCTCGGTTTCCGGACCCACCTCACCCTTGCGGCCGGAAGGGGCTGCAGGCCGAAGCAACCGGAGAACCCAACGGGCCAGGCCGGCGATCGCCAGGATCCAGAAGAGGGTGCGGAGCATCAGGAGGGGTGCTCGACCCGGGCTCTCTCAAGGGCTTCCTTGAGCCCGGGCAGGTGGGGGCGGGCCTCCGGCATCTTTTCGAGCTTTTCCATGGCGGCATCCGCGGTCTTGAAGTCGTGCATCTTGATCCCGGCGACGATCACCGTGTTGAATACCGATTGCCAGTGTCCCGGATCCAGTTCCTGGGCGCGCCGGAGGATGTCCAGCGCCTCCTGGTTCCGATCCACGGCGCCGAGACAGGTGGCGAGATCGGTCAGGACGTTCGGATCGTCCGGTTGAACCCTCACCGCTCGTTGGTAGAACTCGACCGCCTGGGAAAACATCTGGGCATCGTGGTACAGGTTTGCCATCTTCACCAGGGCCTGCACGTTGTTCGGATCGACCGCCAGCACCTTCCGCAGCCGCCCGATCTCTTCCATCATCGGGGCGCCGGATGGGGTTGAAGGCGCCGGAGCCGACTGCATCGTTCCCGCCGGGGCCCCGGCACCGGCCACGGCCTTCGGCCGGTCTGCAATCTTCTGTGCAAGACCGAATCCGACCAGGACACCGAAGGCGAAACCCCCGATCAAAAAGGCCAATTGCTCTCTTTTCAAGGCGTCCTCCCGCGCTTGCCGGACCGCTCTCCTGTCAACGGCAGGCTATCCGAGCCAAATGGCTCCGTCAAGCCGACGCCTTGCCATCCTTCACGCGAAATGCCCTAATGAGGGATGGGTGATCGACGGATAAATTTGTACGGGTTGTCCGGAGACGAACTTCGGAAGGCGCTGGATTCCCTGGACGGTCCCGCCTCCCCTCCTTACCGATCCGGCCAGATCTATCGCTGGATCTACAAGCGGGAACTCCTCCGGCCGAACGACTGGACCGATCTTCCCGGGGATCTCCGGGGCCGGATCGAAGATCGGTTCCGCGTCGACCCCGGGACGATTTCCGGGCGAGCCGAGGCCGAAGACGGCACCGTCAAGTATCGAATCCTGCTCCAGGACGGGAACGAAATCGAAGCGGTCTACATGGTCCACGGGGAACGGATCACCCTCTGTCTCTCCAGCCAGTGCGGCTGCGCCCTGGGGTGTTCGTTCTGCCTGACCGGGAAAATGGGCCTGCGGCGCAACCTTTCGGCGGGGGAGATCCTTGGACAGGTCCACCTGATTCGCGAGGACCGGCGGGCCGGAGACCTCCCGTGCAACGTGGTCTTCATGGGGATGGGGGAACCTCTTCACAACTACGAAGGGGTCGCCGGCGCCGTCCGGCTTCTCACCGATCCCGGCGGCGCCGGCTGGTCCAGGAAAAGAATCACCGTATCCACGGCCGGAATGGTTCCCGGAATTCTGCGGCTGGCGGAGGAGCCGATCCGCCCGCGACTGGCGGTCTCCCTGAACGCCACCACCGACCAGGCCCGGGACCGCTTGATGCCGGTCAACCGGAAATATCCCCTGAAGGTTCTCCTGGACGCCTGCGCCCGGTTCACCGCGTCTTCCCGAGACCGGGTGACTTTCGAATACGTTCTGCTGGAAGGGGTCAACGATTCTCCGGAGGATATGCGCCGGTTGGCTGCCCTGGTCCGGGGGCAACGCGCCAAGCTGAACCTGATCCCGTTCAATCCGGTGCCGGGTTGGCTCGATTTCCGGTCCCCCCCGCGGGAAGCGATCCTGGAATCGCGGGATCGTCTTCTGGATCTCCAAACGCCGGTCAGCGTTCGCTGGAGCCGGGGCGGGGACGCCAGGGCCGCGTGCGGCCAACTGGCGATGCTGGAAGGATCAGTTCATTCCCCTGCGAACCGCCAACCCGAGTAGCCTGGATTCCGACCCCCCTCCGCCGGTCAAGCGGCGGATCCGAACTCCCTGGAATCCCGCCCGGCGGAACCTGTACTGCAGTTCCACCTCGTGCAACGGACCGGAACGTGCCCGTTCGGCCGAGGCGATCATGGACAGTTTTCTATCCGGCGCGTGGTTCGCCGGGAACGTGGCCAGCAGCAGGCCGCCTTCGGTCAGGCTCGCCCAGATTTCGGACAGGATCGTCTCCAGATCGGAGGACCTGGGCCCGATGATGGAATCGACGGCGACGGCCACATGGAATCGTCCCCTGAACGGAGACAGGTCCCTCAGATCGCGCCGGCGAAAGGTGATGTTCGGTTCGTCACACGCGGCCCGGGCCGCCGCCAGGCTTGCCGGAGCGTAATCCACGGCGGTAACCGCCGAAAAATTCAGCGCCAGGAAAGGAAGGAGAGAACCTTGGCCGCACCCTAGATCGGCGACGGATTTTCTCTCCCTGCGGGGAACCTTGCACAGCGTGGAACGGACGGCATCCAGGGAGAGGCCGCTCCCGGGAACTTTCGCGTCTTCGATCGCCCATGCGTCCCAATCATCCGGTCCCCAAAGCACCGTACTCTCTCCGTTTCTTGCCCTGTTTGGGTGTACGCAGCAAATTTAGGCGCGAGGAGGACCGCCGTCAACGTATTCAAATGTATCCACAACGTGCAAAAAAATACCGGCTCAGGAGGATCGCAGCCCTTTCAGGAACAACCGGTTGGATTCATATTTCGACATCCGTTCCACCAGGAGCTGCATCGCTTCCGCCGGCCGGGACCCGGCCAAGGCCCGGCGAAGGAGGGTCACCTGCCGGTACTCCTCTTCGGTGAACAGTTTCTCTTCCTTCCGGGTGCCGCTGGCGGCGATATCGATCGCCGGGAAGATCCGCCGGTCGAACAGGTCCCGATCCATGACGATCTCGGTATTCCCGGTCCCCTTGAATTCCTGGAAGATCACCTCGTCCATCCGGGACCCGGTATCCACCAGCGCCGTCCCGATGACGGTGAGCGAACCGCCGTCCACCACGTTCCGGGCGGCGCCGAAAAACTTTCTCGGCTTTTCCATGGTCCGGGCGTCGATTCCGCCGGACAACACACGCCCCGATCCTTTCTGGCGGTTGTTGTACGCGCGGGACATCCTGGTGATCGAGTCCATCAGAATCATGACGTCATGCCCGGTTTCCACCAGCCGCTTCGCCCGGTCCAGCACTATTTCCGAGACCCGGATGTGATTCTCCGCCGATTCGTCGCTGGAAGAGGCGATCACCTCCGCCTGCACGTTTCTGCGCATATCGGTGACCTCCTCCGGCCGCTCGTCGACCAGCAGGACGATCAGGTGGATCTCCGGATGATTGGCGGTCACCGCCCCTGCGATCTGTTGGAGAAGCACCGTCTTCCCCGCCTTGGGAGGGGCGACGATCAGGCAACGCTGTCCGTGACCGATCGGCGCGATCAGGTCGACGACACGGGTGGAAATTTCCTCGGGGAGGTGTTCCAGCCGGATCCGAACCGCGGGATCCTCCGCGACCAACGCCCGGAACGGAATCCGGGCCTTCCACTCTTCCTGCGGTTTTCTGCCGACGGTGTCGACCACCTCCAGCCAGGGGGAAGCATTCCGTCCGTCCGGAGGAACGGCCCGGCCGGTGACTTCCACCCCATCCACCAGTTCCAGTTCCCGCATCAGTGCCTCCGGGAGAAACGGATCGCCTGGAGCCGGTTCGTAGTTCGCCGCGGGAGATCTCAGGAAGCCTCCCCCGGGCGCCGCTTGGAAAACCCCGGCGACCTCCAGCGTCGCTTCTCCTTCCGGACGCCGGGGTGTCCCCGAACCGCCCTTGTTGCCGCGCCGTCCGCCGCCCCGGTGACCTCCCCGTCGCCGACGTCCCCTTCGACGTCCTCCGCCGCCGGGGCGATTCTGGTTCCTGCCTTCGGTCATGAATCCACTTCCTCGATCATCCATTTGCGGTGCAGGATGCCGGAAACCGCAACCGCGAAAAAAATCAGAAGGTCGTGCCCTCGACCCTCCGCCAACAAAGCCGACCCGGAAGGATGAACCAGGAACTCCCATCCATTCCGATCCCACGTAACGCCGAAATAAGGACAGGAGGTCCTCCAGCCGAGGAGGCCGTAAGACGGGACCCGCCCGGCTCGATCGATGATCCGGTAAAGGCTCCCGTCCTGCAGCAGGACCGTGCTTCCCGCGATCCCGCCTCCCGCCCCGCCCGGGGCGCTCCAGACCGCCGGATTCATCGCCGGCCCCTCTCCTTTCACCATCCACAGGTTTCGTCCTTGGAACTCCAGCCTGGTTTCCGGCCCGGCCTCCCCGGCTTCCACCAGGATCCGTTCTCCAGCCCTGCGAATTCGAAACAACACTTCCCCGTTCCCTGCGATCTCCAGGGACCGGTCCGGCTTCGCCGTCATGGTGAGCCGATCGATGCCGATGATCCGTTCTTCGGACAAGGGGTAATTCCGATGGCTTCCAGGAATTCGATCGGCCCGGACCGGGCCGACGCGACCGAAACTATACACCGAATCGTCCGTCATGGCGATCCGGTACTCTCTCCCTTCAATACCTTGATCGCCCGGGCCACCGCCGCCTGCACGAACCGGTTAGTGTCCTCGTACAGGACTTTCTCGAGCACAGGCAGCGCTTCCGCTCTTCCCAGGTCGGCCAGGGCCCGGGCCGCCTGCACCCGGACTTCCCAGTCTTTGTCCTCCTGGAGCAACAGAAGGAGCCGATCCAGCGCGTCCGACGGAGCCACCTTGGCGACACTCATGACGCTGGCCCGGCGGACTTCCGCGATCGGATCGTCGAACCCGTACTTCAGAGCGTTCGACGCCGCTTTTCCCCCGATCTCCCCCAGGGCTTCCGCCGCCTTCTGACGCACATGCCAGTCTTCATCCTCCCGGAGTCGTTCCCCCAGCAACCCGGCTGCGTCCGAACTTCGGAGATCCCCCAGGAGACCGGCCCCGATCATCCGGACGAACGGGTCCGGGTCGCTTAGGGAACGGATCGCCAGCTCCGCACCGTCGTCCACTCCGAGGCCGACCAGAACATGGAGCGCCGTCGCCCGAACTCCAGGATCCGGGTGGTCCAGGCTCTCGCGAATCCGCTCCCTGTTCTCGGGTGTCGGATCGGACTGCATTTCATAGATGTTCCGGACGGTTCTTTCCGGGTCTTCCCGGCAACCGATCCACAACCAGGGGACCAGCAGCAGGAGGGCCAGAATCGCCATCCGACCGGGGCTCCGGCCCGGAATACCGATACAAATGAAATGATCCATAGGCATTCCCTTATTTTTCAGGGTCATTTTACCGAATTGTAATGGCCACTTTATCCGTTATTGTGTACTTAATATTACAGCATACACATATTCACAGGTGGCGTAAATGAGTATACTCACCGCAGAAAACAGCTTCCGCAACGGTTTGATGGCACTGGCCGATTCCAAGCCACGGCAAGCCGCCGAATATTTTCACACGGCGATGACCGTGGACAAGAACCGCGGAAGAGGACGGAGCTGGGTCCGGTATCTCTCCTACTATGGATATTCCCTGGCCCGCACCCAACGGACGCCCCGGGAGGCCGTGGAACTTTGCGAGCGGGCCGTCCGCTTGAGCCGTCACGATCCGGACATCCTCCTGAACCTGGGGCGGGTCTACGCATCGACCGGCAAAATAAGCAGGGCGCTCAGGGCTTTCCAGATCGGCCTCGAAATCTGTCCCGATCACAACGCGCTCCAGGTGGAAATGTCCAGGCACGACCGCCGATCCTCCCCGATGGTTTCGTTCCTATCCAGGAACCATCCGATCAACCGCACCCTGGGAAGATGGTTCAGAAACGGTCCTCAACGCCCCCGCTGCAAACGGATCGCCACGTAGCGCTGCGCCGCCCGCACCGCCTGCTTCAGATCCAGTCCCCGGGCCAGATGGCAGGCCAGAGCGGCGGTATGGGCGTCGGCTAATCCATCGAGGCGGGGAACCTGCAGCCGGGTGGCGCCGAAGGCGGTGACCTCTCCGTGGTCATCGAGAAGATCGAACACTCGCCCCTTGATCAAACCTCCGCAGACCAGCACGGCGCCGGCGCCCTGCTCCCTGAGTCGCCCGGCGCCCTCCTGCATCTCCCGGAGGGATTCGGGCCGGCCGCCGACCGCGAGATCCAGGTCCCCGGCCCGCACCACGAGGACGGCGGCCTGAGGATACAACACTCGCCGGATCGCGTCCCGGTTTTTCTCCGGAAAGATCATCGCCCCCGAGACCCGGTAGACCGGAGCCAGAACCAGGTTCGGCACGCCGAATTCCCGGAGGAGATCCCTGACCAGCTCCGCCGCTTGCCGGCCGGGCAGGATGCCGACCTTTGCCGCGTTCACCCGCCGGGACGCCAGGACCGATTCCAGTTGCTGCCCGATCCAGCCGAGGGGGAGCGGCTCCAGGGCATCCACTCCTCCCGGGCCCGCGGAAAGAACGGCGCTGGCGACCGGGAACGGGCGGCAGCGAAACTCCCGGATCGACTGGGCGGCGGAGAAGAGCCCCTCCCCGGGCGTCGCCGGGGCATGGAGCG
>CAZZIV010000112.1:0-10020 GCA_964654385.1 uncultured Acidobacteriota bacterium | reverse complement strand
GAGATGACGGCAGTTTCGGCTCCGCAGTAGGTGCTTCATGCATAAAGCGGGCTAGGGGAGGGACCGGACGTATTTCGTGTACGCCTCCGAAGGTTGGGCAAGATGGATCCCCATCCCCGGTGCCCTCCCTTCCTCCGGCCTGGCCCGGAACCAGCAGACTTCGCCCTTCAGGGAGATCCCCAGTTTCGCCAGCTCCAGTCGCATCCGGAGACGGGTCCCTGTCGCCTCCGGGCGATCCGTGACGATGAACAGGCCGGTCTCGGAGACGTTCCCGGTGCCTGCCCTCAATTCGGGCCTGAGGCGGCCGTACCGGATCGGGGTGAACGCGATCTTCCGATGCGACTGGGGCCCCTTGATTCGCTGAATGGAGTTGTCGATCCGGTCCGCCGGCAAGCCGGCCGCCCAGCCGGGGCCGTTTTCGGTGCAGATCCTGAATCCCCGTTGCCGGCAGTGGGCAGCGATGAAGTCGATCGCCTTTTTCTCCGCTTCCCGGGCGGTCTTCCCGACGAACTTGGCGGCGCCCTGCCCGCCGGGCGCGAGCCAGAGAATGTTCGGATAGGTCAGGATCCTCGCCCGCCACCGCTCGCCCGAAGGAGCGACCAGGACGCCGAACGCCTCCACCCCGTGGGGAGTCTCCACGTTCGTCCGCCAACCATGCCTTTCGGTATCGGTCGCGTCCAGGGGCCCGGGGCAGTCGCCGGGCTCGGCATGCTGGGAGCAACAGAACGGACACCAGGGTAGTTCCGCCACCGGTCAGTCCGAATCTTCGTCGAACACGCCGATCGGCCCGGACGGCCGGATCGGATCCTGCTTCGATTCCCCGCTGGAGCGGATCAGGCCGTGCAACAGCACGCCGGTCAACCAGAGGAGCAGGAAAAACAGGGCCTGCGACGCGTCAATCATCTCGATCGCTCCCTTCCGCTTCACCGGAACAGACCGGAGGAAAAGATTATATCGGATCGTCTGGAGAATCGTGCAGAATGTACCGTTCCCGGGCCAGGGCGACCGCCCGGGCGATTTCGGCGGTCACCGGCCCGGGGATCCCCCGGCCGACCGGTTTCCCCTGAAACCGGACCAGGGGGCGGACAGCCCGCAGGCTGGAGGTCAGGAACGCCTCGTCGGCCTGTTCCAGCCGCTTCAGGCGTACCTTTCCTTCATGCACCGGGTATCCCCTCTCCCTGGCGGCGCGAACAGCCAGGTTCCGGACCACGCCCGGGAGGACACCGTCTCCTGGACCGGCGGTGTATAGAGCCCTTTTCTTGACGACCACCAGATTGCTGGAACAACCTTCCCCTACATGTCCCCTTGTATTCAACCAGATCCCTTCGTCGGCTCCCCTGGCCGCCGCCTCCTCGGTTCCCAGAATGAAAGGAGCGTAATTCAGCGTCTTCAGACCGGCGAGAGGATCGTTCGGACTCCTTCTCCACCGGAGCAGGACGGCGGAAGAAGGCTTCCCCTCTTCCCCCGGTTCCATACCGGCGCCGAACACGGCGGAGAAACTGGATCGGCCGGCGAGGATCTTGATCCAGGCGAAAGGCGGCAGAGACCGCTGCACCGTCCGAAGAGCCGGAAACAGCCGGTCGTCCGGCGGCAGTCGCACCGAGAGGACCGCGGCGCCAGTCCGGAGACGCCGGAGATGATCGGTCAGGTCCAGGATCGCGCCCTCCCGCACCGCGAGGGTTTCGAAGACCCCGATGCCGGCCTGCACGATCGGATCGGTCAAAGGAACCGTTGCTTCCTCCATGGGAACCGCACGCCCATTGATCCAGGTCAGGGTCCCTTTCCCCGGCAGTCTCATTCCGCCTCCTCCGGGACGAAGCCGAGCACGGCGGCCGGCGCCCGGGCCTTGTCGCAGGATTCCACCCATTCCGCTTCCGGATCGGAATCATGGACGATCCCGCCGCCGGCGCCGAGAAAGGCGTTGCCGCCGGCCAGGACGACCGATCTTATCAGGATACTGGAATCGAAGGATCCATCGTCTCCGAACCAGAACAGGGAACCGGTATAGAAACCTCGGTCCACCGGCTCCATTCTCCTGAGGATTTGGATGGCACGCTCCTTGGGCGCGCCCGTGATCGATCCTCCGGGAAAGGTCGCCTGGAACAGGTCGTCCAGGCCGGTGTTCCGCTTCTGGGTTCCCTGGACCACGCCGACCAGGTGATGCACCGCGGGATAGCTTCGAAGGGCGGCGACCTGGGGAACCTGGATCGTGCCGGTTCTGCAGACCCGGCCCAGGTCGTTCCGCTCCAGGTCGACGATCATCAGGAGCTCGGCGTTGTCCTTGACCGAGTCCACGAGCCTACGTCCGGCCGCCGCGTCGGAGGCCGGGTCGGTCTCCCTCCGGCAGGTCCCCTTGATCGGCCGTGTTTCGATTGCGCCTCCCCGTTCCCCTCGAAGGAACAGCTCTGGCGAAACCGATGCGACGGCGAACCGCTCTGTCGCCACGAAAGCTGCTCGTGGAGAAGGGGTGGCGGCGGACAGCCGGGACCAGAGCCCGAACCGTTCCCCTCGGAACGGCGCCTGGAACCGCTGGGTCAGGTTGGCCTGATAGATGTCGCCTTTCCGGATATGGTCCTGGATCTTCCGCACTGCGGCCAGGTAAGACGCCCGTGGAAGGCTGGTCCGCGCCTCCGTCCGCCGAACAGTCCCCTCCGGTCCAGGAGGAACCGGACGCTCCGCAGAGAGCCGGCGGGCGAACCGATCCGGCCCGGCCGACGTGTACAGGTATTCGCCCTCCCCTGTCCAGGTCAGAGATTCGTTTACCTCCCAGGCATGCAGGTCGGGGAGGGCTTGCCGGTCGCGGGATCCTGCTCGCTTCGGACCGGCCAGCAGTTCGTAAGAAAGCAGGACGGCCAAACCGGTGGCGCCGGTTCCGCCTTTCAGGAGCCGTGCGCGATGCAGCCTCTCCAGCCGCCGGACCGGATCCAGAGGCCGGGCCGGATCAGCCTGGAGAGAAAGCACCGTTTTGGGGTCCAACCCGATCCTGGTCGGCCACGCATCCGAATAGGACGGGGCGGAATGAAAGAACACCACGTCTTCACGGCCGTGGGCAAGCCGGGCGCAGAGCGATTCGGGATCGAGGGGTGATTGAACGGTTCGTTCCATGGTCACCGGCGAGTCTGTGGAAACAGCTCAGTATTTTCTCATCAACCCGACCACCACCCCTTGAATCCTGACCCTGTTGGAAGGGACGATGATCGGGGCCATCGTCGGGTTCGCGGGCTGGAGGCGGATCTTGTCGTCTTCCCTGTAGAACCGTTTCAACGTCGCCTCCGAATCGTCGATCAACGCGACCACGGTCTCCCCGTCCTCGGCGACCTGCCGCTCCTCCACGATGACCAGATCGCCGTCCCGGATCTGTTCGTCGATCATCGACTCCCCTTCCACCTTCAGCAGGTAGGTTCCCTGGCTTCGTCGAACCAGTTCCTCGGGAACCGTGTGTACCTCGTCGGTGGTGACCACCTCCAGGGGGCAGCCGGCGGCGATGGTCCCGACCAGGGGGAGTTCCACGGTCCCCCGGGAACTGGGCGGTTCGGCCAGCTCGATGGAGCGGTTCTGGTTCCAGGAGCGTCGCAGGTACCCTTTCTCCACCAGGTGGCTGACATGCTTATGAACCGTCGCGACGGAAGAAAGTCCCAAAGCTCCTCCGATTTCCTCCAGGCTGGGCGAATACTTGTTGCGTTCGATGAATTCCTGGATCACGTCCAGCACTTCTCGTTGCCTTCGCGTCACTGCCATCCTGAGCCCTCCTCGACTCAAGAGTAGGCGAAGACCTTGCGAAAGTCAATCATCGAAATCAGGCGGCTTTTTGCGTGCCCCGCCGGCGCCGGGTATATTGATCCGATCGGTGCGGATTCTGCGATCGGAGGTTGTTTCTTGCGCAAATTCCTACGTCCAATGCCAGTGGTCATCCTGGTTTTGCTTCCCTTTTTCCACTCCTCCGGATGGGCGGAGGGGGCGTCTTCGGACCCGGTGAAGGACCTTCTCGCCCAGGAGAAAATGCGGGACCAGGTGGAGAGCCTGTTCGACCTTTGTCGAAATCCGCCGGTGGAACGGCACACGACCTATTCAGCCTGCATCGAAGCCGCGGACCGGCTGATCCTCCTCGGACCCGGGATCATCCCATTCATGGAAAACGAAATCCTGCAGGAAACACCCCTGCTGAGCGACGTCGCCATCCGGGTGCTCGGGGAAATCCCTTCCCCCGAATCGGCCCGGATCCTCAAGGAGACGGTTCAACGCTACGACCGGGGTGAACAGAACGACAAGACCCGGCTCATCAAAGCCCATGCCTGTTTCGCCCTGGCCCTTCAGGGCGACCCGTCCAGCGTCGACCTGGTGAACTCCGGCAGGATGTACGTTGGGCTGAAACAGTTTTACAAGGGCATCCCCGCCACCGCCCTGACGGCTCTTCTCACCGCTCCCGGAAGCGAGTCCCACGTCTTGAAGCAGATCGAGTTGTACGGCGCCGGCGGCGATGTCCACCTGGACCAGTACCTGGCCGCCGTTATGGCGCTTTCCTATATCGCCCGCCCGTCCCACCTGGAACGGCTCTCCCGGATCAGCCGCCAGAAAGAATGGCCGATCCGGATGTCCACGGTGGAAGGGTTCCGGAGGATCGGCACTCCAGACGCGGTCGAGGAACTGGTCCGTCTGCTCCGGGATGACCCGGACGGCCGGGTCCGAAGCTACGCGGTCAACGCGTTGAACCGGTTGAAACCGCCCGAGGCGTACGAAGGGATGAAAGAGGCGCTCCGGAAAGAGAAGAATCCTGCGATCCGAGGGATCCTGTACAAAACCCTGGCCCAGATTCGAGGAGCGAAAGCGCTGCCGGACCTCGCCCCCTGGTGGGGGAGGGAGGAGCCGCAAGATCGAAGGGTGCTCGTGGAAGCGCTTGGCTGGACCCGCTCGCCGAAGGCGCTTTCCCGCATCCGGCAGGCGCTGGAGGATCCCCGGGGCGAGGTCCGGGACGCCGCCGTGAACGCCCTGGACCGGATCGGGACCCCCGGGGCGGTGGAAACCCTCCTTGCAACCCTGGACGCTCCAGAGGAAATCACCGCCTCCTACGCGCTGGAAATTCTCGTGCGGCGGGGGGAGGGCAGAGCCGCGCCGCGGATCGCTTCCAGGCTCCTGAGGAAGAAGCTCTCGGAACCCGCGCTCCCGGCGGACCGGCAGGTGATACGGAATTTCGGCGAGGCGCTGATCTCGCTGGAGTACCCCGATGCACGGGAAGAGATCGCTGACGCCATCCGCGGCCAGTCCGACCTGGAGGTTCGCGAATACCTGCCCGACCTGACCTCCCGACTGTTCCTCCTGGAGAAGAACGGGAACGACGTCTCGGCGTGGTCCAGCCTCTTGAATCACGAGAACCGCTCCATTCGGGACCTGGCGCGGATCCGCCTGGCACGAATCGGCTCAGCTGCGGCGGTAACCGCGCTGCTGGAGGGGTTCGATGATCGGGCCCCCAAGGACCAGGCGGAAATCGTCACGCTCCTTCGACTGGCGCCGGGCCCGGCCACAACAAGGATTCTGAAGAGGATCCTGATCTCTGGTCGGTTCGACGGCGGACTGTTCGAACCGGTGCAGGCCGCCGCCGCCTGGGCAGCCGGTACGATCGGAGGAACGGAGATGGCGGCCCTGCTCCGGGAGGCATCGCAACGGGATTCTGGGCGGAGCTTCTGGAACCTGCTCTACCTGATGAAGGCGGAGGGGGCGGACGCCGTCCCTTACATCTACAGCCTCCATGTTTCCAGGCTTCGCACCCCCAGGGCGATGCGGTGGCGGGAAACCAGGGTGCTGGAGACCATCGCCGACGACCTGAAAGCCGGGATCTACAGCCCCCTCCTGGACCTGGATCCGGAACACTTCGAACTTCAGCTCCGGTAGCGGAGTTCAGGCGATGGCCAGGGCGTCCTGTTCCTCCTCCTTGGAGCCGCTCTCGAACTCCCCAGCCATATAGGCCCGGTTGAACGCTTCCACCACCTGCTCATCGAACCCGACCCCTTTGAGTTCATTGATTCGCGCCACGGCCTGTTCGAAAGAAAACGGGCGCTGATACGGGCGATCGGTCGTCATGGCATCGAAGGTATCGGCCACGGCGATCACCCGCCCCATGAGCGGAATCCGTTCGCCGGCGAGCCCGTCCGGATAGCCGGAGCCGTTCCAGCGCTCGTGATGAGACCGGAGCCCGTCGATCACGTGCTTGAGCTTGCGGATCGGGGCCATGATCTCCGCTCCCCGGGTCGTGTGGGTTTTCATGATTTCGTATTCTTCCGGGGTCAGCGCGCCCGGCTTGTTCAGGATCGCTTCCTGAATACCGATTTTGCCGACGTCATGGAGGACGGACGCCACATGAATCGCGTCGATCTCCTGCTTCGGCAACCCCATGTATCGGGCGATGATCACCGAGTAACGGTTCACCCGGACCGAATGACCCTTGGTATACGGGTCCTTCGCGTCGATGGCGTTGGCCATCACCCGGATGGTGCTCAGGAACAGCTTGTTGTTCTCCTGCGCCGCTGATTTGAGCTTGGAAATCTGGCTTTCGATCTCCTCCGCCATGAAGTTGAAGGTGTCGGACAGTTCGCCGATTTCGTTCTTGGAGCGAATTTCGGCCCGGCTGTGAAAATCGCCCGCGGCGAACGCCCGGGACACTTCCGCCAACCGGTTGATCGGTTTTGATACGGTGCGGGCAAAGACCAGGGCGGCCAGAATCGCCAGCCCCAGGGCGCCAAGAGCCCAGGAGGTCGTATTCTCGATCATGGTCCTTACCGGAAGATAGACCTGCTCCATTTTCGCCTGGACGAAAACGCCCCACCCCTGCCTGGAAATCTCGTACGAGCCGATGAAGTGTTCGACCTTCCCGTCCACCTCCCGCTGAAACGGAGTGGTCTCCCGGGTGCGGCGGGCGCCGAGCACGTACCGTTTCACCAGTTCATACTCGGCCATGCTCTGCCCCGGCATCACGTCCAGAGGATCGCTGCTGGCGAAAGGCAACCCTCCGGCATCCAGGATGAACACGGTCTGCCCGGTGCTCCTGGACCGAACGGCGCCGTTCCAGATCTGTTTGAAATCGACCAGGGCCGCCATCACGCCCCGGAATTTTCCTCGGCTGACCACCGGCGAAGCCAGAAGAACCATCGCAGCAGGCGCCGGTCCGTCCACATCCAGGAGATACGGTTTCGAAACCCAGACCGTATGGTTGACGGAATCGCCTCCGGCCAGATGCTCCGCGACTCCCCGGACTCCAGACGTAAAAAGAGAACGGAGGCCCGGGGGAAACGATGTCTCCGGTTTGGAGCCGATGAGATGCCCTCGAAGATCGGTAAACCGGACGTAAAGGATCGCGCCTCCTTCGGCCTCGGTAAGGATTCTCCGGGTCCCGGCGGTGGAAATCGAGCGACGCCCTTCCATCAGGGTGGAGAGATTGCTGGCCGCGGTGCGAACCCTCGACTTCAGGCCATCGAGATGAATATCCACTTCCCTGGCGGTGGAGGCAGCGAGGAGAAGCTGTTTCTCCTGCTGAGCCAAGGTCAAGGCGTCCCGGTTGATCTGGATCAGTTTCCAGGCGACCGTGCCGAGGGGGACCAGCCCGACCGCGCAGAAGACCGCCGTGAGCGCGAAGGCGATCCGCCCTCTCCGGCGGAAGGGTTTTTTCCCACCGCTCCGCCCGCTGGACTCCTCGGAACCGGGCATCGATTCTTCTCCTCCGAACATAAGATGAATATAGGGACGGTGGAATTCGGCGATCAATAACGGTTTCGAATTCCATGCGACGAAATACGTCACCGGGTTCGAAAGAGGCGGCCCGGTGCTCCTCCGTCATTGACCGTAAGAGGAAGAATCGGATAAACTTCATTTTTTCCAACAGAGTACCGTTTTCCCTGCGAAGGGAGTCGACTCCTGTCGATGCGAGCTTTATACAACATTCTTCTCTTCCCTCTCCGTCTTTTCCTTCCAGTCTCCGCCGCGATCGCCGGCGGAAACGGCGACCGGGCCCTCGAGTGGCGGGAGAGGCGGGCCCGGACGGTTCCAACGATGCCGCCGGGAGGGATCTGGATTCACGGCTCCTCGGTCGGCGAGGCGAGAATTGCGTCCTCCCTCGCCGCCGCCCTCCAGGAGAAACGGTTGGGCTTGCCGATCGCCGTATCGGCCTTCACGAGAACCGGCCGATCCGTTCTGCCGTCCCCTCCGAAAGTGGCGGCTTCCTTTTTCCTGCCTCTCGATTTTCCCGGGTTTCCCGAAACGGTCCTGGACGCGGTCCGGCCCGTGGCCTTGATCCTGGTGGAGACGGAGCTCTGGCCGAACCTTCTCTCGGCCGCGTTTCGGCGGGGAACGCAGGTTCTGATCGTCAACGGCCGGCTCTCTCCGGCCAGGATGAAGCGGTATTCCCGCTTGAAAGGTCTCTACCGGCCGTTGTTCCAGAACCTGGAACGGATCGGGGCCCAGTCCGAAGGAGACGCGGCCCGGTTTCGATCCCTCGGGATCTCCCACGAGAGGATCTCCCTGACCGGGAACATCAAATATGACATCCCCTCCCCCCCCGTCTCCCGCAGGGATCTTTTCGAACGGTTCGGGCTACTGCCCGGGACGCCGGTCCTGATCGCCGGCTCCACCGACGAGGGAGAGGAGAAACCGGTCCTGGAGGCGTTTCGAACGGTTCGGTCCAAGATACCCGAAGCATGGCTGATCCTGGCGCCCCGCCACCCGGAACGTTCGGGCCGAGTGAACCGGCTCGCGGCACAGGAGGGGTTGACGCTTCACCGGCTCCAGGGGAACCGGGACAGGGACGCCGGAGACTCCGACGGCCTCCTGGTCGATACGATCGGAGAACTGGCCGGGTTATATCCCGTGGGGAGGGCCGCGTTCATCGGAGGTTCGCTGGTGCCTGTGGGCGGGCATAATGTCCTGGAGCCGGCGGCGGCGGGGATCCCGGTGCTCTTCGGACCTTACACGGATCATTTCAAGGAACCGGTGGATTCGCTGCTCTCCGCGGGCGGAGCGGTTCGAGTTCGGAACGCCTCGGAACTGGCCGACGCGTGGGCGCGATTCCTCGAAGCCCCGGACACCGCCGGCAGGAGCGGCGCCTGCGCGAAGAACATCGTGAAAAAGAACCAGGGAGCCATGCAGCGCTCCATCCGGTTGATCCTGGAGACGCTGGGCACCGGGGCCGCAGAGGCGGGAAAGGCGAAGTCTCCATGACCCGCGCGGCCTTTCCCGCTCACCCGCTTGCCCGCGCCGTTCTCGCGCTCCCTTCCATGATGTGGGCCTGCGTGTCGACGTTGCGAAACCGTTGGTACGACCGTCCCGGCGCCGCGCTGCAGGTCCCGGTGCCGGTCATCAGCGTTGGGAATTTGACCGTCGGCGGCACCGGAAAGACGCCGGTGGTCGAAACGATCTGCCGGATGCTCCTGGAGACGGGCCGGTTTCCTTGGATCGTCAGCCGCGGCTACGGAGGGAACGCCGGCAAAGGTCCTCTGAGGGTCTCCGAGGGACGCGGACCGATCGTCGCGTCCATCGAATCGGGCGACGAACCGTTCCAATTGGCATCGGCGCTTCCCGGCGTCGGAGTCATCGTCGGCTCGGACCGGTACCATGCGGCCCTGGAAGGAGTCCAGGCGGGAGCCGACTGCCTGGTCCTGGATGATGGTTTCCAGCACCGGCGGCTGCACCGGGACCTGGACCTGGTGCTCCTGGACGACGGGAGTTGCATCCAGGCGGCAAAGATCCTACCGGCCGGTCCCCTCCGGGAACCGTTTTCCGGGATCGGACGGGCCGGCCTGATCCTGCTTACCGGGACCGGGAACGATCGGAATCCCCCCGCTCTTCTCGCTTCTATCCGTAGATGGAACCGGAGCGCTCCGGTGGTTCCGGCGTTCCGCGTCCCGGCCGGTTTTATCAGGCCGGATCGTTCGCCCGCCAACCCGCCGGACCGGGCCGTCGCGTTCTGCGGAATCGGCTCGCCCGGGGGGGTTTCAGAGAGACTGCGATCCCGCTGGAGCGCGCCGCTCGCGGTCGGCC
>CAZZIV010000111.1:0-10149 GCA_964654385.1 uncultured Acidobacteriota bacterium | reverse complement strand
GTTCGATCGAGACTGCGCCAGCATGTCTCCCGGGCGTATCCCCGATGGCCGGACCAGCCCGCCTGACGGTCCGGTTCGAACAGCTCTCCGGTAGACACCTCGGTCGTCCCGGCATTCCCGCCGGCCGTTTCCACCACGGTCTTTTCGTCCGCCGCCGAGGCGGCGGCAGGAAGCAGCGCCGTCAGGAACAGAGCGGCCAGGACCGCCAGGGCGGTGAAAGAGGCGATGCCGGATCGTCCGGATCGGTTCGATAGGTTCATTTAACGGCTCTCCGCCTCTCTCGGTTCCTGCTGCCGGAATCCGGACCGGTCCATTTTGCCCCAGGCTCGTTTCCTGCGAAGCACATCCCAGAACGCCTTCACCTTGAACAGCGACAGCAGTTGCCGGTAGCCGAAATTCTCCAGAACGCTGAACACCAGGAGCTTGGTCAGGTCGATCCAACCGGGGTAGCGGCGGAAGGAAACCTCTTCCAGCAGGACCGAGGCGACCGACAGGAAAATACCGTACAACACCGAGACCGCCAGGAACAGCAGAAAGAACTCCACGTTCAGGAAACCGAGCAGGAATGACAGGAGGACCACCAGGTATCCCAGGCTCTCCACGAACGGCCCGAGCATCTCGAAGATGAAGAAGTACGGCATCGCCACCATTCCGAGAACCCCGTATTTCGGGTTCAGAACCATCCCCTTGTGCATCCACATGGTCTGGAACAGTCCCCGGTGCCAACGGTTCCGCTGCCGGCTGAGCACGCTGAGGGTCTCGGGCACTTCGGTCCAGCAGACCGGATCCGGCACGAACACGACACGGTATTTCCGCTTCATCTCCTTCATGTGGCGATGGAGGCGAACCACCAGCTCCAGGTCCTCGGTGTCGGTATTGTCGGAGTATCCGCCAATTTCCAGAACATGCTTTTTCTTGTAAATGCCGAACGCGCCGGAGATGATCAGCAAAGATTGGAGCGCCGACCATCCCACCCGGCCGGACAGGAAGGCGCGCAGGTATTCCACCACCTGGAATATCGGAAGGTGGGCGTCGGGCAGTTCGATCTTCACGACCCGTCCGTCCTGCACGGTGCACCCGTTCACGATCCGCACGATGCCGCCGGCGGCCACCGTCTCCCGGGGATGCTCCATGAACGGTTTCACCACCCGGAGCAGGGCATCGTCTTCGATCACCGAATCGGCGTCGATGGAACAGAACAGCGGGTAGCGGCTCACGTTGATCCCCGCGTTGAGGGCGTCGGATTTTCCGCCTTTCTCCTTGTCCACCAGCAGCAGGTTCGGATGCTGCAGGGAGCCATACACCGCCCGTACTCTCTCCGTTTCGATCGATACCTTGTACACGCGGTCCATCTGACGGAACTCGAAGGCGTCGATCAGCGTCTGCAAGGTCCGGTCGGTGGAGCCGTCGTTGATGATGATGATTTCGAATTCGCTGTAGTTCAGCATCATCAGCGACCGGACCGTGTCGGCGATGTTGGTCTCCTCGTTGTGGGCGGGAACCAGGACCGAAACCGGCCAGGTCATCTCCGACTGCATGATCTGGCGGTAGTCGGAGAAAAAGGTTCGCCGGACGAACTTCAATACTTCCACCAGGGAGAGCAGGAATAAAAGCAGGTAGACCGTGTTCAGCACCAGGAAGTAGGAGAGCACGAACCAGTTGAACCCGTAGATCAGGTCCCCGATGATCGCGGGCCAGTTCATCCCTCTCCTCCCCGGTCCCCTTCGGTCTCCGGCAGCATCTCCCGCAGCATCGTGCACGCCACCGGGTTCGGGTGGAGATCCACCAGTTCGCGCAGGCGGCCGACCTGGCCGGAGCGGATCACCTTCTCCAGCTTCCTTCGAGCTTCGTCGTCATGGGCGGCCAACCGTTCCACCCATCCCTCGATCACCCCGGCTTCGCCCAACATCAACACCGCCTGGTGGCGGGCGTAGCGATCTTCATCTTCCAGCAACCCTTCCAGGGTCGCGATCCCCTCGTCGCCCATCAGCCGGAGCGCTTCGGCAGCGTTGGCCCGCACCCACCATTCCCGGTCCCTCGTGGATCGGGCCAGCATCGGGATCGAAGCCCGGTGGCGGATCCTCCCGAGCGCCTTGGCCGCCATCGCACGGACCGGCCATTCCGGATCGGTCAGCCGCTCTTCCAGGTCGGGAGCGGCCCCCGGCTCGCCGATCGCACCCAGGGCGTGGGCGGCCCGGGCGCGGATATCCGGATTTTCGTCCCGCAACCGCTCCCGCAGCCAGGGGGTCGTGTGGAGCAGCCGGATCCTTCCCAGGATGTCCACGCAGGCCAGCTTGGCGGCGACGGTCATCCGGTCCCATTCATCCATCAGTTCCTGCACCACCTCGGCGCCCATCCCGGTCAGGATGTCGGCGATCCGGATGGTCGACCACCGGTTCGGTTCGTTGAGCGCTTCGATCAACGGCACCGCCGATGCGGTTCCGCCGACCCTCCCTAACGCGTTGGCGGCGCGGATCCGGACCTCGGGAACCTCGTCGTCCAGGGTGGCCACCAGCGCTTCCGTCGCCCGGCGGGCACCGGACAGGCCGAGTTTTTCGGCGCCGTCGGCCCGGGACCACCACCGGGAGCTCTTGAGCCGCTCGATGTTCCGGTCCACGAAGCCCAGGTCATCCAGGGCGCGCCCCAGCCGCTGCTGCTCGATCCCCCGGACCCTTTGAATGAATTCCAGCAGAATGGTCTGCACGATGTTCCGGTCCCGGGCCCTGACCCGGCCTCCCAGCTCCGGGAGGATCGAAGCCTGCTCGCCATGGGCGAAAGCCAGGATCGCCGGCTCCAGATCCCGCCTTCGGGCCCTGTGGTACATCTCCACCGTTTCCCGCCACGCTTTCCCGAGAATGATCAGGATCGTCATGCCGGTGAACACCAGCAGGACCGTCAGGATCGAATACACCAGGATCGTCTGCATCGGTCAGGTCCGCCTGTCCAACTGCTTGCGCACGCGGGTCAACAGTTCCCGGGCGTTGAACGGTTTCACCATGTAATCATCGGCTCCTTCTTCCAAGCCCCGGACGATATCGTCCTCCCGGTCTTTCATGGAGAGGATGATGATCGGAACCTGCCGCAGGGAGTCCTCGCTTCGAAGCGCGCGAATCAGCCCAAACCCGTCCCGGTACGGCATGACCAGGTCGCTGATGATCAGGTCCGGATCGCCGTCCACCGCCAGCTCCCGGGCATGTCGTCCATCGCCGGCCGTCAGGACCTGGAACCCGGCCTCTTCCAGCAGGGAACAGAGGAACCGGCTGGTGACCGGGTCATCCTCGGCGACCAGGATACGGGATTGCTGCATCATTATTCTCTTAGTAACCCTTCCTGCTCACCGCTCGGGGGTACGACACGCACACTGCAAGCAGAGCCGGAACAGCGTGAAATTCCGTTCACGCATATCCATGTTACTTAATAATCACTACAGGATCTTAATTCAAGTGCATTTACATATACGACGAATTAGAGATTCAACCACCCATTTCTACCTATTTCTTTTTCGCCCGCCCTTGACCCGGCCGGCCCGATCCTGCAAAATCGAAGGCGCCTCCTCGGGAGCCGATGATGCCCCGAGACCTGTTCCCCCCCGTCGACTGGATCGCCCTGAACCGACTGCCCGCCCTGGGGCCGGTCCGCCTGGCCCAGGCCCTGAACGCCGGCTACACTCCCGCCGAACTGGCGTATAGGCTGCCGCCTCGCCGGTTGATGGAGTTGACTGGGCGAAAAAACGCCGAATTACATGGAAAAATCCGGGAAGTCCGGGCCGGCCTGCGCCGCGAGGCCGAGCGGGAGTTCCGGCGCTGCCGGGAAAAAGGGATTGATCTGATCGCCATCGATGATCCCCGGTATCCACCTTGCCTCCGAGAGATTCCCGCTCCCCCTCTTCTCTTGTACTCGAAAGGCGCCTTCGCGCCGGAGTATCCCAGGGTAGCCCTGGTCGGCTCCCGGCGCTGCACACGGTACGGCCTTCGGGTTGCCACCGAACTGGCGGCGGGACTCGCCGGAGCCGGCGTGGAGGTGGTATCCGGCGGCGCCCGGGGGATCGACACCGCCGCGCACCAGGGGGCGCTGGCAGGGGGCGGGACCACTCTCTCGGTTCTGGGAAGCGGCCTGGAAGTGCTGTATCCGCCGGAAAATGAAGATCTTTTCGAGAAAATCCGGCATTCCGGCGCGGTGATTTCCGAGTTTCCCCTGCGGATGTCTCCGGAGCCGGGGCATTTCCCCAGGAGAAACCGCGTGATCGCCGGTCTCTGCTCGGCGGTGGTCGTGGTGGAGGCGGCTCGGAAATCCGGCTCCCTGATCACGGTCCGCCACGCCCTGGAACAGGGCCGGGACGTCCTGGCGGTGCCCGGCCCGATCTCCTCCTCCACCTCCTCCGGCTGCAACCGGCTGCTCCGGGACGGGGCGAAACCGGTCCTCGGCGTGGAAGATATCCTTGAAGAGCTGGAACCAGGGGGCGCGGAGCGGGGCGGCCTCCTGGAAAGCCTGGGAGACGAACCGGCGCCCGGATCCGGCAAAACCACCACCTTCGAAGAGGAAAACAGCGATATTCCGACTGATTTAACCGACAACGAACGGAAAGTCCTGGAGTTCCTGGACCGGGTGGAACCTTCCCTCCTGGACCACATGGTCGAGAGGATCCCGATGCCGATCGCCCCCTTGCAGGTCGCTCTGTTCGGCCTTACGGCCAGAAGATTGGTTGAACAATTGCCGGGCAGGTACTATCTTCGACGCCCCTGAAAGGAGCTTTCCGCCCATGGGTCAATCGCTGGTCATCGTCGAGTCGCCGGCCAAAGCCAAGACGATCAATAAATTTCTCGGGAAGAATTTCGTCGTGAAAGCTTCCATGGGGCACGTCCGGGATCTGCCCAAGCGGAATCTCGGGGTGGACGAAGAAACGTTCCAACCGACGTACGAATCCCTCCCCGAGAAAAAGAAAACCCTGGCCGAGTTGAAAAAAGCGGCCAGAAAGGCCGATGAAATTTTCCTGGCCCCAGACCCGGACCGGGAAGGGGAGGCGATCTGCTGGCATCTTCAGGAAGAACTGGAGAAAGTCAGCAAGGCTGATTTCCACAGGGTCCAGTTCAACGAGATCACCAAGCGGGCGATTCTCCAGGCGTTCGAAGAACCGAAGTCGATCGACATGAACCGGGTGGACGCCCAGCAGGCCCGCCGGGTCCTGGACCGGTTGATGGGGTACAAGTTGAGCCCCCTGCTCTGGGAAAAAGTCCGCCGAGGCCTCTCGGCCGGCCGGGTCCAGTCGGTGGCGCTCCGGATCATCTGCGAGCGGGAGCGGGAGATCCAGGCCTTCCGGCCGAGAGAGTACTGGTCGCTGAAGGCAAGCCTGAAGGCCGGGGACGGCCCGGCGTTCACCGCCAAGCTGGTCACCCGGAACGGTGAAAAGTTCGAAGCCTCCAACCAGGCGGAAGTGGAAGATGTGCTGGCCGGTCTCGGCTGGAAGGTCCTAAGCGCCAGGCCGGTGGAGAACCAACAAGGTTCCGAAGGAGCCCTCATCCTGGAGGTGGAGGCGGGCCCCGATGCCGTCCCGTTCACCGTAACCCAGGTACAGGCCAAGGAGCGCAAGAAGCACCCGCTTCCTCCTTTTATTACCTCCAAGCTGCAACAGGACGCCGCCCGACAGATCGGATTCAACGTGGCCAAGACCATGCGGGTCGCCCAGGGCCTGTATGAAGGCCGGGAGATCGGCGAGCACGGCACTGTCGGCCTCATCACGTATATGCGCACCGACTCCACCCGGGTGGCCGACGAGGCGATCGCCGCGGTGCGGGATTTTATCGGGAACACCTACGGGAAGGAATCCCTCCCCGGGCAACCCAGAAAATTCAAGGTGGCCAAGCAGGCCCAGGAAGCCCACGAGGCGATCCGGCCGACCAACCTGGCGTTCCCCCCCGAATACGTGAAGCCGTACATCGGCGCCGACGAACTGAAGCTGTACACCTTGATATGGAACCGGTTCGTCGCATCACAGATGGCCTCCGCCGTGTTCGATACCGTCCGGGTCGATATCGAAGCCGGCCGCTACGGATTCCGTGCCAACGGTTCCGTGCTGAAATTCCCCGGCTGGCTCGCCGTGTACCACGAGGCGAGAGACGAAGAGGCCCGTCGGAAAATCAAGGAAGACCCGGAAGCCGACGAAGAGAAAGACCACAGGTTGCCGCCGCTGGAGGCCGGCCGGAAGCTGAACGCCGACGGTCTGATTCCCCGGCAGCATTTCACTCAACCTCCTCCACGCTTTACCGAAGCGGCCCTGGTGAAGGTGTTGGAAGAAAAAGGGATCGGCCGGCCCTCCACCTACGCCACCATCCTCAGCACTATCACCGGCCGGGACTACGTGGAGAAGGAAAAACGCCGCTTCTCGCCGACCGAACTCGGCTTCCTGGTCAACGACCTGATGGTCGAATCGTTCGGCAACATCATCAGCACCGATTACACCGCCCGGATGGAAGAAGAACTGGACAGGATCGAAGAAGGGAAGCTGAACTGGATCGACGCCATCAGGGAGTTCAGCAAAAAGTTCGAGGCCGACCTGGAAAACGCCCGCTTGAACATGAGAAACGTCAAGCAGGAGGCGATCAAGACCGACCAGGTCTGCGACAAATGCGGGAAGCCGATGGTCCTGAAATGGGGGCGGTTCGGCAAGTTCCTGGCCTGCTCCGGTTACCCCGACTGCAAGAACACCCGGGAAGTCGGCGAGGTGGAGGGCGTGGACACCAGCGATCGCTCCTCCATACCGGCCGCCGCCAAGGTGGCCGGTCCCTCCGCCGTGGAAACCGACGCCGAACCGTGCGAAAAATGCGGCAAGCCGATGGTGCTCCGGCGGGGACGGTTCGGCAAGTTCCTGGCCTGCTCCGGCTATCCCGACTGCAAGAACACCCGGAAGGTGACCATCGGCAAAGACGGCAGGGCGGAAGCCAGGGCGGACGTGCTGTTGGAGGAAACCTGTCCCCGCTGCAAGTCCAAGCTCGCCCGGAAACACGGCCGGTACGGCGAGTTCATCGCCTGTTCCGCCTATCCCTCGTGCCGGTACGTCAAAATGAACGAAACCGGCGTCCACTGCCCCGAATGCAACAAAGGCCACCTGGTGGAACGGCGGAGCAAGCGAGGAAAGATTTTCTACGGATGCGACAACTACCCTGATTGCCACTTCATCCTGTGGCGCCGGCCCGTCAACAAGCCCTGCCCGGAGTGCGGACGCCCGTATCTCCTGGAGCGAGTCACCAAGAAGTCCGGCCGTCAGTACGTGTGCGAGGCAGACAACTGCGAATACAGCGTCGACGCCGACGCGGCGGACGCGAGGGACGCAGGCGGCGGGACGAACACGGAAGACGCTCCGAACGTCGGTTCCGGCCATGGCGACTGAAACCAAGGCGATCACCCCCCGGGACATCCAGGTTTTCCCCAGCCGGGAAATCGGGATCATCTGGGAAGACGGCCACACTTCCGTGTATCCCTGTTACGAGTTGCGCTGCGCCTGTAACTGCGCTGCGTGCGTGGACGAGGTGACCGGCGTCAAAGTCCTGGACGACGACGCGGTACCCCGGAGCGTCCACGCCCGGGAGATCCACGGCGCCGGCCGGTACGGAATCGCCATCGCCTGGTCCGACGGGCACGATACCGGCATCTACTCCTTCCGGGATCTGCGGGAAAACTGTCCTTGCGATTCCTGCAAAGGTTGATCAGGCGGAACCGTGCCTTCCCGGCCGGAGTCATTCTCGGCCGCCGTTCTCAAAAATAATGCCCTGCCCGCCGGCCTGAACCGGGTCCGATGGTTCAGGCCGGTTCGAACTTTTCTCCATCTTCCAGATCTGAAATGCAGACATGGCTCGACCCATCCTCCCCTGCGGCGCAGGGAAACCTGTGATCGACGGATCCCGCCGGGTATCTGGTATACTTTCCATAACCGGCTCGGTTACCCGACTCGTGGCATGGGACTGATAGGTGATCCGTTCCTGACGAAATGGGGAGGATTCGATGCCCGTTGAAATGCGCTATGACCCTGAAAAGCGTGCGCTGTACGGAGTCTGTATCAGCCCGATGACCCTGGAAGAAACCCGGGACACGATCGCCGAGCTGCTGGAATCGGACCGGTTCCCGCCGAACATCCGAACCCTGTGGGATATGCGGGAGTTCGATTTCCGCGACATGGACCGTAATTTCCAGGAACTCTTGATCAGTCTTCGGAGGCAGCACCCCGAGCGGGGCGCGGCCCGAATGGCCCTGATCGTCAGCGACGACTATGGCTTCGGTACGGCCAGGATGTACGAGACCCTTTCTTCCGATCTTCCCCAGGAATTACGCGTGTTCCGGGACTACAAGGAAGGAGAGGACTGGCTGCTCTCCGAGGAGCCGTAGCCCGGAACCGTCCACGGCGGAGCCGAACCGTACCCGCTCGAATCGAATCGGCCGTGGCGATAAAAATGGATCGCCTGGTCCAACACACCCCGGCTGTTCATCATGAAGGTGTGGCCACGGGGAACGATCCGGAAATCGGCCGCCCCTTCCACCATCGCTTCCCTGACCGAAACCACCCCGTCGTTTTCCCCTTCCAGGAACATCGACAGCGGTGTCAACCCACGGTTCCCGGCGATCACACCCAGCTCGAAATCGACCGGGCCGAGCCGGTTCGGCGGCGCTTCCGGATCGTCCACCAGTTGCTGTCCGGTCGGACCGAAAATCGACCGGAACAGGATCCAATCCCGGAATTTCCCTGCCGCGCGGCTGCCCCGGTTGGGAGGACCGAGCATGACGACCCGTCCCAGGTTCGCCGGCCGGTTCGTGGCCGCCAGTTGCCGGAGAACGATTCCCCCCAGCGAGTGGGTCAGGAAATGCAGCTTCCCGGCGGCGACGTCCGGCAACTGCTTCGAGACCAGCGCTGCATGCTCTTCGATGCTTCTTCGCAGAGAGCGATAGCCGATGCTGTTCGCCCGGAACCCGGCCTTACGCAACCGGCCCGCGGCGATTGCCATGGAAAAACGGGTGCGTCCCAAGCCGTGGAGCAGAACCACCGTGTCCATCTCAGACGACGATCCGCGGAAGGGACGGATGAATTCGCGTCACCACTTCATACGGGATGGTGCCGCACCAGGCGGCCACCTGCTCGGCGGAGATCCGCTCTTCTCCCTGGCCGCCCAGGAGGACCGCTTCATCTTCCAGGGAAGCGCCGGGAATGTCGGTCACGTCTACCATGCACATGTTCATGCAGACCCGTCCCCGCACCGGCGCCCGGCGGCCCCGAACCAGCACGTGGGCCGTACCGGACAACCTCCGGTCGTACCCTTCGTTGTAACCGACCGGGAGCACCGCGATCTTCGACTCCCGAGTCGCCCGCCAGGTGCAGCCGTACCCGACGAAATCCCCTTCCGGTACCGTTTGCACCTGGGCGATCCGGCTTTTCCAGGCCAGGACCGGCTGGAGATCGGGAAGGCTTCCCATCTCTTCCCGGCAGGAGATCATCGTTTCCCGGGACGGCCACAACCCGTACAGGGAGATCCCCACACGAACCAGGTCCATGTGGGTTTCTTGCAACAGCAACGTGGCGGCGGAGCAGGCGGTGTGGCAAACCGGAATCCTGCCGCCCAGCCGTTCCTCCACAGCGGTGCGAATGGAGCGGTAGGCTTCGATCTGCCTTCGGGCGAAGCTGTGATCGGTTGTGTCCTCGATATTGGCGTAGTGAGTCGAGAGACCTTCCAGGCGCAGAACGGTGCTTGTCCGGATGCGCTCCACCATGCCGGCCAGCTCGCTCCGGGGAACGCCCTGCCGATGGGTGCCGGTTTCGGCCTTCAGATGAACCTTTACCTCGCGGCCCTGGTCGGCGCCGGCCTTTTCCAACCGATCCAGCGTCGCCGCACCGGTCACCACCGGTTCCAGGTCGAGCCGGACCAGTTCGTCCAGGTCGGCCAATTCCACATACCCCAACACCAGGATCGGCAGTTCCACGCCGGCCGAGCGGAGAGCGGCCGCTTCCTGCAGGGAATTGACGCAGAAACGGTCGGCACCGTCTCCCTGGCAGAGGCCGGGCCCCGGCCAGCGAGCGTGGGCGTGTGCGGTCGACGTGATGTACCGCGACAGGTGCGCCTCGTCTCCTCTCCTGCTGCGCGGTCCTGTTCACCTTTGTCTTCGCACTCC
>CAZZIV010000110.1:0-10227 GCA_964654385.1 uncultured Acidobacteriota bacterium | reverse complement strand
GGGGGAGGCCCGCAGAACCACCGACCTTCAACCTCCACCCCAGGGAGATCCTCCCCCCCCCAGCGAGGCGGACCGGCCTTCGGCGGATCGGCCTTCAGACCCGCCGCCTTCTCCAGTGCTCCGAAAACGACGCCAGCAGGTCGTAGGTCACCGGGACGACCAGCAAGGTCAACGCCGTGGCGACGGTCAGCCCGAAAATGACGGCGACACCCATCGATCCCCACCACTGGGTCGACTCCCCTCCCGTGGTCACGCTGAAGGTGAAGAAATCGAAGTTGATCCCTGTGGTCAGCGGGATCAGGCCGAGTACCGTGGTGATGGCGGTGAGAACCACCGGCCGGATCCGGACCATGCCGGCCTCCACGATCGCCTCTTTCCGGGGAACCCCTTCCCTCCGCTGCTGCAGGATGAAATCGCACAGCACGATGGCGTTGTTCACCACGATCCCGGCCAGGGAGATCACGCCGATGCCGGTCATGATGATTCCGAACGGCGTATGGGTGAGGATCAACCCCCACAACACGCCGATCAGGCTGAGGATGACGGAGAACAGGATCGTCAACGGAGTCACCAGGGAGTCGAACTCGGTCACCAGGATCAAAGCGATCAGCAGCAGGGCGACGAAGAACGCCCGGGTGAGGAACTCGCTGGATTCCTTCTCCTCGTCGTTGGAGCCGGCGAACTCGTAGCTCACTCCAGGCGCCAGGGTCATCTCGTTCTCCAGGATCCCTGCCACTTCCTTGCGGAGGGCATCGTCCTGGTATCCGGCGGCATGGTCAACATCCGCCTCCACCGTGATCGTCCGGTGCAGGTCCACACGGGTGATCGCCGCCGGTCCGGATGTCGTCCGTATCCGGGCCAGGCTCATGAGCGGTCGAGGGGCTCCATCCTCGTCCTGTACCGTCAACTCTTCCAGGCTGTCGATGGAACGGCGGTCGCCCCGGGGCAGCCGGACCACAATGTCGTATTCATCCTCGCCGATCCGGTACTTGGCCACATCGGTTCCGGCCAGTGCGGTCCGGAGTGTCATGGCGATCGCCCTTGTGTTGGTATTGGCCCGGGCCGCCGCCGTCCGGTCCACCTTTACCTGCAATTCCGGGTACCCTTCATCGAAGTTGTCATCGATGTTCAGAAGGCCGGGGATCCGCTTCATTTTTCCCATGAGCGTCTCGGAGGCGGTTTGCAAGGTCCGGAAATCATCTCCACTCAGGCGCACCGAGACCGGCTTCCCGGTCGGCATCTGCTGGGGTTTGTCCACCACCACCTGCACACCGGTCAACCCTTTCACCGTCTGCCGGACCTGGTCCAGGGTCAGGAAAGAATTCTGGGTCCGATTCTCGATCCGTTTCAACTGCAGGGAGATCCGGCTTTCATTGGCCGCTCCGCCCCCGGATCCCGGATCGATATTCACGCCCCGGGAACCGACATTCACCAGTTCATCGGTCAGATCGATCGTATGGTTCAGCTCTTTCTCCAGGGGCGTCACCACCTTGTTCTGGGCCTCCAGGTTGGTCCCGGAAGGGAACTTGAAATCGACCCAGACCTCCCTTGGCTCGACCTCCGGGAAAAACTCCTGGCCCAGCTGAGACGCTTGATAGGCGGCGAGAGTCAACACCATCAGCAGCGACATGGTCCAGAGAATCCCGGCCCGGTTGTCGGTCACCCAGGGGGTCCGCTTGAGCAGGCGAAGCAGAAGCGACAGAATCCAGGCCACACCGAAAAGACCGAAGCAGGCGACCGCGCCGATCCCGAAAACCTTGGCCGTCAGGAGCGCCGCCCCGTTTCCACCCATACCCGCCATTCCGGCCCCGGCGCTCCCCACCAGGCCGGCCCCGCACAACACCAGCAGCAGCCAGTTCCGGGTAAACCAGGCCGGCCGGTCCGAACCGGTGTCCAGGCACCATTCCAGCAGCCTCCGATACATCCCGAGAAAAACCCTAGGACGATCCCCTGCTCCCCGTCGTCGCGGCGGCTTCCGGAACAGGGAAAGGGAGAGGGCCGGGTTGAACACCAGCGCCACGAAAAGGCTGGCGGACAACCCGATAATCAACGTCACCGGAAGGTACTTCATGAACTCGCCCATGATCCCCGGCCAGAACAGCATCGGGCCGAAGGCGCACAGGGTGGTGGCGGTGGAGGCGATGATCGGCATGGAGACTTCCCCGGTCCCGTTCCCGGCGGCGGTCAGGACATCCTCCCCGAGTTCCCTGTGCCGGTAGATGTTCTCCACGGTGACGATGGCGTTGTCCACCAGCATCCCCAACACCAGGACCAGGGAGAACAGCACGACCATGTTCAAGGTGTACCCGAACAGGGAAAGGGTCAGGAAGGAGATCAGCATGGAGAACGGAATCGCAGCCGAAACGATCAGCGCCGGCCGGAACCCGAGAGCGAAGAACAGGACCAGGAGCACCAGGACCAGCCCCGAAAGAATGTTGTTCTCCAGTTCCTTCACCTGTTGCCGAATGTCCACCGATTGATCCGCCAGGACCGCGATGTCGACACCGGGAGGAAGCTGTTCCTTCATGGCGTCCAGGCCGGCATGGATCTGGTCCGCCACCTCGATGATGTTGGCCCCTGTCCGCTTCTCCACCGTGAGGGAGATGGCGGTCCGGCCGTTCATCCGGGCCAGGGTCTTCGCTTCGACGAAGCCGTAGACCACCGTGGCCACATCCCGGACGTACACCGGGTCTCCGTCCCTGACGTCCACCACGAAATCCAGGATCTCTTTCGGATCCTTCACTTCCGAGGTCAGCCGAACCAGGAAGTTCTGTCTGCCGATATCGATATCCCCTCCGGGAACCGTCAGGTGCTCACGCGCGATGGTGGCCACCAGGTCTTCCAGGCCGAGCTTGAACGCGGTGAGCCGCCGGGGATCGGCGAATACCTGCACCTCCCGGTCCTGCCCTCCGATCAGGTTTACCAGGTTCACGCCGGGGACCGACTCCAACTCGTCTTTGATGTCGTCGGCGATCGATTTCAGCCGTGCCATCCCGAAGTCGCCTGCCACGTTCACGATCATGATCGGCACACGGGAAAAATCCACGTCGCTGACCAGCGGTTCCTCCACCTCGTCGGGCATTTCCGGCCGGGCACGATCCACCGCATCCCGCACTTTCTGGAGCGCCGTGTCCAGGACCACGTCCGGATTGAACTCCACCTGGATGGAGCACAGCCCGTCCGCACTTGTGGAGCGGATCTCCTTCACGCCGGAAATCCCCTTTGCCTCCACTTCCACTTTTCTTGTGACCTGGCTTTCCACGTCTGTCGGGGACGCGCCCGGGTATGGGACCGTGACGATGATCAAGGGAACCTTGATCTCCGGAAACGATTCCCGGGGAAGCGTGATATAGGTGGTCACGCCCATGATCGCCACGATCGCCATCAGCACATAGGCGGTCAGGGGTCGGGCCAGCGCGGCTCGGGTGAGAAAAATCAACGGCAGTTCCCGGTTTCCACCGCCTGGCCGTTCACCAGGTCCTTCTGTCCGGCCACCACCAGGAGGTCTCCCGCCGCAAGACCGCCTTCCACCAGGACCGAATCCCCTTCGGTGGCGCCGATCTTCACATGCCGCAAGACGGCGCGGCAGTCTTCGACCACGTACGCCACAGGCCCTTCCACTCTGGTGATCAGGGCGTCCAGGGGGGCGGCGATTCCGTTCTCCACCGAGCGCCGATCCAGCCGGATCCGGGCGACCATCCCCGGGCGGAGAGCCCCTTCCGGGTTCTCGAGCTCCAACTCCACCGGGAACGTGCGAGACTCGGTATCCACCGCGGTGGAGAGAAAGGTGATCGTGGCCGGGAAACTCCTGCCGGGCCAGGCATCCAACTCCAAGGAAGCCGGGGCGCCCAGGGTCAGCCAGCGAATCTCGGTATCGGGAACAGAGGTGACCGCTTTCAGCCGTCGAAGGTTCTGCAAGGTGGTCACCCGGGCGCCGGGGAGGAGGACCTCTCCTTCCTCCACCGGTCGATCCAGGGCCACGCCGTCGATCGGCGATCGGAGGAGAGCCCGATCCAGGATCATTTCTCTTTCACGAACGGCGGCAGTCAACTGGTCCCGCCTCGCCGTGGCGGCCACCAGGTCCTGCTGGGGCACAGCCTGTCGCTCGAACAGCTTGGAGACCTTGACGTAATTCGCCTCCGCGGCCATCAATTCCGCTCTGGCCTGGTCCAGGCGGGCCTGGGCCAGATCGTCCCCGATCCGGCAGAGCAGTTGTCCCTCCTTCACCCGGTCTCCCTTCTCGAACAGGAGTTCCCGGATCATTCCACCGTTCTCCGAGGTGATCTCGACCTCTTCGTAAGGCTCGAGAGTGCCGGTCAACTCCAACCGCTCCCGGAAAGGGCGCGGCGCCAGCTCCTGGACCGTCACCGGAACCTTCCTTTCCGGTTCGGCGCCGTCAGACGAATCCCCAATTGCACGGTTCGGGTCCGGAGAGGGAGTTCCGGAGGCGTCGGGAGCCGCTCCACATCCGATCAGCGACGGGACGGCCCAAAAGAGAACGATCAAAACCGGGATCCCCCGGAGGATTCTTCCGCTCACGGTTTGCTTCATAGGTCTCGCTTTCACTCCAACGGCTCGTACGGTAGGCGACCGACCAGGTACGAGACGTCCGCTTCCGCCGACAGGGCGTTGACGACGGCATCCAGTTCCTGGAACCGCACCTCGGTCAACACCCGTTCCGCCTCCAGGAGATCCAGGGCGGTGGCGGCTCCCCAGGCCCGGGACTCGGTGGAAACCCTCAAGGATTCCTCCGCCTCCTTCACCGCCTGCGCCGCGGCCTCCTCCGCTTCCCGGGCCAGCCGATACCGGGTTACCGCGGACATCAGGTCTCTCTCGATCTCTCCCAATCGTTCCCGGGTCCGGTGCAGGCTCTGGATCCTCTGGGAATCCAGTTGTTCCACTCGGGCTTTTACGGCGCCGCCCTCATACAGGTTCCAGTCCAGGTAGATCCCGGCGTTCCAGTTGGAGTAGTTGGTGTCGGCCAGGTTGCCGATCTCGATCGCCTGGAATCCGTACTCTCCGCTGAAACGGAGCTCCGGCAGGCGTTCGGCGTTCCGGATTTTCTGGAGCTTGTCCAGGACATCCCGGTCCTTCTCCAGCGCCTGCAGGTCCACTCGAACCGCCGCCGCCGCCAGAAGTTCCTGCGAGGGAGGAAGATCGGGCAACTCCGCCGATGCCAGGACCGCCGGATCGACCGAGATTTCGGTTCCCACGGGTAGGCCCAGGCGTTCGTTCAGCTCCACGGCGGCGATGGTCCGTTCTCCCCGGGCGGTGATCTCCCGGGAACGCAACGACGCCAGCGCCGCCTTGGCCTGCAGGAGTTGGAGCCGGGTGCCGGTTCCGATGTCCAGGAAGTCCTCCGCCTGCCGCACCTGCGCCTCCCTCGACTTCCTCTCCGCCTCCAGGACGCCGATCCGGGACTGCGCGCGGGCCAGCTTATAGCAGGCCTGGGCGACCTGGCGGGCCAGGTCCAGCTCCTGTTCCCGGATTTCCAGTTCCAGCTGGTCTTCTTTGCTTTTCGCCGCCGAGACCGCCCGGGTCAACTTGCCGAAGGAATACAGGGTCTGATCCAGGCTGATTCCGTAATCATAGGTGGTCACCGGTACAGGCAGCAGGAACTCCAGGGGAAGCCCGGCGGAGAAGTCGTCGAAATTCGGGCTGTTCAACAGGCCGGGATTGCGGGAGCGAACGCCGGTCACCGACGCCTTTACGGTGGGAAATACGCCGGAGAACGCTTCCCGGGTCTGGGCCTCGAACTCGCGCAGCTGCTCCCTGTGGGCCGCCAGCGAAGGGTGGGCGGCCAGGGCGGTCTCCACCGCCTGTCGAACGGTCAGTGGCCCGGTTCCCATCGCCGGAGCCGGCCCTGGAGACCCGAGCGCAGAACCGAGCAGAGCGGCACCCAGGCCAAAGGCCAGAACCGGTCGGAGATGTTTTCGCGGCGGCATGAACGCAAAATATCACGGGCCGGGAAGGTTGGACAGGGGGAGACGGCTCCGTCCGGGCCGGGTTGCTCAGACCTGGTAGGTATCCAGTTCAGCCTGGAGCCGTCCCATCTCCTTCTCCAGGTCGGCCAGGATCTCGGTGGTATCCTGAAGCTGCCGGGCGCGTCCCATTTTCTCCAGCCGGAGGGCGATCTGGGCCGCACTTTCCGCCGCCATGTTCAGAAGGGCACCTTTCAGACTGTGCGCGGCCCTCTCCACATCCACCGGGTCCTCCCGGCCCACCGCCTGCCGGACCGACTCCAGCATTTTGGGGCTGTCTTCGATGAACAGTTCGATCACCTCACCGAGAAGTTCGGTGTCCCCACCCATTCGATCCAGCATCGCATCGCCGTCGAACGCTCTATCGCCGCTTGATTCCGTCATTCCGTACCTCCAACAGGATCCAGGGGCATCCGGACCTCCCCGGCTTCCCTGCGGAATCTATCGGCCTGCGCACGAGGAACTTTAGCCATCTCGCCACCACTTTTTCTCAAAATAACCGGCAATTTCCGGTCCACCGACCCTGAACAGAAAAGTTGAAACAAAACGCCGCGGCCGGTGTAAGCTAAATCGAAATCCAAAAGGGTTCCGGGGAGTCGTTTCCCCGCCGAAGATGAAGAAGAGGAGGAGTCATGAAACCGACATTGAAAGCTGGAATCGCCTTGGGGCTGGGCGTCATGGTCTGGACTTACCTGGGCGGTTTCGCCGGATGGTACAAGGATCCTGCCCTGGCCAACCTGTTCTACGTGGTCATCCTGATCCAGGCCGGGGCAATCGCGTGGGGATTGACCATGACCCGGTCCGCCGGCAAAGGGTACGGCGGGCGGCTTGGCGCCGGAATCCTGGTCTCCCTGTACGGAGCGATCATCGGAATCTTCACTTCCCTCCTGTATTCGCTGGTCCTGTTTCCCAATGCCCTGCAAGAGGCCAAGGAGATGCAGCTCGACCAGCTGGCGACCCAGGGCCAAACCGCCGAGCAGATCGAAATGGCGCGGAAGATGATGGATGTCATGTTCACACCGGTGGCGAACACGGCGATGGGTTTCGTCATGACCCTGCTTACCGGCTTCGTTCTCTCCCTGATCCTGGCCGCGGTAATTCGGAAAAAGGCATAGCCGTCCGGTCATCCAAGGTCCTGGTCGATCGGGCTTTATCAACCAACTGCTAGCGTGAGACCTGCGCGTACGAGAGGTAGCGGTCGGTGATTTCCCGAACATATTTTTTGGGCTGATCTCCCCTGCAATAACCGAACCGGCTCACGGCGGCGAACTCCGGTTTCCGGAGGAGAACCATTGCGTCCTCTACGTTGTCGAACCAGCGATTCGGATTTTTCCCGATCGTTTCTGCCACCCGGCGGCCGTCCAGGACATGCCCCCGGCCTGCGTTGTAGGCTCCCAGTGCGAACCGGAGTTGCTCGCCGTAATCCTGCGGGCCGTCCCGGAACCGGTCCAGGAGCCATCGCAGGTACAGCGCGCCGGCCCGGATCCCGACTTCCGGGTCCTCCAGGTCTCCGGTCACTCCGACTTCCTCGGCCGCCGCCGGCATGATCTGCATCACGCCGACGGCGCCGGCCCAGCTTCTTGCGTCCGGCCGGAACCGGGATTCCTGGTAAGCCTGGGCCGCCAGGAGGCGCCAGTCGATCTCCACCTCCCTGCCGTACTTCCGGAACAGGGCGTCATACGGACTGAGGGCGCCGTTCGATCGGTGATGGACGTCAACGGCCCGCCCCGGGCTTCGTTTGTCACCGAAGTATTTCCTTACAAGCACGTTGTAGAACTTCCCGCGGTACTGCGCATCCAGAAAACGGTTGACCCGGTCCAGGAGCAGAGGGCTGTCCGGACGGACCGCCCAGGCCAGATCGGCTTCATCGCTGACCTTCAACAGAGCGTGGACATCGTCACGGTAGGACCGTTCGAGTCTCAGATCCGTTTCATCGGTTACGCTCAGGTCATAAATCCCGTCTCCGACTCCCCGGATCAAGGCGGCGGTTTCAACGCGTTCATCCACCGGGCGGATCCGGAACGGGATCGTCTCGCGCAGCCGCTCCAGGGTTTCCAGGGAAGCGCTGGAACTCCTCACGGCGATCTCCCTTCCGGCGAGATCTCCCGGCCCGTCCATCGCCGGTTCCTCCCGGCGGCCGACCACCACCTGGGCGGCCTGAAAGTACGGCCGGCTGAAAAGCACCTTCTCCTTCCGGTCGGGGGTCACCGCTATCATGGAAGCGACCAGGTCCCCTTTCCCTTCCAGCAGCCACGGGATCAGTTGCTTCTCTTCCGCCGGAACCACGATCTGGATTCTCAGGCCGGCGGTCTCGGCGAACTTTTTCACCAGTTCGTACTCGAACCCCATCTGCTCGCCCCGGTAGAGAAAGTAGGAACCGGCTACGTTCCGTGTGAGCACACGGAGCACCTTTCTTTTTTCGATCTCCGGCAGGTCGCCGCCCGCTTCGGCCATGGCGTACCCGGCAAGCGCTTTCTCGTGCAGAAACGCGTCCACCGCTTTTTTCAGTTCGGGGCTCCGTTTCCTCAGAGCCCAGGCGACCGGCCGGGCTTCTGTGAGGGCCAGGGCGGGCCGGATTTCGTGGAGATATCCTTCCGCCTCCCTGACCATATCCTCATCGGCCACCGTGGCCTGGATCATCCCCCGCTGAACCTCGTACAGAAGTTCCTCCGTTTCTTTTTCCTCCGGAGCCAACCGGATTCGGAGGCCGGGGACCTTCTCCTGAATGCTCAACAGGGTCTCGTAGAAGGAGGAACTGGGCCGCACCGTGACAGGCAGCCCTTCCAGATCGTTCAGACTCCGGAACTCCCCGTTCCCCTTCCGGACCACGAGCATTTCACGCACGTACCCGGTCGGCGTGGAGAAGGCGAACCGCTTTTCCCGATCGGGAGTCGCGGTCAACCGAGCCAGAACCAGGTCTCCCCGACCGTCCAGGAGGGAGGCCATCATCTCCCCCCGATCCCGCATCCGGATCACCATCGGTTTCAGCCCAAGGGTTTCGGCCAGTTCCTTGGCCAGGTCCAGGTCCCGGGTGACCGACATCCCCCGCCGCTCCAGGCTCACCGGCTCCTGCCTCGGTATCAGGATCCGGAGATAACGCCTGGCTTGCAGCGCCTGGAGATCACCGGTCTCCTTGAACACAGGTTCCGCCGGTTCGGACACCGGCTCGGAACAGCCGGATAAGGCCAGGAGAACCGCCCCGCACAGCAGGATCCAGGACGCCATCCTCTCCCGTGAAACGGTCGGTCTTCGCGGACCTGTTCGCCCTTTTCCCACCGTCGGCCTTCCCTCCTCTCTCCCGGCGATGCCGGTGGCAGCCGGAGTTCGAGTATGCCCAACCGTTCTCCCAGGTCAAGGTGGAAGGAAGAATGTGGGTGAGTCGTCCGTATGTGGCTCTCCCGGCTGGACATCGGCTCCGAAAACTTGCCAGGAGAGGAAATCTGGTTTTAAACCCTTTAGCGACAAATACTTATAACTATTCTCCCACATTCTTCCTTCCACCTTGTTGGAAATGGGGGATTGGGAGTCCATATTGGCTCCATCGTCCGCCCCCGGACCTGGAGGTAACCACTGTGATCATCCCGATCGGCCACGAGCAGGACACGGTGCGGCGGCGTCCCTGGGTTACGTTCGGAATCATGATCGCCTGCACCGCGGTCCTGTTCATGGCCGCGGCCGGGCTGCTGGATGGAAAGGTGGACAGGAAGACCGCGGACCGAGCGGTGGAGTACTATTTCTCCCACCCCTACCTGCACCTGGACCCACCGTTCTCCAATCTCCTCGACCGTTCGATGGGGAAACTGCAGGTCGCCCAGATGGTCGCGGTGTTGCGGGAGCAGTATCCCCCTCCAGAGGACCAGGAGCGGCGGGGGACGGGAGAAGGCGAAACCAGACCCGCCGGGGGGAATAGACGCCGAAGCCGCAGATCACCATGCCCAGAAACAGCGCGAAAGCCCGGATGCGGAACTGCCGGCGGATCAAGCGGCTCAGCAAAGCGAGCATGAAAATCACCGCGACCCAGGCGATGCCCTCGACCCGGATCAGGGAAAGCAGCACCGCACAGATCCCGCCGCCGACCGCATCGGGGCCGTCCGGCCTCAGAATCAGGCGGTCGAATGTCAGGAAGATCAGCAATGCGAACGGGACCGGCGCCAGCCCGCTCGTGGACCAGACGGCGAAGGGCGGAGACCACGCCAGCGACGTGGTTGCAAGCAGCGCGATCGGAAGCGCGAGTCTGAAGTGGCGA
>CAZZIV010000109.1:0-10272 GCA_964654385.1 uncultured Acidobacteriota bacterium | reverse complement strand
ATAGCCGGTGGTCTTGTGGTGTTTGCTACGGCGCGCCGTTTTTCACGGATCGCGGCGAAGAACGAGGAGCGCGAGCCGTTTCACAGGGAGGCCTCCGGCCGGGATCACCCTTGGGCGGCGGCAGTGTTGCTCGGCGTGCAGGATGCCTGTGGCGATCCACTCCGGCTGGAATATTTCCCGGAAGCGGAAGGTGCCCACGGATGTGAAGGAGATGGTCTGGATTTTGTTGCGTGGTGGCTGGATGGATCGCCTGTGCTGAATCTGGGTGGCGGCAGGCATCGCTGGCGCTGGGAGCGGAAATGACTGGAATGGATGCCGCCGTGTATGTGCCCCATTCCGGCAGAATGGTGCTTCTGGATAAGGTGATCCGATACGATGAAAACTCCATCGCCTGCAATGTGGTGATCGGGCCGGACTTCATGTTTCTCCGGGACGGCCGGGTCGGGCCCTGGGTCGGTCTTGAGTTCATGGCACAGGCCATTGCAGCCCACGGCGGCTGCCTGGCCACAGCCGACGGCAAGCCTGTCCGGATCGGTTTCCTCCTGGGGACGCGATCCATCGATTGCGGAGCCGGCTGGTATCACGTCGGCCAGGAACTCCTGGTGACCGCCAGACATATCTGGGGCGACGATAGGTTGATGAAATACTCCTGTACCATCGGGGATGCTTCCAGCGGTAAACTTCTCCAGGAAGCGGACCTCAGTGTCTACGATCCAGGTGAGGAACTGAAGTGATGAACAAACGGGTGTTGCTGACCGGGGCGAGCCGCGGTATCGGCAGGGCGATCGCGCTGGAGCTGGCAGGACAGGACCTGGGCTTGACCCTGAACTACCTCAACTCCGAGAACGACGCAAAAACACTCTTGGCCGAGGTGGAACAGGTGGGAGGAAAGGCTCGAACCCTTCAATTCGACGTATCACACCGGGCGGCCACCGCGGAGATCCTCAAGCAAGACATGGCGAACCATGGCCCGTACTGGGGCGTAATCTGCAATGCGGGCATCGTGCAGGATGCACCGTTCCCTTACCTTGACGGCGAGGCCTGGGACGCGGTGATCCGTACGGACCTCGATTCGTTCTACAACGTTCTCCGCCCGGTAGTCGGTGAGATGCTGAATGCGAAGCAGGGCGGCCGGATCGTGACCCTTTCTTCTGTATCCGGCCTGATAGGAAACAGCGGACAGGTCAACTACAGTGCCGCCAAGGCCGGGATCATCGGCGCGACCCGAGCCCTGTCGAAAGAGCTGGCCAGGCGGAAGATCACAGTGAACAGCGTTGCCCCGGGCCTGATCAAAACCGATATGCTTTCCGACCTCCCGGTGGAAGAGATGCTCCGGTTCATCCCGATGCGGCGCCTGGGGCGGCCGGAGGAAGTGGCGGCCACCGTATCGTTCCTGCTCTCGGAAGGGGCCGGTTACATTACGGGACAGGTCTTGTCCGTCAACGGGGGGATGGCGTGAAGCGGCGTGTCGTAGTAACCGGTATGGCCGGCCTGAGCCCGATCGGAAATGATTGGGGTACCGTCGCCCGAAAAATTCGTGAAGGAAGCTCAGGGGTTGCGATTATGCCGGGCTGGGAAGAAATCGATGGCCTGGCTTCCCGGCTGGGTGCGCCCATCGACTCATTTCAGACGCCGGCCGCATGGCCGCGCAAGAAGATTCGCACCATGGGTCGGGTGGCCCTCCTTTCCACGGCCGCCACGGAACTGGCCCTGTCCGATGCAAGATTATTGGGCAGCGAAGAAGTGGTGAACGGGAGCTGTGGAATCTCTCACGGTTCCACCTCCGGTTCGCCGCCGATGGTGCTCGAGTATGCCATCAGCCTTTCGAACAATCGCAGCCTGAAGGGTCTGTCACCGGCGGTCTATATCCAGCTCATGAGCCATACCACGGCAGCGAACCTTGCCCAATTCTTCGGCGTGCGCGGCAGGATCATCACGACCTGTTCGGCGTGTACGTCCGGAAGCCAGGGCATCGGCTTCGCCTACGAAACGGTGCGCAACGGCGTGCACCCGATCATGATCGGCGGCGGCGCCGAAGAGCTGCACCTGGCGGATACAGCGGTTTTCGACATTATGTACGCAACTTCCTCCCTCAACCATGCGCCCGGTGAAACCCCTCGCCCGTTTGACGCCAATCGGGACGGTCTGGTGGTCGGAGAGGGTGCCGCCACCTTGATCGTGGAGGAGTTGGAGCACGCCCTGGCGCGGAACGTACCGATCCATGCGGAAATCGCAGGCTTTTCCACCAATTGCGACGGCCGGCATTTGGTCAATCCGTCATCCGAAGGGATGGAAGCGGTCATGAGAGAGGCCCTGAGAGATGCAGGGCTGTCGCCGCAGGATATCGGGTACGTCAACGCACACGGTACCGCAACCGAGATTGGCGATATCGCAGAGAGCAACGCCATGGAGCGGTTGTTCGGGAGCGGGGTTCCGGTCAGTACCTTCAAGGGGCATATCGGTCATACGCTGGGTGCGGCCGGCGCACTCGAGGCCTGGATCACGATCCTCATGATGCAGGCCGGCTGGTTCGGGCCGACCCTGAACCTGGAGCAGGTCGATGAACGGTGCGGCGAGTTGGATTACATCATCGGTGCTGTCCGCGAGATAGATACCGAGTACGTCATGAGCAACAATTTCGCCTTTGGCGGCATCAACACTTCGTTGATCTTCAAAAAATACACTCCGTGAACCGGGCTGTTTATAATGCCGATGTGGCCGTTCTGGGAGCCGGGCCTGCGGGGACGTCCCTTGCGGCGCTCCTGGCACGCCGGGGGCATGCGGTCCACCTGTTCGAGCGGGAGCGCTTCCCTCGTTTTCACATAGGCGAATCGCTGCTGCCGGCGGCGGTGCCGGTTTTGAGAGAAATCGGCCTGGACCTGGACGCTGCGCCGTATGCGTTGCGTAAGCAGGGAGCGGTGTTTCGTGATCCTCGGGGCGGCGGCGAATGCCGCTTCCGGTTCGACTACGCCATGCCCGGCACCTTTCCCTATGCGTACCAAGTGTTGCGGTCCTCTTTCGACACCGACCTGGCGGCTGCCGCCGAGGGGGAGTCTGCGGTCTTTCATTTCGGCCACACAGTGCGAAACTGGGAAGAAGACCGGGACGGTGTGGCGGTGGAAGGTGACTGGGGAACCTGCCGCGCGAAACTGTTGGTCGACGCCAGCGGGCAGGGAGCGATGTCTTCGCAGGTTCGGAATGCCAGGAAACGGCTCTCCGGAATGGGGATCCTGGCTACCTTCACGCATTATGAAAATGTCCGTTCGCAGACGGCACAGAAGGTGTTCGAGGAGGGGGACATCGTCATCGAGTCGGAATCGCCGGGCTCGTGGCTCTGGATAATCCCGTTGCCGGAAGGCCGGCTCAGTGCAGGAAGGGTGCAGTCCGATTCCGAAGTCCCGACGGAACCGGAACAGACCATCCATGAGATGATCGCCGGAAGCGAGTTGCTTTCATCGATCCTGGACGGGGCCGATCGCTGCGGGCCCTGCCGCAGGGTTTCCAACTTCAGCTTCTACAACACCGCGCCGGACACGGCCAGGACTGCGACCCTGGGCGATGCGCGTGGATTCCTGGATCCGGTGTTTTCCTCCGGCGTTACCCTGGCGTTGCTTTCGGCTCCATTGCTTGCCCGGGAGATCGACAACACCTTGCATCGGGGAGGCATATTGCATCTGGACCATTTCCAGTCGAAAATGCAGCGGGCCTATCGTACATTCGAGCAGGTAATCCGTCGGTACTACCGGCCCGGCTGGCTGCAGAGCGTGTTCTTCGCCGACGGCAAGGATGACAACACGGTCCGGGAGATCACATCGATCCTCGCCGGTGACGTCTGGCGAGACGACAACGGCTGGCAGAACATGCTCCTGAAAGCCAGAGGCTCGAAGATCAGTCCACGATCTGGGTGACGATCCCTTCTTCATCGAAGTAGACGTCGAAAGTGTCGAACCGGCTGGCCCAGTATTTCCAGATCCGGCTGTTGCGGTCCGGTGTCCGGGTTTCCGGGGGGTAGCCCTGGGACACCAGAACCGCCTCTTTGGACATGCCGACCCGGACCACTCCGTCCCGGATCGCGTCGACCTCCTCGGCGGTGAGCCCTGACGTCAGAGCTTCGAAAGTCTTCTTTGTCAGCATCCTGTCATAGACCGCATCGTGGTGTAGACCCGGGTGATGTTTGCGGACGTACAGGATGGTGTAATGCATGCCGGACTCGGTGTCCTGAATGACTATCTTTTTACGACTGCGACTGACAACCTCCACCGTCGTGCCCGCTGGCAGGATACTTCCCTTTTTATAGTTGGTAGAGTAGATTTTGGTCGGATGCTCGAACCAGAGGTTGTGTGCGAGGTAGACCGGATCCTGATCCGCTTGCGCACCGGCGACGGCCAGTATGGCCAGCAGTGCGAAAAGAATGGTCGCTGTTCTCATGGTGACGCCTCCTATGCTTTTACCCGTTTATGGTGAAGATTCTCCCACGGCGCCGCTGATCATGCATCTTCCGGTCGCAGGCGGCCGTCGTGGATCGTAATGACGCGGTCAAGTCTCGTGATCAGCGCAGGATCGTGGGTTGCGATCACGAATGTCACTTCCAGTTCCCTGTTCAGTTCCTGGAGGAGGGATATGATCGTATCTCCGGTTTCCGAGTCGAGATTGGCAGTCGGCTCGTCCGCCAGCACCAGCAGCGGCTGGTGGACCAGGGCCCTGGCGATGGCCACGCGCTGCTTCTCCCCGCCGGATAGCTGATCCGGCCGTCGTCTCTGTTTTTCGCCCAGGCCGACCCGGCGGAGCATCTCGTCAGCCAGCCTGCGACGTTCCGCTCCGCCGATGCCGTTCAGGTGCAGCGGGTATTCCACGTTCTCCGAGACCGAGAGGAGTTCGAATAGGTTGAAGTTCTGGAATATGAAGCCCAGGGTAGTGGCCCGGAAGCGGGTCAGCTCACGGTCATTCTTTTGATAGAGATCCGAGTCGTTCAGCAGCACCGTGCCGGAACTGGGGCGGTCCAGACACCCCAGGAGATTCAGGAGCGACGTTTTCCCGCTGCCCGAAGGGCCGATCAGGCCGATCAGATCCCCTCGCGCGATGCGGAGGTTGATGCCCCTCAGCGCCTGGACCGTTTCGGCGCCCTCTCCATAGGTTTTCACCAGATCTCGGGTTTCAATCATCCCCGGCTCCCAGCGTCTCCTTGGAAAACAAGCGCCGGTCGCCCTCCTTCAAGGTCGTCGCGCTCCGGATCGTGATGGACGCCTCTGCTCCGTTTTTGAGATGGTCGACGAATCGGACTTTCCATGGGATGGGCACGCCGTTCCACTCCCGGTATTCGTCGATATGCACCGTTTTAAGCAACTTGCCGGACCGGGAGTAGTACTCCCTGCGGAACGGCAGCAGGCTGGTGCGGTGAAAGTAGGTCCGGTCGGTGCCCCGTGTTTTCCTTCTTTTCCCTCCAGTGGTGGTGCCGGTGAGGACGAACGCCTCTTCGCTCTCCGTAACGGAAACCTCGTCCAGTTCGGTCCGGCCCGGGAACAGATCCTCGAACAGGACTCCGCCGGCCAGCGGGTTGCGGTGCGCCGGAACGTTCACCTTGCGATCGGCCCGGGGAAGGTACAGCCAGGTCTCGCCTCCGAGTTGGAGGATAATTTTGCCCCGGTCCTTTTCCGGCGCGAGGAAGTCAATTCGGGTCCCAGCGGATCCGATCCGCAGAATCCGGATGTCGGTTTCCACCGGATCCCGGCCCGGCCTGGCAGTTTTCATGACCGCGGTCAGTGATATTTCCAGTGTGCCCCAGGTATTTTCGACCTTTCGAGCCAGCGTTTCCGCATCCGGGGCGGCCGACAGACCGGATGCCGTCGCACACAACCATGCAGCCAGGATCATCCCGTACCGAGTCGTTCTTTTATTCATCACGCTGCCTCCCCTCTCATGGCGGCGGTGGGAAGAAGACGCGCGGCCCGGGATGCAGGGTACAGTCCCGCCAGGGTGACGATCAAGAGAAGGCCGACCATCCTGGACAGGATCATGGCCGGGTCGATCAGTGGTGACACGGTCGGCCCACCCACCATCCAGGCGAAAGCTTCGGCGCTCATGCCCACGCCGGACCGCCCCAGCAGGATGGAAACGGCGCAGCCGGCCAGTGCACCGGCAGCGCCGGCCACCAGGGCCAGGGCAGCTCCTTCCATGAGGATGATGATTCTAATGGCCGTCCGGGAAGTGCCCAGCGCCGACATGGTACCGATCTCGCGGTGACGCTCATGGACGGCCAGGATCTGAGCCCCTGCAACGCCGAAGGCGATGGCCAGCAACAAAAAGAAGTCGATGATTCCTGCCTGTATTGTGGCCGCCTGGATGATCCCCATATAGAGCCGGCCTTTACGGTCGTAGGTTTCGACCTGCACTGCTTCCGGATTGTCCCGGAGGGCGGCTTGGAGATCTGCGGCGAAGCGGCCGGCTTCGGCTGGGCCGCCGGTTCCGAACACTTTCATGAGGTTGACCACATCGCCTCTCCCCAGCAGGTCCTGCAAATCGTTCAGGGTCATGGTGACGAAATGGTCTTCCCACGGCGCGGATCTGGCGAGAATACCTCCTACCTCGAAATCTGCGACGTCCAGATCTCCGCCGGAATCGAGTACTCCAAGGGCCAGCAGGTCTCCCGGTGCCGTGTTCAGCTGCTCGGCCAGGGCTGCTCCGAGCAGGATCGAACCTGGGGAAACGCCGCTGCCCGGGCCGGGCTCTACCCCCTGAAGCACGACCCGGGACGTGGAGGCCGTGTCCCCGAACGCCATGCCCAGCATGGAGAGTGAAGGCACGATCCGCGAGCCAGGCTTCACCTTCCGGATCGTCTCCGTCAGCGCAAACCGATCGCTGATCAGAGGCAGCAAAACGTCCATGTCCGGTGACCGGTCTGCTGCCGGTGATATCGAAACGTGGCCGAACCGTGCGATGACCATCCGATCCAGCATCTGGCTCCGCACGCCGGCCACCAAACTGCCGTGCACGGTAATCGCAGCCGCGCCGATGGCCACGGCAAGCCCGACCAGCAGGCTGCGGGTCCTGTTCCTCCTGAGTCTGAGAAACGCATTTCTGATGGCGAAACGGATCATCCCGGATCTCTCATGGCATCGGCCGGGTCGGAACGGCTGGCTCTGGATGCGGGGACCAGTGCGACCAGTGGACCAACCAGGGCAACGATCAGGAACCCGGCCAGGAAGGGTTCCGCGCTCATGTCCGGGAAGAACCGTGGACCTCCGAATACGTAGGTCATCGCCTTGGATGTGGCGGGGATGCCGGTTCGGGTGAGAAGCAAACAAAGGGCGAAGGCCACCAGGGCTCCCAGGGCGGCGGCGCCGGTGGATACCACGGCGATCTCTCCCACAAGAGTTTGGAGGATGGTGGACCGGGCCGTTCCCAGGGCTCGCATCAGGCCGATACTCCGTGTTCTTTCAAGCATCAGGATCATCAGCGTATTGGTGATGCCGACGAGCACCACTACCAATATCAGAATGAATCCGCTGCCCACCAGGAAGCGACCGATCTGAACCATCCCCAGAAGGTTTCCGGCCAGTTCGTCCCAACTTCGGACGGTGAGATCGAGATCGTTCGCTGCCAGGGAACGTTCGAGCCGTTCCCGGACGAGGACCGGCTCGGCGCTTTCCCGAAGTCGAACCACCAGGCTGTCGGGATACCCTTCATCCCCCAGCAACATCTGCAGGTGCTCAAGGGGTACAAAAGCGACGAGCTCATCGACCAGCGGAAGGCCGGGCGGAGAGTACAGCCCTTCAACCTGGAACCGATCCCCCTCGAAAAGGCCGTCGGAGGTCGGGAGCAACACGGTGACCTCCCCATGTCCCTCGTGAAGGCCGAGACGCCCTGCAATCGGTTCTCCCAGCAGGATACGGCCACGGCCACCGAGCGGTGCGCCGATGCCGGGAGCCAGAGTCTCCAGGGCGGCGGCTTCCGCCACGGGATCGATCCCGATCAGGATAACCGGTGCGGTGGAATCCCCCGCCAGAAGCAGCCCTGATACTGTTGAACGAGATGCCACACTGACTACGTCCGGATCTTCAAGGAGGATCCTTTTCGCCCTTGTCGCATCAAGGACCGGAAGGAAGTCCGCGGGAACTTCGGATGTAAGCTCCACCAACGGGTTGGCGGAGTGGAAAACCTGAAGGTCTCCAGCAAGGCCATCGCGCAACCCAAGTTCGATATTGGACCGCAGGCTCTCGACCAGTGTGCCTCCCATGGCCAGAATGAAGCTGGACAAAGCAAGGGAAAGCACAAGGAACAAAGTGCGACGCCGGTGAACAATGACGTTCCTGACCGCTAGTTTCCAGTTCATAGGCTCAGTTTATCTCAATGAGCAGCACCACCGGACGGAGTTTGCCGCTTTCCTATCATTCGCCAGAGAACTCCTTTGTTGCGACGGCGAATCCTTGCAAGGTTTCGTGCGCTGTAATTCATTTCGAGCCCGGGGCAAATCCAGTTCGGACGATCCGCCGACCACCCCTGAACGACTTCAACCACCTTTGTTTCGACTTCGGGTGATAGATAGAAAGTCGGCTCGAGCAGATCAGCGGGACTGGAAGTCTTCAAGCGGCCTGCGTCGATCGCGGCAAGAGGCGTGCCCGGGTAGACCCTGAGACCAATGGTGGCGATGACCGCTGTCGGGTCGATCTCATCTATCCGGCGGACCGACTCCTCCATGGTAGCGGCTGTTTCGCCCGGGCCCCCGAAAATCAGGCTATGGCACTGCAGGATGCCCGCATTCTTCAGGCGCCGGGAAAAAACCATGGCGTCTTCGGCGGTGAATCCCTTGTGAAGTCCGTCTAGAACCGGGTCGCTCAGGGAATCGGTACCGAGTTCCAGTTCGGAGCACCCGGCCCGCTTCAGAAGAGCCGGTAGATCCGGATGCTCCCCGGTCGGACTGACGTATCCGGTGAAGGAGATCCGTAGGTTCCGCCGGAGGATTTCATTGCATAAATCCATAACATGGGTTTCAGACCGGTTGAACAAAGCGTCCACTATGAAGAAATGATCGATCCCCTGATGCTTCAGCTGCACCATTTCCTCTACGACATCAGCCGGGTCGTTGCGTCGGGCGTCGCGTCCCTCCAGCAGCGGGTAGGTGCAGTAAACGCACTTGTGACTGCAGCCCCGCTGTGTTTGCACGTTGGCGGCGCCACCGCTCTGGTAATACCAGGAGGCATCGAACAGATCCCGGTCAGGGGAAAGGAAGGGGGGTGTGACTGCAGGGGCGTAGATCAGCGTGGAAACAGCCTTTCCTTCCTTCAGGCTGCGCAGCAGGGAAGGAGCCGTTTCCTCTCCTTCCCCGACGATGCCGTGATCTGCGCCGGTGTAGGCCAAAAAAGCCTCGGGCATCAGTGAAAATCCGGATCCGCCCAGCACCAGAGGCCCTTTCCAGCAACGACGGATCACCTGGGTCAAGGTCTTGTGCTCTTGAAAATGCCGAAAGACACCGGGGAAGGAAGTGTTATCGATATTACGGATCGAGAGCAGTACCGCTTCGGGGTTCAGGCGGCGAAGTACCTGCTCAAGAGTGGTCTCAGGATCATCATGCCGCAGTGCATCGAACCAGTGCAACTCATAGCCGGCGCGGCGCACTGCGGTGCCTACAATCGCGGCTCCGAGAGGATAGACCGGATCTGGTAACCTGGCCATGGAACCACTGATGATTAATACCCGCATCCATTATCCTTGTCTCGGTGTTCTCGATTGTACCTCAATTTCGGCTAGCTCCGCTTAGCTGTGTGCCTGTCCCCGAAATAGAAGAGGCGACCCGGAGGCCGCCTCTTCCTGCGCAAGCGCTGTTCGAATCGACTAGAACGTGAAGCCGACGCCGACCTTGAAGCCGTCGAAGTTGATGCCGGTGGTATTGCTCTGGGTGAACCCTTCGGACACGTCGTCGGGGAACAGCAGGGTGTCCACCACGTTGTCCCACTGGGAAATTTCGTAACCGGCCCAGAAGTAAGTCGCGTCGGTGGGGTGCCACACCAGGGAGGCCGATGCGGTCATGATGGAGAAGGTGCGATCCTCCTCGGCTACAACGTCGGCATCGATGTTCTGGAACGTGCCGAGCACATCGGTGTCTTCCATGTAGGACATCGCTTTCACGTCGCCGGTCATGAACGAATACTGGAAACCGCCTGTGACGGACCAGTGCTCGTTCATACTGTACGAACCGGACACGCCGCCGACGAAACCGATGCCGCTGGCTTGGTGCCTCAACGATCAGTCGATCTTCCTGTCCAGCCTGAACCGCCA
>CAZZIV010000108.1:0-10504 GCA_964654385.1 uncultured Acidobacteriota bacterium | reverse complement strand
GGTAAACACGGCGATGTCGATGAGGAACAGCGGACGGTGTCGCGGGGCGCGAATCGCCCTGCGGATCATCTCCTGATCCAGCACCAGCCCGGGAGAGGCGGTTCCACTCACCACGATATCGACTTTCTCGAGCCATTCCTGGAACTCGTCCCAATTGCAGGCGACCCCCTGGTGCTTTTCGGCGAACGCGGCGGCGTGGGCGTAGGTTCGGCTGGAGACAACGATCCTTTCCACACCCCGGGAAATCAGGTGGGTCGCCACCAGGTCTCCCATCTGCCCGGCCCCCAGCACAAGGGCCGACTGCCGCTCGAACGCTCCGAAAATCTTCCGCGCGAGGTCGACCGCCGCCGAAGCGATGGAGACCGAATGCCGGGCGATTCCGGTCTCGGTGCGGATCCGCTTGGCGCCGGAAAGAGCGCTTTGCATCAATCGATCCAGGATCGGATCCAAGGTTCCCGCCTCCCGGGCTGCGGCGTAAGCCGCCTTCATCTGGCCCAGGATCTGCGGCTCGCCCAGGACCATCGATTCCAACCCGCTGGCGACTCGGAAAACATGCCGCACCGCCGCGTCCCCTTCGAACAGGTAGCCGGACCGCTTCAATTCGTCGTGGTCGATCTGCTTCTTCTCCACAAGGTAGTCGGCGGCCAAACGCTTGGGATAGCCGGGTTCGATCCGGACCAGCAACTCGACCCGGTTACACGTGGAGAGAATCACCGCTCCCGTCACCCCTTCCCGGGCATGCAGCTCCTTGAGCGACCCCTTCATTTCGGCGTCCGAGTACGCCATCCGCTCGCGCAGGGAGACCGGCGCGCTCTGGTGGCTGACTCCGGTGAGAGTAATCATTTAGAGGTTGATCCCGATCACGGTCAAAAGCCCCAGAACGAATCCGATGATGGTGAGATAGGCTGCCTTTCGCCCCCGGAATCCACGGGCCAGGCGGGCGCCCAGCACCACGGCGAAGATCGTCCAGGCCAGGATCGGGAAGAGGGGCTTCGCGATCCCCACGTCGACCCGGGTTTCTCCCATGGCGAGCATACCGACCCCGGTGACGATGCCGACGGTGAAGAGTGGAAACCCCCACACCAGGGCTTCCAGGCCGACCTTGTCCGCCTTATGGAGGGAAGGGAGACGCTGGAGCCAGGGCCCGGCCCGTTTCCGCTTCAGCGCCCGATCCTGAAGGATGTAGACCAGGCTCATGGCGGCAGCCACGAAAAAGGCGGCCATTCCCAGGGTGGCGAGCGAGGTGTGAAACAGCAGCATGCCCGGTACGTCCTTCACCGGGCCGGAGGCGAGATTCCGATGAGGCAGGACGAGACCGATCACCGAGAGGAAAAAGGCGACCGGCGCCAGGATCAATCCCAGGGCGTGCATCCGGAAGCGGAAATGGACCACCAGATAGGCGACCAGCACCAGCCACCCCAGGACGATCAGGAAGTCGGCCAGGTTCTCGATCGGAAGATTCCCGGTGCGCAGAAACCGTGCGACCAGGGCGCAGAGTTCCAGGACCGCCGCAAGAACCAGAGCGATCCCCGCGCCGACCCGCGCTGCCGAGGTCCGGTTGACCGTGGCCAGGATGGTCAGAACGATCCCGGTCGTACACGCGGCCAGGGACAAGGAAAAAAAGATCGACTCCAAGCGAAATCTCCGTTCCGTAGATCGCACGGTGCGACTACAAGGCTAGCGGAGATTCGTCTCTCCCTCAAGAGCGAAACAGGACCGGTTCTCCCCTTTCCCCGTTTGGAGCATCAACTCGATCTCCCGGACCGCCGAATCCTGGAATCGAGTCAATTGCCGGTAACGTCGATGCTCCAGAAGTCCGAGACGCCGTGCCAGGTATAGATAATAGCGGGCCTCCATTAGCCAGGCCCTCGAAGAGGCCAGGAGTTTTTGCTCTTCATCGGCGCCGGTGGCGAAACCGGAAGCGGCTACCAGGGCTCCACCGGAGGCCGAGCAGAGCCTTCGCAGTTCCCGGGCCAGGTCGGCCCCGGACCGTTGATCCATGGAACGGGCCGTTTTGAATGTCTCCAGGGTAAAATGATCGACCGACCGGAACGTCCGGGCCCGGTTCGGCTTCGTTCCTTCCGTCATCGTTTCCAGCGCCTTTCCTTTCGATCGAACCTCCAGATTCGCACTCGGGTGCTCGGCCCGAAAAGGACCACGGCATACAGATTCTCCAATCCATCGGTCAGGTAGAGGCTGCCGCTGGAGGAGCGCCCGATCGGGCTGAAAGAAACGATGTCCGATCGCCCGAACTTGACAGGATCGTCCGGATTCCCAAGGGGACCGGAGCCGGGAGGAACCTTGGGGTAGGATCCCGGCGGGATCCCGGGATGAATTGGCGGGATCCGGTCTTCCAGGCGGTAGGGTCCGGACAAGGTCCTGTCCTTTCCGGATCGCACTTCGGCGGTGCGCAGACCGTTCCCGTTCCCGTCCTCCACCAAGCTCCAAACCCATTTGCCGCCCACCTGATGAAACCAGGCGCCCCGGTGTTTCCGAAGCGCCACGCTCTCGAATCGCAGCCGCCGGAATAGGCCAGCCATGTGCCGGGCCCCTGCGGCGCACCGCCCATTCATTCGGAGGCTCGCGGTGGCCGGGACCGCGATCGCGATCGCCAGGGATGCGATCGCCAGCACGGCCAGGATTTCCATGAGACTGAACCCTCGTTCGCCGAACGAACCGTGTTCCATCGATCGATCCCCGGAGGAGGCAAGGGACCGTTGCTGATTGCCCACAAGGACCCTCCGGGCCATGTTCGGCGCCGGAGGGTCCTTGCCGCCGATTCGGGGGAAAGGAACCTCAGGAACCGGTTCGGGTTACCTTGAGGTGCGGCCTCAGCTTCGCCAGCGATTTTTCGCCGATTCCCCGGACCTTCAGGATGTCGTCCACCTTGGTAAACGGGCCGTGTTCTTTCCGGAAATCGACGATCCGCTTGGCCAGGGCCGGCCCGATTCCGTTTACCTTGGTCAGTTCCATCTCGGTCGCCTTGTTGAGATCGATCTTCTCCACCTTGGCATGGGAGGCGGAGGATCTTGTGCTCCCGGCGGCACCAGCCGCCAGGACCGGCGAAAACGCCGCCGCGCCTCCCCAACCGATCGCCGCGCAAAAGATCAGACCGAACACGATTCGTCGAAACCGATTTTGCCTTGCTAACATTCTCTCCTCCTGTGACGCTGGCCACGTCTCTCTCCGTACCTGGACGCCGTTCGGCGGGACCGAAAGCCGGAGTCTCCTTCCGGTCCGTCTTCAGGAAGTGCAATGGGGGTGCCATTTCCGGTCGGGATGAAAAGGGTCTGAAAACAGGAGCAAACGGACCCCTGTCGAACGGGGCTGGGGCCAGGAATGTCCGGAAAGATGATTTTCCTGTCCGCATGCGGACAGGCGGACCGCCGGAGACCGGCCTAAAAGAGCGCCTTGATCGCTTCGAAAACCTGGGTCTTGATGATGTCGTAGGTCAGGACGATCCCGAAAAAGGTCAGGAGCAGAAACATCCCGGCCTGCATCGCCCGTTCCTTGACCCGGTTCGAAAGATCCCGCCCCATCACCGACTCCACCGCCAGGATCGTAATGTGGCCACCGTCCAGAATCGGAATCGGCAACAGATTCAGGATTCCCAGTTGCAGGCTGATGAACGCCAGGAAGGTCAGGAACGTCTCCATTCCCGACCGCACGGCGAACCGCGAGAACTGGGCGATCTCCAGGGGACCGGAGAAGGTCCGCATGGACAGTTTGCCCGCCGCCAGTTTCCTGAGAACGAAGAAAAGCGTGGCGGACCTCTCTACATTCGATTCCCACGCGGCGACGGCGGCGGCCCGGAAACCGAGCATCTCCTTCGGCGCCACCGTGTACAAAGTCACGCCCAGCTTCCCTTTCCCGTCCTCTTGGGCAGGGGTGACCGGGACATCGATCCGTTCGCCGGCCCGATCCACGTGCAGCAACAGTTGCTTGCCGGGGCTCAGGGAGAGGAGGGCCCGGAGGGCTACCTCACCGATCTTCTCCTGGTCCTCGGCGCCCATGATTTTATCGCCGGGACGCAGGCCGGCCCTCTCCGCCGGGCTCCCTTCCAGCACGCTCCCGATCACCGAGGGTTCCCCGGTGGAGTTGGTCAACAGTTCCCACCCGGGCACACCCATGTGGAAACGGTCGTCGGCGCCGGTGAATACCTCCACCGTGATTTCCCGGTCGCCACGGCGCAGACGAACTTCCCGTGTTTGATTCGGGGACATCAGGATCTCTTCGAACTCCACTTGCGGGTCGATGGCATCCCGGTCTTCGATGCTCAGAATCGTATCGCCGGGAAGAATGCCCGCCTTTTCGGCACTGGAGCCCGGATGGACCCCCAGCACCACCGGCTGGCTGCCCGGCGCCTGTTGCCCGTAGATCCAGAGCACCAGCCAGGTCAGAACGAACGCAAGGATCAGGTTGAAGGTGGCGCCCGCCACATAAACCAGGAAGCGCTGCCACCGGGACCGACCCAGGAACTCCTCCGGCCCGCCGGTTCGATGCTCGTCGGTCTCGTCTCCCGCGAGCCGAACGTATCCGCCCAGGGGCACGGCGGCCAGGCGGTAATCGGTTTCGCCCCGCCGGAAACCGGCCAGCCTTGGGCCGAACCCTATGGAAAAAACTTTCACGCCGATCCGGAGCGCCTTGGCTACGATGAAATGTCCGAACTCATGCACGAAAACCAGGATCCCCAGCACCAGGACGAACGATCCGAACGTCTGGAGAAAGCTCAGCATGAATCCACCTCGGAATGAATCAGCGACGCCGCGCTCGAACGGGCCAGCCGATCCAGTTCCAGACAGGCGTCGATCCCATCCGCCGACCGACCGCCGTGCAGTTCCAGGGTGTCCTCGATGATCCTGGGAATAGAGGTAAACCCCGCCTCCCCCCGGAGGAACGCCGCGACCGCGACTTCATTGGCGGCGTTCAGCACCGTGGTGGCGGCGCTGCCCGCCCGAAGCGCCTGGAACGCCAGGCCCAGGCAGGGAAACCGGTCCATGTCCGGCTCTTCAAACGTCAGGGCGCCGGCTTCCACCGGGTTAAAGGGAGGCAGGTTGGAGGCGGTCCGTTCCGGCCAGGCCAGGGCGTACTGGATCGGATGACGCATATCGGTTACGCCCAGTTGGGCCTTGAAGGAACCGTCCACCATTTCGATCATGGAGTGCACCACGCTCTGCGGATGAACCACCACGCGGATCCGTTCGGGGAGCACGTTGAAAAGCCAGCGGGCTTCGATCACTTCCAGGCCCTTGTTCATCAGGGTGGCCGAGTCGATGGTGATCTTGTCTCCCATGGACCAGGTCGGATGGCGGAGCGCCTGTTCCGGCGATACGGAGGCCAGATCCCGGGCCGGCGTTTCCCGAAACGGTCCGCCGGACGCCGTCAACCAGATTCGGCGCAGTTCTTCCGGATTTTCGCCCCGTAGACACTGGTGAATCGCGTTGTGCTCGCTGTCGACCGGCAGGATCCGGGCGCCGGTGCGTGCGGCAGCGTCCACCATCGCCTGCCCTCCCACGACCAGCGCTTCCTTGTTGGCCAGGGCCAGGTCGACCCCGTGATCCAGGGCGATCCACGCCGATCGAAGACCTAACGCGCCGACCAGGCCGCAGACCACCATATCCAGGTTCGGAAGGGTGGCGGCCTGGTTCAACCCCTCGTCGCCGTGGACAAGGGCCACGCCGTTTCCAAGCCGCCGTGCCGCCGCCTTTGCGACCGTCTCGTCGGCCACACAGACCAGTTCCGGCCGGAACTTCCGCACCTGTTCCTGGAGGAGGTCCAGGTTTCGACCGGCGGCCAGGGCGGACACCCGGTAGCGATCCGGATCGGCGGCCACCACCTGCAGGGTACTGACCCCGATCGATCCGGTGGAACCGAGTATCGCCAAACGCTTCATGAGTGGGACTCCAGGAAAAATTTATAATAATAGAAAAGGACCGGGGCGGAAAAAATCAAGCTGTCCACCCGGTCCAGGACGCCGCCGTGGCCGGGCAGGAGCCGGGAGGAATCCTTCGCCCCCACGGCCCTTTTGAGCATGCTCTCGGCCAGGTCGCCGAGAATTCCCATGGCGCCGAGCAACAATCCCAGGAGGATCGCGTGGGTCAGCGGAAGCGACCGGTAGAACCAGACATGGGCCAGGAGCCCGCCTCCGACGGCGGCGGAGAGGCCGCCTGCGGCCCCTTCCCAGCTCTTCTTCGGAGACACCCCCGGCGCCATCCGGGTACGCCCGAACCAGGTCCCGACATAGAACGCCCCGGTATCGGAGATCGATACGCAGAGGATGAGAAAAAGGAGCAAATCCTCGCCGATCTCCCCTTCCAGGGCACGAATGCTGATTATGTAGGACAGCATGAAGGAGAAGCTGAACACCGGAAACAACGTGCTCATGGAACAGGCCAGCATCTCCTTCGGTTCCCGGGGGAGAAAGAGCGGCCGAACCAGGATCAGGATCACGGCCGCCACCATCGGCAGTTCCGGCCGGAAGGACGGAGCGTAGCTGCTGGAGACCCAGACGATCACCAAGGTCGCGAAAAGCCCCAGGGCCCGGCAGGGGCGGAAGCCACCCTGCTCCATCAGGGTGTACGCCTCCATCACTCCGACGCAGATCACGATGCCGAAGAGTACCTCGAAAACCTGGGATGGAGCTTCCTTCACCACCAGGAGAAGGCCGGATACCAGGATCAGGGCGGTGAAAAGCCTTCGCATGGAAAGAAAATCGATTCAGCCGCGGCCGGCGGCGATGTTCGCGGAGGCGGCGTCCGGCTTGAGGCCGCCGAACCGCCTCTCCCGGCTCTGGTAATCCAGGAGGGCCTCGAACAGGTGTTTTCTCCGGAAATCGGGCCAGAGGGTTTCCGCCACGTGGATTTCCGAATAGGCGATTTGCCAGAGGAGAAAATTGGAAACCCGCAACTCTCCGCTGGTCCGCAGGAGCAGATCGGGATCGGGGCAATCTCCGGTGTATAAACGACGGGCGAACATCTCCTCGGTCAGGGCGGCCGGATCGGCACCCTCTTCCAGGAGCCTTCGGCAGGCGTCTACGATCTCGGCCCGTCCGCCGTAAGAGAGGGCGATATTGAACAGCATTCCCCGGTTCCCCGCGGTCGCCTCCATCGCCTTGAAAAGCTCTTCCTGTACCGACCGTTGCAGATCGTGGATCCTGCCGATCACCTTGAAGCGAATGTCATTCTCCATCAACGTGTTCAATTCTTTTCGGACATACTCCTTCAACAGCCCCATGAGGGTATTGACCTCTTCCGCCGGACGCTTCCAGTTCTCCTGGGAGAAAGCGTAGAGGGTCAGGACACCGATCCCGAGACGGGCGGAAACCTCCACGGTTTCCCTCACCGACTTGATCCCGGCCCTGTGGCCGACGACCCGGGGCAGATGGCGTTTCCCCGCCCACCGGCCATTCCCGTCCATAATGATCGCCAGATGCCCGGGCAAACGCCCGGGATCCAGTCGCCGGAGCAACCGTTCCTCTTCGCTGCCGGGCCGTGCCAGATCCTGGATATTCAAGGACCGACCGGTTTCATTTTCCGCCGAAGGATCAGCGATTCCAGGTTTCTTCATCTATATCTATCCATAACCTCCCCTGCTCGGAGCGATCCAAAGGGGAGCCAAGCCTCCGGAATAGTAATCCCGAACCGCCCGCGCATCAACCGGAGGACCGTTTCCGCCGGTATCCTTCCGGATGGTCCCGATGCCAGTCCCAGGCGGTGCGAAGGATCGATTCCAGGTCCGGAAACTCCGGCTCCCAGCCCAAAATCTCTCTCGCCCGGCCGGAGGAAGCGACCAGGACGGCCGGATCTCCCGGCCTTCGGTCCGCGTCCTCCGACGGCACCGCCTTCCCGGTCACCTTTTCCACGGCCCGGATCACTTCCCGGACCGAAAACCCCCGGCCGTTTCCCAGGTTGAAGCGATCTCCTTCCACCGTACCGGCGGCCATGGCGTCCAGGGCCAGGATATGAGCCGCCGTGAGGTCGCAGACATGGATATAGTCCCGGACGCAGGTTCCATCGGGGGTCGGGTAATCGGTTCCGAAAACTTTCAACGTCCGATCCCGGCGCATCGCCGCCTGCATCAGGAGAGGGAGCAGGTGGGTTTCCGGGTCGTGGTCCTCCCCGATCCCGCCCTGAGGGTCGGCGCCGGCGGCATTGAAGTACCGGAGGGCCGTGTATCGGAACCCGTGGGCGCGCCGGTGCCACGCCAGCGCGTTCTCGAAGGCCAGCTTGGTCTCTCCATACGTGTTGGTCGGCGCGGTCGGATGAGTTTCGAGGATCGGTATTTCCACCGGCTCGCCGTAGACCGCGGCGGTGCTGCTGAACACCATCCCCCTGACACCGGCCTGTAACGCCCCTTCCAGCAAGGCGAGGGATTTCACCAGGTTATTCCGGTAGTACTTCGCCGGCTCTTGCACCGACTCCCCCACGGAGCAAAAGGCGGCCATATGGATCACGTACTCCACCCGGTGTTCCCGGAAGAGCCGGGCCAGCAGATCTCGGTCCGCGAAATCTCCCACATGCAGACAGTTCGAAGGAACGGCCTCCGGGTGTCCCTCGGAAAGATCGTCCAGGACCACCGTGTCTCTTCCTTCCCGCAGCAGCTTTCGTACGATATGACTTCCGATGTATCCGGCGCCCCCGGTTACCAGGATCGATCCCATTTATCCCTCCTCCGGATCCAGGTCCGGACCCAGGTCATAATAAACCGCTTCCAGGGTCAACCCTTTCGCCGGCGCGATTTTCCCCGCCAGGTACCGGTCACCGGTTTCCAGGATCCGGTCGATCCGGTCCGTGGGAAATCGACCGACGCCGATCTCCAGGAGAGCCCCAACCATGTTTCGGACCATGTGGTTCAGGAAACCGTCGGCGGTAAAGCGGAACACGGTGCGGACCGGCGATTCCCGGATCATCACCGCCTGCACCAGGTTTCGTATCCGGTTTCCGGCAGGAGCGGCTACTCCGGCGAACCCGGACCAGTCCCGGCGGCCCGGCAGCCTGTCGATGGCCGCCTCCATCGCTGTCCAGTCCATCCGCCGGGAGCAATGGGCGGCGTACCGTGCCAGAAACGGGTCGGCATGGGGGGAATGATCGATCACGTACCGGTAGGTTTTTCCCCGGGCCATGTACTGGGAATGGAACCGGTCGGACACGGTGCGCAGGTCGATCGGCCGCAGGTCTTCCGGGAGAAGACGGGAAAGGGCGTGAAGAAGCCGTTCATCGTCCAGACGGCAACGGATCCGGCAATCGGCGACCTGTCCCTCGGCGTGAACCCCGGCGTCGGTTCTGCCCGCCCCCCGGAGAGAGATCCGGCCGCCACCCTGCAGGCGAAGCAGGGATTCCTTCAGAACGCCCTGCACCGTCCGCCGGTCCGGCTGAAACTGCCATCCGGAAAAATCGGTGCCGTCGTAGGCCAGGACCATCCGGATCCTGCGGGGACGGGAACTCAAACGGGATTCTCCGGGATCAACCGGAGAGTCCGGCTCGCGGTGTCGAGCATCGCCTCCCCTCCCAGGGGAAGCACCCTTTTTCTCAGGATATGGCCGAACGGAAGGTCCCGAACCACCGGCACGCCGAGGGGCGCAAGGATCTCCTCCAGGACCTCGGGCAGGGAGCGGTCCCCGGGAAACCGGCGGGAAGCGGCCGGAGGATCAAACCGTCCCAGGCAGATCCCGGCCAGTCCCTTCAACCGGCCGGACATTCTCAAGTGGGTCAGGAGGCGGTCCAGGCGGTACACCTCCTCACCCACATCCTCCAGGACGAGGACGGCTCCTTCGAGGGAGGGCATCCAACCGGTCCCCAGGAGGTGGACCAGGACCGTCAGGTTGCCGCCCAGCAACCTCCCTCGGGCTCTTCCGGGCACGATCACCTGCCCTTTTCGAAATCGGATCGTATCGCTCTCGCCCCGGAGCAGCCGGCGGAACCCGGGTTCGTGGCAGCTGCTCCCGGTCGCCCATTCGGTGACCACCGGTCCGTACAGCCAAAGGGGAGATCCCTTCCGACTCCTTCCGGAATGTTTCGCGCACGCGAGGGCCAGGGCGGTAATGTCGCTGTATCCGATGAAAAGCTTCCCCGAGCGGCGCACGGCGGCCCAGTCCACATGTTCCAGGATCCGCGCCGAGCCGTAGCCTCCCCGGGCGAACCAGACCGCCCGGATGGAGCGGTCCCGAACCATCGCCATGAAATCCTCGGCCCGTTGCCGGTCGGGGGCGGGGAAATAGCCGGCCGCGCCCCAAACGGCCTCCCCGAGGCGGGGTTCGTACCCGTCCCGGATCAGCCGTTCGACTCCCGCCTGGAGAACGTCCGGCTCGGGAGTGAAGCCGGGAGCGACGATTCCAATCGCGTCCCCTTTTCGAAGAAGGGCCTGGCCGGCCCCGGGCTTGTCCACCTGTTTCGCTCCACCTGTTCCCGCCGCTGAAAAACTCCGGCCCCGCCGCCGCCGGCCACCCGGCAGGTCCGCGGGACCGACTGCCGGGGAGTCGTGCGTGAGACGAAATCTGTCAAGACCA
>CAZZIV010000107.1:0-10905 GCA_964654385.1 uncultured Acidobacteriota bacterium | reverse complement strand
CCGATCGGGAGGTGGTGTTCCTGGCCGCCACCGACCGCCTGTTCCCGCCGGTCCTGGCCGGCGTGATGGTGGCGGCGGTGCTGTCGGCGATCATGTCCACCGCCGACAGCCAGCTCCTGGTGGCCGGCTCGGCGATGACACGCGACCTGGGGATCGGAGGAGGGGACAACCGGAAAGCCTTGCGGGGATCCCGGGCCACGGTCCTGGCCCTCTCCGTCGCGGCGATCCTGGCGGCGCTGTACGGGCCGAAGGAGATCTTCTCCCCGGTGCTGGCGGCCTGGTCGGCCCTGGGAGCCTCCTTCGGGCCGCTCCTGCTGGTCACCGTTCTGAAAGGGCGTGTGCCTCCCGGCCGCACGCTGGCGGCGATGGCGACCGCACTGGTTGTCGCGGGTGTCGGCGCGACGAGCAAACGCGCCGGCCTGGCCGGCGCCTGGGGCCCGGTCCTGGAGCGGGTGGTTCCGTTCGGCGCGGCGCTGGTGGTGGCGGCGTGGCCCAGGAAATCCTAACTCCAGAACGTGTCCACGGCGTGCTGGTCGAACGGGTTGGACCAGGCTTCCTTGATCTGGTTGTCTTCCACCTGGAACAGAAGCATGAAGTACGTGTCCAGGGTTCGATCCTTCCGCTTCCCGTCCACGTGGAACAGGATCAGCCCCCGGTCGTCGTTCACCAGGATGTCCCGCAACTCCAGGTCATAGACATCGGTTTCCTCGCCCAGGGATCCCAGGTAGTCCAGCACCTGCTCCCGGCCCTGGCGTGTGCCGGAAATCCGGTTATTTCCCGCCACGTGCCAGAGCACATCTTCCGCCATCAGCTCCATAACGACTTCGGCATCGCCGACGGAAAGGGCGTCCCAGATCGCCTTGGCCAGCGTCATGTTCATCTGCGCGGACATGATCGGTCCCCTCCATCCTCAGGGTTCGGACAGGAAAACCCTATCACGGAAAACCTGTTTCCATGCCGCGATTTCCCGGCGGGGATGCAGGGCCGGGCGCAACCGGTTTCCGGCGGCCCGCAATTTCCTCAGGAACGCCGGGGAGTTCTCCGCCTGGTCCAGCATCAGGGCCAGGCCCACGTCGTCGCCGCACCGAAACAGGCCGGGATGGCCGGCGCCCAGGACCCCTTCGGAGCCGGGATTTCGAGCGGCCAGGATCGGCGTGCCGGAGGCGACCGCCTCCGAGAGAACGGTGGCCGCCCCTTCCAGGCGGGACGAGAGCACCATCAGCCGGCTCCTGCCCAGGAGGAGCATCGCCTTCCAGTGGGGAAGGTCGCCGAACCACCGGTAACGGGGGTTCCGCTTCTGCTCTTCCTCGGCCCGGCGTTGCCAGCGGTCGTCCAGGGCGGCGCCGGCGTGGAGGATCCGGACCTTGGAGCAGGAAGGAAGGCGCCGGGCGGCGAAGGCGGTCCTCAGCGGATCCTTCACCGAACGGAGGTGGGAGAGGATGGCGACGTCGAAAGTACGAATCGATCGGGCGGGAGGATGGACCGGTTCCGGCGCCGATTGGAGAATGATCTCCACCTTCTGCCGGAACGGTTCGGGGATCGCCGCCGGGGCGTTCGGTTGCAGGCCGATCAGCAGGTCGGCCGCCTCCAGGGTGAACAAGGCGTGGCGGTCTCCACGGGGAAGATCCTGGTAAATATCGGTACCGGTCAGGGCGACGATCACCGGCGCCTTCGGGTACCGGTCCCGGAAGTCGGCCACCGCCGTCGCGCTCTTCCGGAGATGCAGGCCGATCAGCAGGTCGGCCGGTTCCACCGTTTCCCGGTCGGTGACATGCACCGTGTGGCCCAGTTCCCGGAAGATGCCGGCCCATCGGGCGGCGGTGATCCGGTTGCCGGTGTGGCGGCTTGGAGCGGTCGGCGTGAAGAGCGAGATCCTCATCCCGTCTAGGCCCTGTCCGGGAAAGCATCGCCGGCCCGCGGGATACGGAACCGGGGCGATTTTCCGTAATTCCAGTCCCAGGTCCGGTAGACCGTATCGGCCAGCGCGTGGACTTCCCGCCACACGGCTTCGGTCGGCTCGAAGGTCGGCACCGGCCGGCCGGCTCCGAAGATCGAGTCGAGGATCCTGCCGCGGAACCGGTCCATCGGCATCGGCGCGTCCAGGAAATCCCGGATGTTCGCCACCGGGCTTCGAAGGGAGCGTACCCCCCGGCTGTCCGGGGGATACGGCGGCGAATCCAGCACCTTCCGAAGCCGGGAAAGGTCGGCGTTTAGCAGCAGCGTTCCGTGGCTGAACATGCTGCGCACCGTGGTGAACTGGGCGGTCCCGGAGATCTTCCGGCCGGCGGCGACGATGTCGTTCCGATCGTTCAGGGAGGCCGGCACGCCGATCGCCTGCAGGGCCTCGAGGATCGGCCGGGTGTACCGCTTGAAATCGAGCATCCGGCCCGGCTCGAACCGGTTCAGGAAACTGTAGTTCAGGTTCCCGTGGTCGTGGTAGACCGCTCCGCCTCCGGAGATCCGGCGGAAGAGCGGGATCCGGTGGTCCTGGAGGAAGGCCGGGTCGACTTCCGCCTCGGCGTCCTGGTGCTTCCCGACGACCACCGACGGATCGTTGACGTAGAGCAGCAGGTACGGTTCGTTCATGTCCAGGTTGCGGACGCAGTACTCCTCCAGGGCCAGGTTGACCGCCGGGTCGGTGGTTCCGTGGTTGTCGATCAAGCGCATACGGTCATCCGGGCGGGGTACTACCGCAAGTGAAAGGTCGCGGAGAACGATCGGATTCTCCAACGACCCGGTCAGTGCAAACCGATCTTCTTTCCGCACCAGGGGCAGAAGGACCAGAACCCCCGGGCCACCGGCCAGGAGCAGCGGTCGCAGGTGTCCCGGGACCTCCCCAACTTCCACGGTTTCTTCACCTTGGCGCGGCACCAGGGACAGTACCGCATGAACGGCATCAACACCTTCCGTTCGCAGTTCGGGTTCCCGCAACGGCCGGCGTAACGGGTGTCGCTGTACTTCCGCGTGGAGACCTCGCGGAAGGCCGGGCCGTAGCACCAGGGGCAGTATTTCCAGTCCAGTTTCCGTCCCCGGCCGCACCGGGGGCATCCGGCCGGAAACCGGCGGTTCGCCCGCACCAGTTCCCGGGAGTTACCGCACCAGGGGCAGTGGTTCATGCTGTCGGCCACCGGGCCCTTGCAGACGGGGCACCGTCCTTCCAGTTTCAGGTCCCGCCGGAACCGGGACTGGAACTGCCGGACGCGGATCTCGGTCCAGTCCAGTTGCTGGGACGACGACGTGGAAGTCGAATTCCCCCGGCTGTGCATGTTCATGAACCGCTTCATTCGGGGCAGGAGTTTCCAGAATGCCGCCAGCATCCGGCAACCGTCGTCGAAACGGCGGCGGTGATCGACCTGAAGCGCCTTCTGGAGAAACCGGGTCATGTCCGGGTGAACCTTCCGGACCAGCCGCTGATGGCCCGGAAACGGCCAGGTGTACGGCCACTCAGGAAGGGAGCCGGCCAGCATCCGGTAGATCACCAGGCCGGCGGAGAAGACGTCGGAACGGAAGGAAGGCCTCCCCATCGCCTGTTCCGGCGCCACGTACCCGACGGTGCCGGAGCCGGAAGCGTACAGGGTGTGGGCCGCGACCTTGGAGATGCCGAAGTCGGTGAGCCGCAGCCTGTTCCCTTCGAACAGGATCAGGTTTTCCGGTTTCACGTCGCAATGGATGATTCCCCGGGCGTGGGCGTAGTCCAGGGCCTCCAGGAGCTGCTCCGCCAGTTCCAGGGCGGTTTTCACTGTCATCCGGTGCTGCAACCGGTCGCCCAGGGTCCGCTCTCCCAGGGCGTAGGCGGCCACCAGCCGTCCTTCGATGAACTCGGCGTTCTTGATCGGGAGGATGTTCGGATGGTCCAGCCCTGCGGTCAGCCGCACCTCCTTCCGGAGGTCCCGGAGGGTTTCGGGAGTCAGCAGGCGGTCGTGGGGAATCCGGAGGGCGACGTGGATCCCTTCCACCAGGTCTCGCGCCTTCCAGACCTGGGCGAAGCCGCCGGAGCCCAGCCGGCGGAGGATCCTGTATTTCCCCAGGGTCTGGCGCGCCTTGATCGGCGGGAGTGGTTTCGCCGGTGTCGCGGGCATCGGTTCGTGTCCCTGTGTGTCACTCGCACGCAGACCTCCTGCGGCGAGGATCTCCGGTCCGGATCGATGAAGTGTAGCACCGCCGACCCGGACCGGGAACCGGCCGGAAACGCTTCCACCGCCGGTCGCCGTTTTCGCTCACAGGGGAGAGTGTACAATGTCCCGCATGGTGAGAAAGGTCATTCTGGCCCGTCCCCGGGGATTCTGCGCCGGCGTGGTGATGGCGATCCAGGCGGTGGAAGAGGCGGCAGACGCCATGAAGCAGGCCGGGGAAGGGGAACTGGTGGTGTACCACTCCATCGTTCACAACGATACGGTGGTCCATCGCCTCGAGCGGGAACGGGGCGTTCACTTCGTGGAAGACCTGGCCGAAACCGAATCGTTGTCGCGGGAAGTGGAAAGGAGAGGGGGGCGGCTTTCGGACAAGGTGGTGTTTTCCGCCCACGGCGTCAGCCCGGAGGTGCGGGATGCGGCCCGGGACAAGGAGATGTCCACGCTGGACGCCACCTGTCCCCTGGTGACCAAGGTGCATTCCGAAGCGAAGAAGTACGCCGCCCTCGGGTACCACATCCTCCTGATCGGCGATTCCACGCGGCACCAGGAGGTGATCGGCACCGTGGGAGAGGCGCCGGACCGGACCACGGTGGTCAGTGTGGTCGGGAACAGGAAGAGCGACCCGGCCCTGGCCGATCCGGATACGGTGGAGGTGCCGGACCCGGAGAAGGTGGTGGTGTTGACCCAGACCACTCTGAGCGTGGACCTGACCATGCAGACGGTGGAGATCCTGCGGAAACGGTTCCCGAACCTTCTCGTCCCCAAGGACGATCTCTGTTACGCCACCAAGAACCGGCAGGACGCGGTCCGGGCGATCGGCGACCAGGTGGACCTGTTCCTGGTGGTGACCAGCAGTTACAGCAGCAACGGAATGCGTCTCCTGGAACTGGCCGAGGAGGTGACCGGGAACGCCCGCAGGCTGGACCGGCTGGAGGACATCCAGGAAGAGTGGCTGAACGGGATCGAGACGGTGGGGATCACCTCGGCCGCCTCCACCCCCGACGACCTGGTCCAGGATCTGGTCGCCTGGTTCCGGAAAAAGAACCCGGGCCTGGTGGTGCAGGAAGACGGAGAGTGGGAGGGGATCACCTTTCGGAAACCGGCGATGACGCCGCCGGAGCGGTAGCCTCTCGGAGGCGAACCGAGGAGCAGGCCGATGTCCCGTGGCAAAACCCGGGCGCTGAGCGTGGCGCCGATGCTGGACCGGACCGACCGGCACTTCCGCCGGTTCACCCGGCTGCTGACCCGGGAGGCGCTCCTGTACAGCGAGATGGTGACCAGCGGAGCGATTCTCCACGGCGACCGGGAGCGGCACCTGGCGTTCTCGCCGGAAGAGAAGCCGGTAGCGCTCCAACTGGCCGGGGACGATCCGGAGGCGTTGGCCGAGTCGGCCCGGATCGGCGCAGGGTACGGCTACGACGAAATCAACCTGAACGTCGGCTGCCCCAGCGACCGGGTGCAGAGAGGCCGATTCGGCGCCTGCCTCATGTTCCGGCCGGACCAGGTCGCCCGCCTGGTGGCGGCGATGCGGAACGCGGTGGAGATCCCGGTGACGGTGAAGCACCGGATCGGCGTGGACGACCTGGATCGTTACGAAGACATGGCGGACTTCGTCGCCAAGGTGGCGGAGGCCGGGTGCGATCGGTTCATCGTCCACGCCAGGAAAGCGTGGCTGAAAGGGCTCAGCGCCCGGGAGAACCGGACGGTGCCTCCGCTCCGGTATGAAGATGTCTACCGGTTGAAAGAGGAGTTTCCCGATCTCGCCATTGAAATCAACGGCGGGATCCGGTCCCTGGACGACGCGGAGGAACCGTTGCGAAAGGTGGACGGCGTGATGATCGGCCGTGCGGCGTACGACGATCCGTACATGCTGGCGGAGGCCGACCGGAAACTGTTCGGCAGCGTCTCCCCGCCGCCGAGCCGAGAAGAGGTGGCCCGTCGGATGGTCCCCTACATCGAGCAGTGCCTGGCGGAAGGGCGGCCGCTGGTCCGTGTCACCCGCCACATGCTCGGCCTGTTCGCCGGGGTCCGGGGGGCCCGGGCCTGGAGGCGGGTCCTGACCGTCGGTTCCTGCCGGGAGGGCGCCGGCCCGGAACTGGTCCTCGAAGCCCTGGAGGCCCGGGCGGCGGTGGAAGCCGGGGCGGCGGAGAAACAGGTGTGATCGACCTCGGCGCTCACGGGGGCATTTCCGAATCCGAACTGACGTTCACCTACGCCCGTTCCGGCGGGCCGGGAGGCCAGCACGTCAACAAGGTGAGCACCAAGGTGATCCTGCAGTTCGACCTGGACGGTTCGGAAAGCCTGTCCGGGGCCCAGAAGAACCGGATCCGGGAGAAGCTGGCAGGCAGGATCAACCGGGAGGGGATCCTGCAGGTCGCCTGTGACAGCCGCCGCTCCCGGGCCTTGAACCAGGAAGAGGCGATCCGGCGGTTCGCCGAGCTCCTGCTCTCCGCCCTGAAACGGCCGAAACCGCGAAAGAAAACCGGGGTGAGCCGGGCGCAGAAAGAAAAGCGGCTGGAGGAGAAGAAGAAACGAGGCCGTCTGAAGCAGGACCGGCGGGGTTTCGACTGAGCCGGCTCACGGCTTCTTGTAGACGACCCCTTCCTTCATGACGAAATCGACCTTCTCCATCACCGTGATCTCCTCCAGCGGGTTTCCAGGAACCGCCACCAGGTCGGCCAGCCGGCCGGCTTCAAGGGAGCCCAGGTCGTCCCGGGCTTCCAGCACCTCCGCCGCCGTCACCGTAGCCGCCTGCAGGGCGACCTTCGGGGGGACGCCCGCCTTCACCATGAGGCCGAACTCCCGGGCGTTGGTGCCGTGTTCGATGGTCCGCACGCCGGGATGAGAGTCAAACGATCTTTTCCCTCTCGGATCGCTCAACGCCGTTGGGCGGCAGGGAGTTTGGCCGCGGACGGCGGTTCCATCACGGCTTGAACAGCTTCAGATACTCGCCGTACCCCTCTTTTTCCAAGTCTTCTTTCGGAATGAACCGGAGAGAGGCCGAGTTGACGCAATAGCGCATCCCGGTCGGCTCCGGGCCGTCGGGGAAGACGTGGCCCAGGTGGGAATCGCCGTGGGCGCTCCGGATCTCGGTGCGGACGTAACCGAGTTGCACATCTTCGTGGACGGTGATGTTTTCCTCTTCCAGGGGGCGGGTAAAGCTGGGCCAGCCGGTGCCCGACTTGAACTTGTCCAGGGAACTGAACAGCGGCTCGCCGGAAACCACGTCCACATAAATCCCTTCGGCCTTGTTGTTCCAGTACTCGTTCCGGAACGACGGCTCGGTCCCCTCGCCCTGGGTAACGCTGTACTGGAGAGGGCTCAGCCGCTCCCGGAGTTCCTTGTCGGTCGGTTTCCGGTACCGGTTGGAGGAGGAGTCACCGGCTTTCTTCGGAGAATACTTCCGGTTCTCGCCCCACACCTTTTCCAGGTATCGGTCCCGGCCCGAGCCGGATCGGTACGATCCGTACCGCCCGGGATCTTTCTTGTAAAAGTCCTGGTGGTAATCCTCCGCCGGGTAGAACGGCCCTGCCGGGGTGATCGGAGTGACGATCGGCTTCTTGTACCGTCCGGAAGCGGCCAATTCTTCCCGGGACCGCTCGGCGGCGATCTTTTGCGCCTTGTTCTGATAGAAGATTTCACTTCGGTACTGGCTCCCCCGGTCCACGAACTGCCCGCCTCCGTCGGTCGGATCGATCTGGCGCCAGAACACCTGCAGCAGGTCTTCGTAGCTCACCTGTTCCGGGTCGTAACGAACCTGGATCGCCTCGGCATGGCCGGTGCCGCCTCCGCCGACCTGCCGGTAGGTCGGGTTCTCCACGTGGCCGCCGGTGTAGCCGGAGATCACTTCCATGACGCCCGGGATATGCTCGAACGGCTTCTCCATGCACCAGAAACAGCCGCCGGCAAAGGTCGCCACGGCCAGGTTCGATTTCGAGGCGGAGGGATCCGCGTCGTTTTTATTCATGGTCTCCGTCCGTTCCGCCGACATACAGCCGGACACGAAAAGAAGCCCTGCCGCCAGCAGGATCGTTTTCTTCATGATCGTTCCCATCCTTCCATCTCCCGGGGTTATCCTACCCTCCGCTTCCTGGAAACGCACACCCGGCCCCCTGTATTCCAGCTTTCCATCCCGGTTGCATTCCGGTTCTCGTTTCAATACGGTAAGCCTGTCATGCGCCAGGAATCGACCGAAATCACCCTTCGCACGCCCGGCCGGACCATGATCGATTTCACGTCGGAGGTGGTGGGCTGGGTTCGCGAGACCGGGATCCAGGAAGGGTTGCTGACCCTGCACGTCCGGCACACATCGGCCTCCCTGCTGGTGCAGGAAAACGCCGACCCGGAAGTGCAGCGGGATATGGAGCGGTTCCTGTCCCGGTTGATTCCCGACGGGGATCCGATCCTGCGGCACACCGCCGAAGGGGTGGACGACATGCCGGCCCATATCCGGTCGGCGCTGACCGCCGCCTCCTTGTCGATTCCGGTGGCCGGTGGGGCCCCGGTGCTGGGAACCTGGCAGGGGATCTACCTGTACGAGCATCGCCACCGCCCCCATTCCCGCCGGGTGGCCGCTCACCTGATCGGAGAATGAGATGCCCTGCATGGAAATCACGCTCCCCCGGTCGAGGACCGCTTCCAAGAAGGAGCTGGCACGGGAGTTGACCGACGCCTATGCCGATTCCACCGGCATGGACCGGGAGCGGATCGGCATCCGTTTCCTGGAATACGGCGAGGGAGAGACCGCCTACGCCGGCCGCTTGTGGGAGGGAGGCGAAGGCCGCCGGTACGTGCACGTCATGCTGTACTGCCCGCGGCAGCCTCGGGAAGTGAAGCAGGCTATCGTGCGACGGATCAACGACGCCCTGGTCCGGCGGATGGAGCCGGGAGAATGCCGGCCGGTGATCCATATCCAGGAACACCCCTACGACAACGTAGGCGTGGACGGCCGACTGCTCAGCGACCTTTTCGAAGAACTGGCGAAGCGGAAGTTTTACTACCGGATGGACGACGAATAGCCGAGGTTCCTTCGGTGCTCGATTCGGTGGGAGGCAGGTGAAACAGAAGCGCCTCTTCGAGCCCGCCGTACCGGAGGTGGTAGGTGTATTTTCCCGGCGCCAGGTAGGCGGTTTCCAGGCTGTCCACGAGTTCCCGGCAGCCGCCCGCGCCGGGCGGATCGATCGGATCGAAGCGGAGGATCGGTTCGCCGTCGCCGTCGGTGAGAAAACGCAGCGGCGGGCCCTGAACCGGTGGATTCGAAGCGCAGACCCAGGAACGGATCTCCAACGGCTCGCCGAGACGGATCGCATCGCCGTTCACCGGTACCGGTCGCATGTTCGTCTCTTTCGTTCTCGCTACCGGCGGTTGCTTTTTCTTTCGCAGAACCGGAAGAGAGGTCCGCAAAGATTTTCGTCCCGCGGCCAACAGGATCGGCGTGGAGAGGCCGTTTCGGCCGGGCGGGGGAAGGATCACCTCCGCCTTGGCGCCTCCGAACAGTCCAGCGTACTTGTCCCGGGTGAAGGCGCCCAGCCGCCAGGCGCCGGGACGGAGGTTATCCAGGATCCGTTCGTGGACGATGTACCGGTGCTTCGGATCGGTGGATTCGGTCCGGAGAGCCGAACGGGCCAGGAATTCCCTCGGGGCTTTGCCGTCGCCCCGGTAGAGAAGGGCGCCGGTCTCCCAGGAGCCGGTGTTCCCGGCCGCCGTGGGGAGGGTCACCAGGGATTCGGAAGGAACGATCACCTGCACCGCCGCCGTCCACCGCCCCTTCTTGAACGAGAGGGGGAGGAGAGAAGCGGTAATCGGCAGCCGCGAGAAAGAATCTGGAGAGCGCAGCGCCGCCTGGGCGTCTCGAAGCCAGCGGTCAGCCTTGCCCAGGTGCTGCAGCCGCCAGATCCTCGGAACGCGTCGGTTCCGCACCCAGACCGAGGCCCGTTGCACGTGTTTTTTCCGGTCAGGAGCAGGGCGAACGGCGATCCGGTAGACGCATCGGCATCCTCTTCCCGCCGGGTCGGTCACCTTCGGCATCAGGTAGGCGGCCCGGGAATAGGATCCGCCGGTCTTGTCCGCCAGGTTGGCGCCGAAATTGACGGCGGGCCCGGAAGGGTCCGAGCCGGCGAAGGCGGCCACCAAGCTGGTCCGGGACAAGGTGGCGTCGGCGGCGACCTGGTCCTGTTCGCCGATCAGGTCGTCTATGGAGTGTGTGTTCGATCCAGGATACAAACGGTTTGGGAACAGGGTATCGTTCTGGTAGAAGTACAACATGGTTTTTTGGCCTGGAACTTTTTCCAGGGAGTAGAGGGTTTGCTGCATGGCCTGCATGGACCCTCGGCCGTGGGTGAACTCCTCTCCGGCGAATTGCCGGGCCAGGGAGGTGCAGTGGCCGCAGCCTGGAGGAACGCACGATTCCCAGCAGTTCGCCAACCGTTCCTGCCGAAAGGTACGGTTCGTTGGGAACGGGTCGTTCATGGCCGGATCGTGTTCGGCGTTTTCCAGGGCCTCCAAGAGGGTTTTCTTGTCCTCGGTGAACGGTGCCAGTTCCACCAGGCCGGCCTGGGACGACCAGGCGACGATCTGGACCCGGTCCTCGTCCGCCATGGTTTCCCGGACCCAGCGCCGGGCTTCGGTGAGGGCGTGGTCCCGCCCGTCTTGCTGGAGCTGGCCGAAGTTCATGTAAAGGGTGTAGAGCATCGGCTCTGTGGGAATAGGAGCGGCGGCAGGGCCGGGGATGCCGCCGGGGGGTGCTCCGGTCGGTTCCCCGGAGGGGTTGCAA
>CAZZIV010000106.1:7873-11069 GCA_964654385.1 uncultured Acidobacteriota bacterium | reverse complement strand
GAGTGGTTCGACGTGATCGTCACCACCAACCTGTTCGGCGACATCATCACCGACCTGGGCGCGATGCTCCAGGGCGGCATAGGGATCGCCGCCTCCGGCAACATTCATCCCGGCAAGACCTCCATGTTCGAGCCGATCCACGGCTCCGCCCCCAAGTACGCCGGCAAGAACGTCGCCTGCCCCCTGGGCTCGATTTCCGCTGTCGCCATGATGCTGGACTTCCTGGGCGAAACCGGAGCGGCGGCCCGGGTGGAGAAGGCGGTGGGCGATCTTCTCTCCAGCGGCGAAGTTCCCTCCGCCGACGCCCGCAGCGGCATCTCGACTTCGGACATGGGCGACATGGTCCTGGAGAAGATGGGGTAGCGTGCCGGTCTCTCCGATGGCAGCCGGACCCGGCCGGCGCCGATCGGGTCAGTGTGAAACCTCGTCTCTCAGGATCGCGGCGAGCTGGTCGGTTTCCAGGAGGAAGCCGTCGTGGCCATGGAGGGACCGGATCTCGGCGTAGCGGACCGGCTTTTCCAGGCGCGCCAGGAGTTCGGTCGCCTGTTGGACCTCGGACGCGGTGTAGAGCTGGTCGCTGCCGATCCCCACGGCGGTGACCGGGCATTCCACCTGGTCCAGGGCGGCGATCAGACCGCCACGATTTTCCCCCACGTCATGGAGGTCCATCACCCGGGTCAGGAGGATATAGGTGAGCGGGTCGAACCGCTTGGTGATCCGCTTGCCGTGGTGCCGCAGCCAGGATTCGATGTTGAACACCCCCCGGTCCTGGATGGTGGACCCGGGTTTCTTGAACCAGTCCCGGCCGAATTTCTCCTCAAGACCGACCGGCGCCCGGTAGCTGAGCATCCCCACGCCCCGGGCGACCATCTGTCCCAGCCGGGAGGTGATTTCATCGCCGGACAGGTCGATTTCGATGCCGCGACGTTGCAGCCAGTTCAGGCCGATCTGGTAGGGAGTGGTTTGGAGGGGCGCCGCGACCACCACGACCTGGTCGATCATGCTTCCCTGCTCGATCGCCCACTCCCAGGCGATCATGCCGCCCATCGAAGGGCCGATCACCCGATGAAGGCGGCGGATGCCCAACTGCCGGATCAGCATGTGCTGGATCCGCATGATGTCCAGGGGAGTGAGCAGGGGAAACCGATCCAGGTACGGTTCGCCGTCTCCGGCGGGAAAGCGGGGGCCGGTGCTGCCGTAGCAGCTTCCAGTCAGGTTCGGGCAGAGGACGAACCGGTTGTCGGTGTCGATCGCCCGGCCTGGACCGATCAGCGATTCCCACCAGCCCGGTGCCTGGCCGTCGAATTCGCCGGTGGCGTGGGTGTCGGTGGTCAGAGGATGAACGACCAGGACGGCGTTGTCCCGGCTTTCGTTCAGGCTTCCCCAGGATTCGTAGGCGACCTGAAGGTCGGGCAGTTCACCGCCGTGAACGGTCTGGAACGGCCGGTCCAACTCCAGGTGAGCGACCTCTACCCTCTCCGCCGCCGCCGCCGGCCACCAGAGGTCCCGGTGATCGTTCCGGTCGTTCAATTCCCGTACTTGGCGATGATCGCCTTCTTGTCGAGGCCCAGGATGCCGTATTTCTCGCCGATCTTCCGGAAAGAATCCAGCGCCTTTTCGAGCATCGGGATGTCGTGGGCTGCCGAGAGCTGGGTCCGGATCCGGGCCTGGCCCTTGGCGACCACCGGAAAGAAGAACCCGACCACGTAGATCCCCTCGGCATACAGGTCCCGGGCGAAGTCCTGGCTGAGCTTGGCGTTGAACAGCATGACCGGGACGATCGGGCTCTCCCCTTTCTTCAGAACGAAACCTGCCTCTTCCAGGCCGTTCCGCCAGAACCGGGTGTTCTCTTCCAGCTTGTCCCTCCGCTCGGTGCTTCCGGAAAGCATTTCCAGCACCTTCAGGGCGCCGCAGACCAGCGGGGGAGCCATCGTGTTGCTGAACAGGTACGGCCGGGCCCGCTGCCGGCAGAGATCCACGATCTCTTTCCGGGCGGAGACGCAGCCGCCGGCCGCTCCTCCCAGCGCTTTCCCCAGGGTGGTGGTGATGATGTCGACCTTGTCGATTACGCCGAAATGTTCGTGTACGCCTCGACCGGTCTTGCCGATGAAGCCGGTGGCGTGGGACTCGTCGGTGAAGACCATAGCGTCGTATTGTTCCGCCAGCGCGCAGATTTTGTCCAGGGGGGCCAGGTCGCCGTCCATGCTGAACACGCCGTCGGTGACAATCATCCGTTTGTTCTTGTCCTGGTGCTCCTGGAGCTTCTGCTCCAGGTGATCCATGTTGGCGTGCTTGTAGGTGTCGGTCATCGCCTTGCATAGCCGGATGCCGTCCACGATGCTGGCGTGGACCAGCCGGTCGGAGATGATCACGTCTTCCGGGCCGAGAACCGCCTCGAAAACCCCGGCGTTGGCGTCCAGGCAGGAGGGGAAGAGAATCGTGTCTTCCATGCCCAGGAACCGGGAAAGAGCGTTTTCCAGGTCCCGGTGCACATCCTGGGTGCCGCAGATGAAGCGGACGCTGGACAGGCCGAACCCCCGGTCGTCCAGCCCCTTGTGGGCGGCGGCGACCACTTCGGGATGACTGGAGAGGCCCAGGTAGTTATTGGCGCAAAGGTTGACCACTTCTTTCAGCGGGCTCCCGGAGGGGAACTCCACCTGGATGTCGGCGGATTGGGGAGAGTGGATGTACCGTTCTTCCTTGTAGATCCCCGCTTCCCGGATCGTTTGGAGATTTTCACGGTAGGCGGCGCGAACTTTTTCCGAATAGGCCATGATCTTCAGCCTTTCTGATGTTTCTGGACAATGTCGAGGATCCTTGCCACCGTGTCGAACGCTTCCGGCGTGGCGTCTTCGTCGGGAAGGGTGATGTCGTATTTCTTTTCCAGGAACCGCTTCAGGCTGACCATACTGAAACTGTCGACGATGCCGCTGGAGATCAGGGCGGTGTTCTCGTCCAGTTCGATATCGTCGTCGTCTTCGTCGTCCAGGTATTCGTCGCGGATGTACTGGAGGATCGTTTCCTTCATGGTTGTCTCCTTGGGGAGGGTGCACTCTCTGTGAACCGGGAAATTTTAAACGATCCGGTACAGGATGACTAGCCCGCCCTCCATAAGCCGGAACGCCTGGCCGGGAACGGGCAGGCTGCTCACGCGGGATCCGTGAAAGGCCGGGTGGAACCGGAACAGCCGGAGAAC
>CAZZIV010000106.1:3519-7773 GCA_964654385.1 uncultured Acidobacteriota bacterium | reverse complement strand
GAGTGTTTTTGTCGGACTGGAGGGGATGGGGAGGACGGCGGAATCCCCGGGCGGAAGCCCGATGAAAAATGACCTTTTAAGTCGTGTATAGCACCTCCTTTTCCCTCTTGACAACACGTAATTTCCAGCGCGAGACCGAAGAAGAGGCATGCATATTTTCCCCTCTCCGGAGCGTCTCGATCTTCGGATCGATCGCGGGCCGGGAAGAAGGAGAACTCGAATGAACGGAGAATCAAAGAAACGATCCGGCCTGTGGAAACCGGTGATGTTTCTGGCCGCTGGAGTCCTGATCTGCGGGGCCGCGATGGCCTACCAGGACTATTCCATTTCAAGAACCGCCGGCAATTGTGCGGAATGCCACGGAGGGTTCAGGGCCTCCCCTTATGTCTCCCTCAAAGACGGCGTGTCCTGGGGGGACGACCTCCACGACGTTCACCGGAGGCAGATGGTCGACAGCGATTGCGACACCTGCCATGACGCGGTGCGTTTTCCCGAACCGATCGCCACGTCCAACGGCGGCACCGGCTGGGACCCGATCGGCTGCCTGGGGTGCCACGGCCGGGCGGAAGACGGAACCGGCGTTGGAACGGAAGGGTACGGTGCCGGGCTTCGGCAGCACCACTACAGGGCTGGGGAGACCATCTGCCTGAACTGCCACGCCGATTCGGACCCGGCGGCGAAGACGGTGGTCGGCGAGGATGTGCTGCCTCCCTACTATGCCTCCACCGGGAATCATCCCAGCCAGCCGACCGATCCGTGCAACCCGACCCTCACCGAGGAAAACTACGCCGCCGCCACCATCGGCCTGGACAATGACGGCGACCAGGTATACGACATGAGCGACACCGATTGCAGCGGTGTGACGGCGACTCCCGGGGAAACCTCGAGCCAGCTGTTGCAGCCCCTCCTGGTGACCGCCCACGATCCGGTCGCCGGCACCTTGACCTTGAGCTACGACAATCCCTGTTCCGCCACCGACAACAACCTGGAATGGGGACCGCTGGCCGACGTATCCATCTATGGATATGGCGCCCAGACGGCGAACGAGTGTTTCCTGGGAACCGCCGGGACGTATGTGTGGACCTACCCGGCCTCCACATCCGACATCTTTTTCCTGATCGTCGGGAACGACGGGAACGTGGAAGGTTCGCTGGGCGCGGATTCCTCAGGCGCCGAACGGCCGGAGCACGTGGACCCCGGCGGAGTCTGCGACATCAACCAGGATCTTACCGGGCGGTGTGATTAGTCTCGTCTCGGGTCGCCGGCTGCAGGAGTTCCTCCACGATCGGCAGCAGTCGGCCGGCGATCCGTTCATGGCCTTCCGCCGACGGGTGGCAATGGTCCAGGAAGAAGGCGGCGGCCTCCGCCTCGGCGCCGGTCGGCCGCAGCACCGGCCGGAAGTCGAGGACCCGTTCCCCAGGTCGGAGGGTCAAGCCCTCGAAAACCTGTTCCATCGGGCCGGTGATTCTGTGAGTGCGGACATCCCGGTCCAGGGCCGCCTGTAGTTCTTCCAGCCCATCGGTCCGGTCTCCGGCTCGGACCAGGGCCACTCCGAGCCAATAATGCAGCCCCGCGTCCTGAGGGTTGCCGGCGGACAAGCTCCTGAGATCCCGAATCGCTTCCTCGGGCCGGCCGGCTTCCACTCGTTGCAGGTTCTCCAGGAAGAGGGCGCGTTCGGGAGAACCTTTCCGGGTCAGCAGGTCGCCTGCCGCCACCGTCGGCGGCGTCCAAAGGTTCGCCGCCGGCAAGCCCAGGACGATCGGGATCGACCGGGACGCACAAAGGGCGAGCATTTTCTGAAGGTTGTTTCGGTACCGTTCCACGGCGCGATCGAGAGCTTCCGGAGAGGGCCGGCTTCGCTGCTCCACCGGCAGGGTGGAAGGGTCGAAGACCAGGCTCTGCCCGGCGTTCAGGGCCGCCTCGTCTTCGGGCACCGGGTCGAACCGCCCTGCGTTCTTGAAGCGGTCGACGGCATGATCGAGCCAGGCATACAGCGTGGAAACTTTCAACAGGCGCTCCCGGAATCCGATCTTCCCGGTGGAGGGCGCCTCCACGGCGCCGCGGAGCAGTTCGTTGTGGCCGCTGTAGACAATGAACAGATCCGGGTCCAGGTCGATCAGCCCCTGCATCAGGTTCAGGACCCGGTCGCTGGCCCATCCCGGACAGCCCAGGTTGAGGATCTCCCAGCGTTGATCGGGGTGACGGCCTTCCAGGAGAGCATGGAGCCGTCCTGAAAACGCTTCGTCCTCCCCTACGTACAGGCCGTAGGCGCTGGATCCGCCCAGGATGAAAATCCGGATCGTGCCCGGTTCTTTTTCTGCGGTGATCCGGCCGGGACGGAAGCCCGGGTAGAGGAAAAACCTTCCTGCCGCCTCTCCCTTCCGGGCCCGGAGATTGACTCCCGGGTTCACCCAGTCGGAGCGGACCGAGAGGGCTCCGTCTCCTGCATGGATGAACGGCGTGAACCCCTCTTCCCGGGTCCGGCGATCGAACAAGGCCCCGCTTTCCCGGGGGGCCAGGCCGGCCCAGCCCAGGGCCAGGTCCAGGAGCACCAGCAACGCCAGTGGGATCAGCGCCGCCGCCGCGCGGAACCACCATTGTTTGCTGGAGACGGGTCGTCGCAAAGTTCCAGGTCCTCCTGCCGGAGAGAGGATATCGCACGAAGCGGCCCGATCCCACAGCGAAGGCGTGTACACTAGGCCGCGCGTCGGACGATATGGAGGAAAGGGGATGAATCCGATCATTGCACCGGATCAGCATTGGGCCCTGTGGGCGGTTCTTCTCTCCGCCGCCGCGTTCGGACTCTGGGGGGAGAGAACCGGTTGGGGCTCCCGTCTCTCCGGAGCGGTCATCGCCATCGGCACCACCTTCCTGCTTTCCAACCTCGGTGTCATTCCTGTGCAGGCGCCGGCGTACGACGCGGTCTGGACCTATTTCGTGCCCCTGGCGATTCCTCTCCTGTTGTTCAAGGCCGATCTTCGACGGATCCTCCGGGAGGCCGGCCCGACCCTCCTGGCTTTCCTGGCCGGGGGAGTCGGGACGGTCCTCGGCACCATGGCCGCGTTCCGGCTGATTCCGCTGGGGGCGGAAGGACCCAAGCTGGCGGGAATCTTCTGCGCCACGTACATCGGGGGATCGATGAATTACGTGGCTACTTCCGAGGCGCTGGGGCTCCGTTCCGGGGACCTGCTGACGGCAGGGATCGCCGCCGACAACCTGGTCATGACCTTGTATTTCCTGATCCTGTTCGCCCTTCCCTCCATCGGATGGCTGCGGCGCCGCTACGTCCGGCGCCATGAGGCGGAAGAGCCGGCGGTCGGCGCGCGGACCGGCGAAGAACGGGCCGGAGTGAAGATCCGTCTCGCCGACCTGGCGATCGCTCTCGCCCTCGGAGCGGCTTTCTGCGCGGTAGGTTACGGTGTTGCCGCTTTCATCGGTGTGAAGAGCGCGGCGATTCTGATCGTGACCGGCCTGGCTGTTCTCGCGGCCACCGCGTTTCCCGGAACCCTCTCCCGGCTGACCGGCGCCTCAGAGGCCGGTACGTTATTGATGCAGGTCTTCTTTGCCGTCATCGGCGCCAGTGCCAACATCGGTGTCGTGGTGAAGGAAGGTCCGATTCTCTTTCTTTTGGCCGCGTCGATTCTGGCGGTTCACCTTCTGTTCATCCTGGCCGCCGGCCGGCTGCTCCGGCTGGACCTGGTGGAAATCGTGATCGCCTCCAATGCCAACATGGGCGGGCCGACCACCGCCGCCGCCATGGCGACCGCCCGGAAGTGGGACGCCCTGGTCACCCCCGCGATCCTGGTCGGGACGCTGGGATACGCGATTGCGACCTTCATCGGAACGGCGGTAGGACAATTCCTTTCCTGATGACCAACCCCCGGCGGCGGGGGTTAGGCGCAAAAGGTTCTGGAAGAGAAAGGTCGGGCAGGGGAACCCGCTTGGAATTGTAGATGGCGGAGCCGACGGGACTTGCCCTTTTGGATCGTGCGCGAGCAGGATCAAAATGACCAACCCCCGGCGGCGAGGGTTAGGCGCAAAAGGTTCTGGAAGAGAAAGGTCGGGCCGGGGAACCCGCTTGGAATTGTAGATGGCGGAGCCGACGGGACTTGCCCTTTTGGATCGTGCGCGAGCAGGATCAAAATGACCAACCCCCGGCGGCGGGGGTTAGGCGCAAAAGGTTCTGGAAGAGAAAGGTAGGGCCGGGGAACCCGCTTGGAATTTTGGATGGCGGAGCCGACGGGACTTGCCCTT
>CAZZIV010000106.1:0-3419 GCA_964654385.1 uncultured Acidobacteriota bacterium | reverse complement strand
AGGTCGGGCCGGGGAACCCGCTTGGAATTGTAGATGGCGGAGCCGACGGGACTTGAACCCGCGATCTTCGGAGTGACAGTCCGATATGTTAACCAACTACACCACGGCTCCGTGTGCCTTAATCTATTGCAGCGAGGCCCCGGTCGCAACACGACCGGGCGGTTCCCGCGCGCCATTTCCTGGTGGGCGGTACCGGACTCGAACCAGTGACAGCCTGCGTGTAAAGCAGGTGCTCTACCAGCTGAGCTAACCGCCCTGAAATCTGTAACTTGTCGATTCTCTCCTTCTTCGGGGCCGTCCCCCTCGGAAGGAAAGCAGGGATGATACGGTACGATTCCTGTGCCGTCAAGGACGACGCGGGTTCCACCGGAAGGTGCCGCTCGCCTCCGGCGCCGTTATACTCCCGGGGAGGGGTTGCCGGGCCGGCGGACCGCCTGGCGTTGGAGGGTATTCCGTGTCCGAACGGCGGAACGATGAAACCAGGCGGATCCCCAGGACCTTGCTCGCTGCTTTCCTCGGCTTCTGCCTTGTTCTTGGTGCTGGGTGGATCCCGGTCCGGGCGGCGGCGGGCCCGTCGCCGCCACGGGTTCGCGGCAACAACGGCACCAGCCTCAAGGGAAACGCGCGGACTTCCGCCGGCCGGCCGGTGGTCGGCGCGTCGGTCCGGATCCGGCCCGATGACCATCCTGGAGAGATTGTGTGGACTTCCACCGATCGCCAGGGCACTTTCCGAACCCTGAAACTGCCTGACGGGACGTACCAAGTGGCGATTTTCAAGGATCGATTGCAGGCGGTGGTCAAGGAAGGGATTCGGGTGCAGTTTCCGTTCCGGCCGGTGGTGGAGGTGGAGATGCCCCCGGCCGCCCGGGCCGGAGAGAAGATGGCGGCGCCTGCCGGGGATCAGGATGCCCCTGCAGGAACGATCCGGCTGGAAGGGGTGTTGAAAACCCTGGAAGGGGATCCGGTCCCTGACGGAACCGTTCGGCTGACCCCGGTCGAAGCCGGACGGAACCCGGTCCGGACCCGCAGCGGCGAAGAAGGCCGCTTTCGCCTGCCCGGCATGGAGGCGGGGGACTGGCTGCTGGAAGTCCACGGCATCGGTTTCCTGCCGATCCGTGGCGAGATTTCTCTGGCGGAATCGACGGAACTGGTGATCCTGCTGGTTCCCCAACCGCCGGGACACAAGCTTTCGCCGCTGGATCTGCTGCCGGAGGAGATCCCGGTCCCTCCGTCCGTCCCGCTTCGCCCCCAAGGTGGAAGGGAGAATGTTGATCCAGCGCTCCGGCACCTGGATTCGGAACGGAAACAGGCGTGCAACATCCACATCGGGGTTCGTTAATCGGTTTTCCTGGGAACGGCGAAGAACCCCTTCCTCGCCCGGACCTTGTGGCTCGGATCGGAGGAAACCGCCTTCAGCTTCACCCAGTGCCCGTTCCATTCCTGGATCGCCGTGGAGTAGGTAAGGAAGTACTGGGTTCGGAGCTCTTCGGCGATCCTGCGATAGATTCCTCCCAACTGGTCCGACCTCTTGATGAAGAAACTCCGGCCGCCGGTGGAGGAAGAGAACTCCTTCAGGACCTGCCGGTTGCTGGAATCGCTGAAGCTGTTTCCCATCCCGATGGCGAAAATCATCACGTTGTTCGATTTCGCCTCCTCCAGGACCCTCTTGAATCCCAGTTGGCTGGCCGAGTCGACGCCGTCGGACAGGAGAACGATCGCTTTTCTTCCCTGGATATCCCGAAGCTTCCTGTAGGCGGCGTGGAGGGCGTCATAGAGGGCGGTGCCGCCGATCGCCTCGGTGGTGGTGATCGCCTCTTTCAGGGCGTCGTGATCCGGGGTGAGATCCTGCACCAGGAATACCCGCTCATCGAAATCGATGACCAGCGCCTGGTCTTCCGGCCGGAGAGTGTCTACGAATGAGCCGGCCGCCTTGTGGATCTCTTCCATGGCGTCCTGCATCGATCCGGAACTGTCCAGGAGGATCGCCAGGCTGATCGGACGGTCCTCCAGGTAAAATTCCAGGATCTTCTGCTTCTTGCCGTCTTCGAATACCGTGAACTCTTCCCTGTGCAGGTCGGTGATGAGGGTGTCTTCCCTGTCGGTCACGGTGATCCAGAGGAGGACACGGTTGACCTCCTCCGTCTGGACCAGTCCGGCCCGCAGCTTCCGGGTGATGACCGCGTCGCTCACCGTCGGACCTTCCTTGTGGTAGGCGACCGCTCGGATGATCCAGGCCTTCGGTTCTTTTCCGAAGTCATAGGTACATTCGAAAGGAGCCTCCCGGTCCACGAAGACCACCTGGTCCCCGACCAGGAACTCGACCCGGTCCAGGAACTCGGGCTCGTCCATTTTGAGTTTGGCGGCGATCCGGGTCTTGCCGAACACCGGTTCCTGGTCCTTGGGGGCGGTGATCCGGATGGAAAACCCTTTCCTGCGCTCGGCGTCCTGGGCGAACGACGGCGATGCCGCCGCGCCGGCCAGGAGGAGGATCAACAGGAGAACAGTGTTGCGGCGGATCATGAGGGTGTCTCCCCGGTCAGTTGTTCCAGGATCCTGCGGACCTGTTCGGCGGCCCGGCTCTCCTTCCCGGCCTGGAGGTATCTCCGGAAAGCTTGCACCGCCTCCTGGTTCCGTCCCTGCCGCACCAGGGCGTTTCCCAGGTACAGCCATGCCTGGGGGAAGTCTTCCTTCCGATCCAGGGCCTCTCGGTAAAGAGCTTCCGCCTCCTGGTCGTTTCCCAGGGCCGCCAGGGCGATCCCGTGATTCAGAAGGAGGTCCGGCGTTTGCCGCTCCGGAGGAATCCCCCGGTAGAACCGGTCCGCTTCGGCGAACGCGCCGGCCTTCAGCAGGTAATAGCCGAGCCGCCCGAGAACCGTGCCGTCTCCGTTCGCCTCCAGCTCCGCCGCTTTCGCCCATTCCTTCCGACGAGCGTAGAGGGATGCCAGCCGGCTGTAGTCGGACGGTTCGGCGTCGCCCTGTTCCAGTGCCGTCTCCAGGGCTTCCAGTTCCGATTCCTCGGCGACGACTTCCGCCCGGTACTCTTCCAACTCTTTCCTCTCCGGGGCCTGCAACCGGTCGTCCCGGAGAGCGTCGTCGATCTTCCCCAGGGCGGACGCGTAGTCTCCGTTCCGGCGGGCGATTTCCGCCAGGCCCCGGTGGGGCCCGGCCAGGGCCGGGTCCAGCTTCAGCGCCTTCCGGAACGATTCCGCGGCCCTGTGGACCAGCCCGAGTTCCAACTGGATCATCCCCAGGGCCGTCGGGTATTCCGCCGTGCCGGGGGCGAGTCGGATCGCCTTCTCCATGGCGATCACCGCTTCGTTGTACATGCCCAGGGTTCGATAGCCCTTCGCGAGCCGGGACAGCCCGTCCGGGTCGTCGGGACGGATCGAGACCGCCTGGGAGAGGAGCCGGACCGCTTC
>CAZZIV010000105.1:0-11103 GCA_964654385.1 uncultured Acidobacteriota bacterium | reverse complement strand
TGAATCAGAGGCGGCCCGGAGCCGGTCGGGGAAACCGGATGCCCGCCTTTCCGAGGATCTTGAGCCCCGGGAGCCATCTCCCTCGGGCACCTCTTCGACCTCCCCCCTTTCCGAGGTTCTTTGCCCCTCCCGGCATCCCTTCGGGCCGTTCAGGTGTTATCCTCGACTCTGAAACGACCAGAGGAGTGCAGCTCAATGTCCGAATCGGATCGCCGCCAGTACGCCGAATGGGAATCGAGGGAGGTCCGCAGCGCTATTGAACGGGCGCCGGAGCGGAGAACGAAATTCAAGACCTCTTCGGGGATCGAAGTCAAGCGGCTGTACACCGATCAGGATCTCCCGCCGGACGGCTATGAAACAGCACTCGGGTATCCGGGCCGTTACCCGTTTACCCGGGGAATCCAGCCGACCATGTACCGCAGCCGGTTCTGGACCATGCGCCAGTATTCCGGGTTCGGCACCGCCCGGGAAACCAACGAACGGTTTCGGTACCTTCTGAAACAGGGGCAGACCGGACTGTCGGTGGCGTTCGATCTTCCGACCCAGATGGGGTACGACTCGGACAGCCCGTTCGCCGCAGGCGAGGTCGGCAAGGTCGGCGTGGCGATCTCGTCCCTGGAAGATATGGAGGAGCTTTTCCGGGAGATCCCCCTGGACAAGGTTTCCACTTCCATGACCATCAACAGCACAGCCGCGATCCTCCTGGCGCTGTATATCGCCGTGGCGAAGAAGCAGGGTGTGAAGCCGGAAGCGGTTTCCGGCACGGTTCAGAACGACCTGTTGAAAGAGTACATCGCCCGGGGGACCTACATTTTCCCGCCCGGACCGTCCCTCCGGATCACCACCGATATTTTCTCCTGGTGCGCCGAGCACGCGCCCCGGTGGAACACGATCTCCATTTCCGGCTATCACATGCGGGAAGCGGGGAGCACGGCGGTGCAGGAGGTCGCGTTCACCCTGGCTAACGCCGTCGCCTATTGCGAAGCGGCGCTGGCCCGGGGGTTGAAGTTCGAACAGTTCGGCCGGCGGCTCTCGTTCTTCTTCAACGGCCACTCCAATTTCTTCGAAGAGGCAGCCAAGTTCCGCGCCGCGCGGAGGCTCTGGGCAAGGATTGTGAAAGAGCGGTTCGGCATGGACGACCCGGCCCTGGCCCGCCTCCGTTTCCATACCCAGACCGCCGGTTCCAGCCTGACCGCCCAGCAGCCGGAGGTGAACATCGTCCGCACCGCCCTGCAGGCGTTCGCGGCGGTGATGGGCGGCACCCAGTCCCTCCACACCAACTCCATGGACGAGGCGCTGGGGCTTCCCACGGCTCCTGCCGCCCTCCTGGCCCTTCGAACCCAGCAGGTGATCGCCCATGAAACCGGCGCGGCCGATACGGTCGATCCGCTGGCCGGTTCCTACTACGTGGAGTCGCTCACGGCGTCGATCGAAAAAGAGGCGGCCGCCTACATCCGGCGCCTGGACGAGATGGGCGGCGCCGTCCGCGCCATCGAACAGGGATTCCAGCAGAGGGAGATCCACGAGGCGGCCTACCGCCGGCAGAAACAGGTGGAGGCCGGCGAGGAGGTGGTCGTCGGCGTGAACCGTTTCCAGGAAAGCGGCCAGGACCGTCCGAAGCCTCCGGTGTTGAAGGTGGACGAAGCCCTCCAGGCCCGGCGGGCGGAAAACTTGGGGGCCTTGAAAGAGCGGAGGGACCAGGAGGCGGTGGATGCCGCCCTGGGTGAACTCGAACAGGCGGCCGGGGGCGACGACAACCTGATGCCGCCGATTCTTCGGGCGGTGGAGTGCTACGCCACCCTGGGCGAGATCTCCGACCGGCTTCGGAAGGTGTTCGGCGCCTACCACGAGAGTTTCCGCTTCTGATGGAACCGTTGTTGCAAATCGAAGGGCTCCATGTCCGGTACGACGGGCCGAACGGGGAAGCTCACGCGGTGGACGGCATGGATCTGCGGTTGGAGCGAGGCGAGACCTGCGCCCTGGTGGGCGAGTCCGGCTGCGGGAAAACCGCCACGGCCCTTTCGATCCTCCGGCTGGTGGAGCCCGGCAGGATCGTCGCCGGTTCGATCCGGTTCCAAGGAACCGACCTGCTCCGGTTGAGCGAAAAAGAGATGCAGGCGGTTCGCGGCGGCAAGATCGGGATGGTTTTCCAGGAGGCGGCGGCGGCCTTGAACCCGGTGATGAAGATCGGATCCCAGGTTTCCGAGGCGATCCGGATTCACCGGCGCCTCAAGAAGAAGGAAGCTTGGCGGGAGGCGGTCCGGCTCCTGGAAGAGGTCGCCCTGCCGGACCCGGAGCGGCAGGCGTCTTCCTATCCCCACGAACTGTCCGGGGGGATGAAGCAGAGGGTGATGCTGGCCATCGCCCTTTCCTGCAAGCCGGATCTGCTGATCGCCGATGAGCCGACCACAGCCCTGGACGTGACGATCCAGGCCCAGGTGCTGGAACTGTTGCGGTCGCTCAAGGATCGTCTCGGGTTGACCGTGCTGCTGGTGACCCATGACCTGGGGGTGGTGGCGGAAAACGCCGACCGGGTCGAGGTGATGTACGCGGGGCGGATGGTGGAGGAGGCGGAGGTGGGGGAACTGTTCCGGAACCCGGCCCACCCGTACACCGCCGGGCTTCTGGCGGCCCGGCCGTCGCTAGCGGAAGCCGGGTCGAACCGCTTGTCGGTGCTTCCCGGCACGGTGCCCGATCCGGCCCGCTTTCCTCCCGGTTGCAGGTTTCATCCCCGCTGCTCCGAGCGGTTCGAGCCGTGTGACCGTGAGGTCCCGGGACCGGTTCCGATCTCCGGGCGGCATCGAGCCGCCTGTTTTCTCCATGACCGCCGGATTGTGTCGAAAGAGCGAACGCCGTGAGCGCGCCGCTGTTGGAAGCCGCCGGTCTTGTGAAGCGGTTCGGGCCGGTGCAGGCGGTGGATGGAGTCGACCTTCATGTCGGGACAGGGGAGATTCTCGGCCTGGTGGGGGAATCGGGGTCGGGAAAGTCGACGACGGGCCGACTGCTGATCCGCCTTTTGGAACCGGACGCCGGGAGAGTGTTTTTCGACGGCGTGGATCTTCTCGGAATGAAGGAGAGGGAACTGAGGAAGTTCCGGAAGAACTTCCAGATCGTGTTCCAGGATCCGTACGGATCTCTCAACCCCCGGATGAAGGTTCGGACCCTGGTGGAAGAGCCGTTGAAGATCCACAAGCTCTGTGGAGGGAAACAGGGCCGCCTGCGCCGGGTGGAGGAACTTCTCTCCCAGGTCGGCCTGGACCGCTCCGCCCTGCAGAAATATCCTCACGAGTTTTCCGGTGGGCAGCGGCAGCGGATCGGAATCGCCCGTGCCATCGCCTGCTCCCCCCGGTTCCTGGTGGCCGACGAACCGGTGACCGCGCTGGACACGCCGGTGCAGGCGCAGATCATCAACCTGATGCTCGACCTCAGGGAAAGGCTCGACCTGGCGTACCTGTTCATCGCCCACGATCTGAACCTGGTCCGGCAGGTCTGCGACCGGGTGGCGGTGATGTACCTGGGCAGAATCGTGGAGGAGGCGCCGGGGCCGGACCTGTACGCGGCGCCGAAACACCCCTATACCAAGGCGTTATTGGCCGCCACGCCGGCCCTGGAACCGGGCCGTCCTGCCGCTCCGGCCCTGGGAGGGGAACCGCCCTCCCCGGTGGCGCCCCCTCCCGGCTGCCGGTTCCATCCCCGGTGCCCGGCGGCGGTGAAGGAATGCGCCGTCGAAGAGCCGAAGCTGGCGACCCTTCCCGACGGCCGGAAAGTTGCCTGTCTCCTGGAGACGTGAAACCATTCCTCTGCGGGGTGCGTACTAAGAATCGTCGGACGGATGAGTTCCGGCCGGGAGATCGATGCATGCTGGAAAGAAAAGCGGATACGGTTCTCATGTTGGTTCTGATGACGGTGGCCCTGGTGTTGCCGGTCCTGGCGACCCCGGCCCGGGCCGCGGAGGGGGAGAAGGAATACCCCCTGACCCTGATGGACGCTTTGAAGACGGCGTTGAAGAATAACCTGGACCTGGTGTCCGCCAGGGTTTCACCGTCGATAGCGGAGCAGGATATTCAAACCCAACTGGCGAACTACGACCTCGGCTTCCAGGCCCAGGCATCCCACCGGGAAACGGTGCAGTCGCCGACCCAGCGATCCACCCTGTCCGGGAACGTGGTGGACAACGGGAGCGTCGGGGTCCAGCAGAACCTGAAATTCGGCGGCAACTACACGGCTTCGCTCTCTTCGTTGCGGCAAGAGCAGTCCGGGGGAAACGTGCTGGCGCCTACCTCCTACTTCACCACCCTTTCCCTGAATTTCACCCTGCCGCTCCTGAAAGGGTTCGGCGTGGACGACACCACCGAACAGTTGATCCTGAGTCGGAACGCCCTGGATGTCAGCCTGCAGGACCTGGAAGGTCAGGCCGAAACGGTGCTGCAGAGCGTGGAAGGGGCGTACTGGGACCTGCTGGCCGCCCGGGAAGGGTTGAGGATCGCCAAGCTGAGCTTGAAACGGGCCCAGGACCAGCTCGCCCTGAACCGGAGGAAAGTGGAAGTCGGCACCCTGGCGCCGATCGAGATCACCCAGGCCGAAGCCCAGGTCGCCTCCAAGGAAGAGGGGGTGATCCTCTCCGAAACCACCCTGCAAGACGCCCAGGATGATCTTCTCCGCCTGCTGGCGGTGCCCGAGTCCGATCCGATGTGGGCGGCGGTGGTATCCCCGGTGGATCGTCCGGTCTTCGAAGACGTCACGGTGGATCTGAACGCCAGCCTGGAAAAGGCGTTCGCCTCCCGGCCGGATCTTTACCGGGCCCGGCAGGCGGTCCGTGACCGGCGATTGAGCGAGAAGGTGGCCCGCCGGGGGGTCCGGCACCAGTTGGATCTGAACGGCGGGTACAGCCCCTCCGGCTCCAGCCTTTCGGAAATCGATTTCTCCGATCCTCTCAACCCGATCATTCTGACCACTCCCTCTCTGGGGGATTCCTTCTCCAACCTGCCGAACCTGGACGATTACAGCTGGAACGCCCAACTGACCTACCGGGTACCGATCGGCAACAGGCTGGCCAAGGCCGGATACGCCCGGGCGAAGTTGAGCACTCAGCAGGCTGACACCGACCTGAGAAACCTGGAGCAGACCGTCCGGGTCGAAGTGCGGAAGGCGGCACGGGCCGTGGAATCCAGCGTGAAGCGCGTGTACGCCGCCCGGGCCAACACGAAACTGCAGCGCAAAAAGCTGGAAGCGGAAGAGAAGAAATTCGAGAACGGCATGAGCACCTCCTTCGAAGTTCTGACGTTTCAGGACGACCTGGCCAACGCCGAGCTTTCGGAAGTGAACGCCCTCCTGGATTACCTGAAGGCATTGGTGGCGCTGGAAAAATCCCAGGGCACGCTCCTGGAGAAATACGGCCTTTCCCTGTGACGTCCCCTCCCTGTCCGGTGATTGATCTGAAGGAGATCCGCCGAACCTACGTGATGGGCCGGGAAGAGGTCCACGCCCTGGCGGGGGTCGATCTGAATGTGGAAAAGGGCGAGTACCTGGCGGTGATGGGGCCGTCCGGGTCGGGGAAATCGACCCTGATGAACGTGATCGGCTGCCTGGATTCACCGAGTTCCGGATCCTACCGGCTCCAGGGAGTGGAAGTGGCCCGGATGGAGGATGACCGGCTGGCCGAGATCCGAAACCGGGAGATCGGGTTCATTTTCCAGACGTTCAACCTGCTCCCGCGGGCCGACGCGCTGGCCAACGTGGAACTGCCTCTTCTTTACTCCGGTCTCCCGCCTGGAGAGAGGGTTTCCCGGGCGGAAGCGGCGCTGGAGGAAGTGGGGCTGAAAGACCGGATGCGCCATCGTCCCAACGAGATGTCCGGGGGTCAGCGGCAACGGGTGGCGATCGCGCGGGCCATGGTGAACCGCCCGGCCCTTCTCCTGGCCGATGAACCGACCGGGAACCTGGATTCCCGAACCGGAGATGAGATTCTCGGTCTTTTTGAACGTTTGCACGCCCGGGGCAACACGATTCTGCTGGTGACCCATGAAGAGGATCTGGCGGCCCGGACCGGTCGGGTGCTGCGGATGAGGGACGGCCGCATGGCGGAGTAGAACGGCGCTGTTTTCCTTCCGCAGAGGAATTTGAAGGTTCCTTGACAGTCAAAAACCCCTATCGTACCATCCAAAATGTTCTAAATCGGTATGGAAAGCGGGTTTCGTCCGAATTCCGAGCCACGAGACGAACTTAGAGGTGTAATCAATGAATTTCATGGGTGACCTTTTCAACTACTACAAGCAGGGCGGACCTGTCATGCACATGATCAGCGTCCTCTCCCTGGCGTCGGTGACGACGATCTTCTACAAGCTCCTGGTGTTCTTTAAAATCAAGATGAACACCAACGAGTTCATCGGCAAGGTCCGCGGCGCCCTCCTGAAAGGGAACGTACAGGGCGCGGTGAAGGCGTGCGAGGGGTACAAGGGCCCGATCGCTTCCATCGCCAAGGCCGCCCTCTTGAAGTACGGCTCCCCCCGGGAGCAGGTGGAAAGGACCATGGAAAACGCCGCCATCCATGAAGTCGCCTACCTGGAAAAATACCTTTCGGTTCTGGCCACCATCACCAACATCGCCCCGATGCTCGGCTTCCTGGGAACCGTGGTCGGGATGATCCTCTCCTTCGAGATTATCGCCGAACAGGGCCTGAACAACCCGGGCCTGGTGGCGAAGGGTATCTCGGTGGCGCTGTTGACCACGGCGTACGGGCTGATCGTCGCCTTCGTGACCCAGCCGTTCTACAATTACTTCACCAGCAGGATCGCCGCCCACGTGCGGGAAATGGAGACGGTGTCCAACATCCTCGTGGAGACCTTCGACGAAATGGACCGGATGGGCTCCAAGGCCTGATTCCAGGAGGATATCCGGATGCGCATCGCCCGGAAAAAAAAGACAGACGCGATCATCCCGACCGCCTCCATGGCGGACATCGCGTTCCTGCTGATCATCTTTTTTATGGTGACCACCGTGCACGACGTGGACAGGACCAGCGTGAACCTGCCTTCGGCGACCACCCTGATCAAGAACGATCAGGGGTCGGCGATCGTCGTGCTCTGGAAGCAGCGTAAAGACGATCCGGACGACCAGATCGTTTACAAGTTTTCCGACGGGAAAGAGCAGAGCAAGGTGGTAGGGGGTCCCGGCGATCTCTACCTGGAAGCGTCCCGCCTCACGTTCAACGACAAGAACAAGCAGTTCGTCATCAAGGCGGACGGGTACATTCGGTATGAGAAAATCGACGAGGTCATGGACCAGTTGCGGAAAGCGGGCGCGACCAACCTGTTGATGTTGAGCACCGCCAAGGTCGAGAAAAAGTAAGGGAACCTGAACCGATGAAGTTGAACCGCAAGGAAGAGGAACCGGAGATCCCGACGGCGTCCATGGCGGATATCGCGTTCCTCCTGATCATCTTCTTCATGGTGACCGCGGTATTCTCCGCCACCAAGGGGCTGGAGCTGAAGCTCCCGAGCGATGAGGACGAATCCAAGAAGACGGAAAGGGAAGAGGCCGTCTTCATCCACGTCTACGCGGATCATTTGCTGGTGGATTGCAAGCCGATGGAAGTTTCGGACATTCTGCCGTACCTGGAGCCGAAACTGACCCGGGACGCTCAGAAGCACGTGATTCTCTACACCGATTCCGAGGCTCCCTATTCCAGGATGATCGAAGTGTACGACGAACTGGCCAAGACCAAGGGAACACCGGCCGAGCCGAGCGAATGGCCGTTCGAAGTGAAGAATATCGCCATTCCGACCCAGAGCGAGGTGCAGGGGTATATCGAAATCTTCGGTGAAAACCCTTTCGAAACCATTTGCGCGGAGAAGTAGCACCGGGCGAAATCGCCGGGTAGACTGATAGAAGAGAGAGCAGAAAGGACTTCCTGCATGACCGAGCAGCCGAACGCACTCAGTCTGGACTCCCGGCTCAAGGCCGAGGATATGCTTTACGGAGAGATCCTCCATCGCTCCGACGACAGGAAGTTCTTTTTCATCGCCATCGGGCTGGCCATTGTGGCCCATGCGATCGTCTTCGTATTGCGCTTTCCAGACATGAAGCAGGTGGTGAGTCCCGAGCAGAAAAAGGTCCTGGTGGTGCGCAAATACACGCCGCCTCCACCGAAAGTCCAGAAAAAGAAGATTGTCGAAAAGAAGCCCATCCGGAAAATTCCTCTGCCGGATCCGACGCCGGACGAACCGGAGCCGATCCGGGAGCCGGAGCCGGAAATCGAACCGGATCCGATCCCCGACGACGTGGACGTGGTCCTGGGCGAGCCGGAACTGCCCCCGGCTTCCGGTCCGCTGCTGGCCGGCGTGGGAGGCGTCAGCAACCCGATACCGATCGAGGAATACCACATTCAACCCGAATACCCGGAACTGGCCCGGCAGGCCCGCCTGGAGGGGAATGTGCTGATGCAGGTGGTCATCGAGAAAGACGGCACCGTTTCCGAGCCGAAGATTCTCCGTGTGGACAAGCCGAACCTGGGATTCGAGGCGGCGGCCCAGGAAGCGGTCCTGCAATGGCGCTACGAACCGGCCAAACAGAACGGGAAGCCGGTGGCGGTCTTTTTGACGGTGAATGTTCAATTTTCGCTCCACTGATTCGGCGAAAACCCCGGATTTTCAACGAAGGTTGCCGGCGGCCCGGGAATTGCATTATGTATGTGCATGCAGGGGCGTTCGCGCCGAAATGGCGCGGATGCATTTAGAATCGAGACGAGGTGACGCTATGAGATCATCAACACGACGCGCCGTTTTGGCGGTGCTGGCAGGGTTCGGAATCCTGTTCGCCGGGGCCGCCATGGCCCAGGAAGACACCTACAAAGCCGGTATGAATTACTTCAAATCCGGGAAATACGTGGAAGCCGCGGCGGAATTCCAGGCCCTGGTGGATGAAGCGCCTGCCTACGATTACGGGTATTTCATGCTCGGTTATTGCTACACCAAGCTGGGTAAGACCGAACAGGCGGTTCAGAACTTCAAGGAAGCGATTAAAATCAACGGGGAACGGTTCGAGTACCACAACGGCCTGGCCGGCGCGTACATGAAGTCCCGTCAGTACCGAATGGCGGTGGAAACCCTGAATAGCGCTGAGAGCATTCTGCCCGAAAAGTACAGCGCCAATTTTTACACGACCCGTGGAAAGGCGTACTACGCGCTGAAGAAATGGAACGAGGCGATTTCCGACCTGGAAAAGGCCAAGAACCTCAAGCCGACCGCGTCGGTGTTTTCCAGCCTCGGGGTGGCCTATACCAATGTGGGCCGGGACGCCAAGGCGGTGGCGGCGTACCAGGCGGCCCTGAAGAAGGATCCGAAGCAAACCAGGAATTACAAACGGCTGGCCGACGCCCTCATGAACGTGGGAGCCAGGGAGAAAAACTCCGCCTCCAAGCTGGCCACCTACAAGGAAGCGCTGGAGGCGGCGAAGCAGTACCTGGCCGCGAAGCCAGGAGACCTCACGGCGGTCGACCTGGTCGGCCTGTCCGCCCTGGGCGCCCATGATTACGACACGGCCCTGAATTCTTTTCAACAGGAATTGAAAGCGAAGCCGGATAATTTTCTGGCGATGATGAACCTGGCCTCGGCACAGATCGCCAAGGAGAATTGGAAGGCCGCCGAAGGTACCCTGCAAAAGGCGATCACCCTCAAGCCGAAGAACGCCCTGGCCCGTTCCAACCTGGGCTTTGTGCTCTTGAAACAGAGACGGTTGGACGAATCGCTGAAGAGCTACGAGATGGCCTACAACATCAAACCGTCTCCCGGCATCAAGAAGGCGCTGGAGAACGTAAAGACGAACATCGAGGTGCGGGATACGAACAGGAAAGCGGACGAGATCGAAAAAGAAAACGCCAGGAAGAAGGCCGAAGCGGAGAAAGCCTACCAGGAGCAGCTGAAGAAGCAGAAGGAATGGGAAAAGGCCAAGGAAGATTGACCTCCGCAGGCAGGTCGACGATACGGATGGGGGAGCTCCGGCTCCCCCTTTTCCTTGCCGGTCTTCTCGCCAAGGAGCCGCGGTTCTGCTATCACTACCCCCGTGAAAGATCTGTCGTACATCGTCCACCTGGACCTGGAGGCCGACGGAGTGGAGCCGGTTCTCCAGGCCCAGGTGCAGGCCCTCCACCGTGCGGGCCATATCGAGGAGGTCCAGACGCCGCTTCGGCTCCTCAAGGAGCGGGAAGCGGTGCACAGCACCGCCATGGGGAGCGGCGCTGCGTTTCCCCATGCCCGTTGGGACGGATGTCCGAAACCGGTGGCGTCGATCGCCCGTCTCAAGGGGGAAATCGATTTCGGAGCGCCGGAGCTGGGACCGGTGGACATCGTGTTCCTTCTCCTGGGCCCTGAAGACAACCCGTCCGGCCACGTGAGGATCCTGGGAAAGTTCGCCTCTTTGGTCCGGAACCAGGAGGCCATGGCCGCTTTGCGCCGGGCCCGGGACGAAGCGGATTTCAGGGATAAGCTGGATGCCGGGTTGACCGGGCCGGTCGGCCGATCTTCCTGACCTGTTCTTGACCGGCCGAATCGCCGGTGTTATCAATACAGGGCAATCTCCGATCGTGTCGCAATCCGGGGGCGAACTGGATTCGACGGGAAAGCAGAGGCTGCAGTAGCACGTCGAGGGCCATCTCCTCGTTAATCCGGTGGAAACTCTAGTAGCTGGCAACTCCAACTACGCCCTCGCGGCTTAAGCCGCGACGTCTTCCAGGTAGCCCGCCCGAGGCGACCTGACAAGACGCCGTTAATTCGGGATAGTCGGGCGCCGATGCCTGTAAGCGCCCGGCGAAATTTACAGGCTGGCCTTCGGTTCTCTTGCCGTTCAGCGGACCGTTGGCGAGATAAACAATGAGCCGGCTAAACGTGTAGAAGCTGCAGTACGAACTTTTTCGGACGCGGGTTCGATTCCCGCCGCCTCCACCATTCATGGAAACAGCCTCCGCGGCTACCATCTCCTGTTCGGTTGCGCTTCCCGTACTGTCCACTCAGTGGGTAAGGATAAGCGGCCTTTCCACCGAACGTCCGAGTCTTGGCTCCCTTCCGGGTCCGATAATACGCCCTTAGGTTAACCTCGAGACTTCGGCAG
>CAZZIV010000104.1:0-11127 GCA_964654385.1 uncultured Acidobacteriota bacterium | reverse complement strand
ACCGGTCAGCGACGGGATCGAGCCTTGGAATCAACATTCTCCCTTCCACCTTGGGCACCCTTGGAAGGTGTTGGGCGGAGCCTGCGAGTGGGTCAGGCCGGGCGCCCTGCGCACCCTGCCGCCGCAACCTTCAAGAGCTCCCAGCAGCGCCGGACGTGGGCCATGGTCTGCCGGGGGTTGCCGATCACCACTCGAATCGTGTAATCCCCCCGCAGTTTCGTATGAGAGAGGAAAATGTCCCCGCTCCGGTTCACCTGCTCCAGGATCGCCCGGTTCAGCCGGTTCAGGTCGGCCGCTCCCGCCGGCGCGTAACGGAAACAGAGGGCGGCGAACGGATGGGGCGCCAGAAGCTCCCAGCCCGGCTCCTCCTCGATCCAGCAGGCCATTTCATTCGCCATCTCCACATGCCGCCGGATCCGGGCGGCCATCCCTTCTGCTCCGAAATACCGGATCATGATCCAGAGTTTCAGCGCCCGAAACCTGCGGCCGAGCTGGATGCCGTACTCATTGAAATTGTGCACCTCCCCGGTGTCCGGCGTGCGAATGTACTCGGGAACCAGGCTGAACGTGTCCCGGAAACCTTCCCGGTCCCGGAAGAGAAGAAGCGACGCGTCAAACGGCGTGAACATCCACTTGTGGGGGTTCACCACGATGGAATCGGCCCGCTCCCAACCCTCGAACCGGCATCGGAACTCGGGCGCCAGGGCGGCGGTCCCGGCATACGCCGCGTCCAGGTGCAGCCAGAGTTTCTCCCGCTCGCAGATCTCCGCCAGGTCCCGGGCCGAATCCACGCTGGTGGAGGAGGTCGTCCCCAGGGTGCCGACCACGCAAAACGGCACCCAACCGGCCGCCCGGTCCTCCCGGATCGCCTCTTCCAGAAGCCCGGGGCGGATCCGAAATCGATCGTCCACCTGGATGTGCCGCACACCCTCCATCCCGACCCCGGTCACAACCGCCGCCTTGTCGATGGTGTAGTGAGCCTCCTCCGAGCAGTACAGCCGCAGACGGCCCGTGCCGGATCGGCCGGCCAGCCCTTTTTCCCGGGCGTCCAGGCCCGGCACCCGGTGGCGAGCCGCGATGATCGAGAGGAGGGAAGAGATGGAGGCGGTGTCGGTGAACATCCCGTCGAAATCCTCCGGGAGCCCCAGCATCTGTCGGAGCCATTGGACGGTCCGCTCTTCCACCTCGGTGGAAGCGGGGGCGTTCCGCCAGAACATCACGTTGGAGTTCAACCCGGCGGAAAGCCATTCCCCCAGGATCCCCGGTCCGGAGGCGACGCTGGGGAAGTACGCCATGAACCCCGGGTGCTGCCAGTGGGTGATGTTCGGCTCCACCAGCGCCCGGTAATCGGCCAGGATTGTCTCCCACAGTTCCGGCCGGCCCGGCGGCGTCTCAGGGATCCGGGCTTTCACTTCGCCGGGACGGAGATCCGGCAGGACGGAGAACGATTCGATCCGCTCCAGGTAATCGGCGACCTGGTCCGCGACCTCATGGGCCGCCTGCCGGAACTCGGCCGGATCCATATCCCCCAGAGGCGGGCCGTTCCGTTCCGGCTTCTTTTCCCGGGCCATCCGCACCTCCGCGTCTCACCGCCGTTTGCGGCCCTGAATGCGACAGGACCGGCCGGTTCACCGGCCGGTCCTATTCTACGATCCGAAGCGGAGCGTTTTCCACCCTGTCGCCCCCATACCGGCGGCACAGGCCGGAAGGCAGCTTACCGACGCCGGACTACTGAACGTCCGAACCGCAGGCGCAGCACTTGACCGCCTTGATCGGGATCGAGGTCAGACAGAGAGGGCATTCCTTCGTGGTCGGCGCAGCTGGCGCGGGCTCTTCCTGCCGTTTCAGTTTGTTGAAATTTCGGATCAGGATGAAGAGAGCGAAGGCGACAATCAGGAAGCTGATGATCGTGTTGATGAAGGCGCCGTAGTTCAGCGTCACTGCTCCCGCCGCCTGGGCATCCGCCAGGCTGGCGTACGGCGCCGCCGCGTCCGCCCCTTCCTTCAACACGAGGAAGAGGTTCGAGAAGTCCACTCCACCCAGCAGCAGGCCGATCGGCGGCATGATGATGTCCGCCACCAGGGACTTGACGATCGTCCCGAAGGCGGCGCCGATCACGATACCCGTCGCCATATCCAGCATGTTTCATTTGACAGCGAACTCTTTGAATTCCTTCAACATAATTTTGGGTCTCCTCCTTGCTCGAATCAAAGATGTCGTGCATCCGGCAGACTTCGACGGTGCAACCCTAGAATTTAGGGAAGACCCTGTCCAGAACTTTTCAATCCTGCGGCTCTGTTGCCGATCGGAGCCGGACACCGGCCCGCTCCGCAAGTGGCCTCATCGCCCATGGCACAGACGACCGCCCTTCCTTCGATCGTCTCGGCCTGAATCCCCTTCGGCCGGAAATGCTCTTTCTTCTCTTCCTTTACCCCACGAGATTCCATTTCGAGTTTCGTCCATCATGTTCCTCCCTCGAACCTGTGTGAACGGCTCCCGGTGAGTATGCGCCGGATCCGATCTCGGGAAGCGATAGACGATGCGCCGATGCGGATTACCGATCGGCCGGGGTGCCTGGATTGCCGAGTTTCCGGAGATAGGTGGCCAGGTCCCTCATTTCTCCGGGCTCGAATTTCGGCCAGTAGCCGGAATGTTCCGCCATACTTTCGTGCATCTGGGGAGCATGGTTCCACATGGCTGCGGCCAGCCCCTCGCGAGTGGCGACCCTGGAGGAAGCCGAGAGATCCGGGGCCTTCGCGTCGGCGGCGCCGCTATGACACGAGGAGCATCCTTTGGATTCGAACACCCGGCGACCCGCCTCCGGATCCCCCTCCTTTCCGAAATAGCCTTGCAGGTAGAGATAGGCGATAAGGTCGGAAATCTCCCCTTCCTCGAAGTGGGGGAACGAAATGCCCCTTGAAGCCATCTCCGCGCTCATCGCGTAACTGTGGTTCCAGAGCAGACCGGTGATTTCGGAGACGGTTTTATCCAGCGTGGACCGGGAGAGATCCGGGATCTGCCCCCTGGGATGATCGTGGCACTTCCAGCATCCCTTGCGGCGGTAGACTTCCGCGCCCCGCTGCGGGTCCGGGAGCCGCTGGAGTTCAACTTCGCGGGTTTTCCGCATTCCTTCGGTCCGGATATAGGCCTGTAGATCCGCCATTTCATGCCCTATGAACTGGGGGATGTCGACGCCGCGGCGAAGCTGCTCCTGTTGCATGGTGGGGCCGGAATTCCACATACCGCGAGCCAGGACCGAGGGAGACGGATAGGCGCCGTACCGGTCCAGGGCCTGACCGATCCGGCCGCCCTTTCCGTTGAGACGATGGCACGCTGAACATTGCAGCGTCTCCCAGGCGGCCCGGCCTTTCTCGGCATCGCCCGGAGTATCGAACAAAAGGAGGTAGTAGAGGTAGGTCAGGACATCCGCCATCTCCTGGGGCTGCAGGTCGGGCCACGAATATCCCCGAGCGGTGATCTCATCGATCATACGGGGCGTATGGTTCCAAAATTCTCCGACCAGCCGGCTCCAGGTCTTTCCCTGCACGGCGACGACGATATCCGGGCCGAGGTCGCCGCCATGACCCCACACGGAGTGACACCTGATGCATCCCCTCTCCGTGAACAATTCCCGCCCGCGGAACGGGTCGCCCTTGATGCCTTCGGCTGCGCGGGCCCCTGGACCCGTCATCAACACGCCGACACAGAGAATGAGCGCCCCGACAGCCGATACGACCCGACGGGCACCTCGGTTCCCTCCGCTGATTTCGTTTTTCATGACTCCACCGTTTCCGCGACCTCATCCGGCAGGTAAGCCGCGACCCGTTCCGACACTTCACGGACCGACAGTTCCCTCCCCTCCTGGATTTCCCAGATCGATATAATCGGGAAGAACTTGGTTGCGACCATATAGACCAGGATAAAACCGGAGAACGTGCCCGCCATGATGGATAACTCCACCCAGGAGGGGAAATAGCTCAACAACGGAAGATCGATCCGCGGATGCAACGACGTCGGCACCACGATGTTGAACCGCTCCAGCCACATCCCGATAATCACCGCCACAGACGCGATCACCGAACCGCGAATGTTTCGGGTCGCCTTCCGGCACATGAGACCGAATGGAATGAAAAAGCAACAAGCGACCATCAACCAGAACGGGAAGGCGAAGGACCCGGTCAATTTGGAATACAAGGTCGCCATCTCCGACTCCTCGCCCCCGTACCAGACCGTGAGATTTTCCGCGAAGGTGAAATAGAACCAGATGACCGCCATCACCAGGAGCAGGAGACCCATGTTGTTGAAGTGCACGTCTTTGAAATAATTGCCCAGGCCGTATACCCGGCGGAGGATCGCCATCGCGAGGATCAAGGCGGCGATCCCGGAGAAAATGGCTCCAACCACGAAGTAGGGGCCGAAAATCGAGCTGTGCCACATCGGCCTGAGCGTCATGGCAAAGATCCATCCGATCACCGTGTGTACGGAAACCGCGACCGGGATGACGAGGACCGCCATCACGGCGATAATCTTCTCCAGGGTCGCGCGGGCCTTCTCCGTATCCTGATATCCGATGGCGAGAAACGAATAGAGCCAGCGCGGTCGGAGTCCAAGATCCCGGATCCTTGCCAGGTCGGGAATCATGGGAATGTAGAGATACACGCTGCTGGCGGTTAAGTACAGGCTGATACTCAGGACATCCCACAGCAACGGTGAATAGGGTTGGGAGTGCAGGAATATGTTCAGAACACGGTCCGGCCGGCCCAGGTCCACGATCGGTTGAACGGCGCCGAAGCCGATCACGAGAACGGTGATGAACTCCGCCGACCGGGTGATGGAACGCCGCCACTCGGCGTTGGCCACGCGCAAGATGGCCGAAATCAGCGTTCCCGCGTGGGAAATTCCGATAAAGAAAACGAAACAGATGATGTAAATCCCCCAGTACTCCGGGGTGTTCAAGCCCGTGGCGCCCAGGCCGTGACGCAGCTGGTAGGTATACGCGTAGGCGCCCCAGATCGTGATGGCGGCCATGACACACGCCCAGAGCCAATAGGTCCTGGTGGTCTTGACCAGCGGGAGCAGGATGGTCCTTTCGTCCACGGATAAATTCTGGACTTTTTCTAGATCGGTCACGTCTTCAACCCTCCTCGGCCAGGTAATAGACCTTGGGTTGGGTACCCAGCCCCTCCTCGAGACGGAAGGCTCGGGGATCCTGCGAGAGACGGGCCACCCTCTGCCGGGGATCGTCCAGGTCACCGAAGACGATCGCTCCGGTCGGGCAGCTCTCGGCGCAGGCCGGAACGTAATCGTCTTCGCGTAACAGGCGATTTTCCGCGCGAGCCTGCTCCCGTGCGTGTTCGAGCCGGTGGCTGCAGAAGGTGCATTTTTCCATGACGCCCACCGGCCGGGTCGATACATCCGGATTCAGCCCCTCCTCCGTCGATTCCGGATAGACGGGTTTCTTCCAGTTGAAATACTTCACGGTATACGGACAGGCGTTGGCGCAGTAGCGACAGCCGATGCAGCGAGCGTAGATCTGGTTGACGATCCCGTTCTCCTGCAGCGAAGTGGCCCCGACCGGGCAGACCAGGGTGCAGGGTGGACGATCGCAATGCATGCAGGGCGTGGGGATGAACCGTGTGCGTACATCGGGCCATTCACCCTCGGTCTCGGCGCGGACCCGCATCCAGGAAATCGTTCGGTTTTCGCGGGCCGCCTGTGATCCGCCCACCGCAATGTTGTTTTCGGACCGGCACGCGACTTCACATGCCTGGCAGCCGTTGCAACGATCCAGGTCGATCACCATTCCCCATCGCGCCATCACGCACCTCCCCGGATCGGAACCAACCGCACGCGTCCTGAATTCCAATCCGGCAGTCCGCTTGCCGGATCGACACCATCACCGATCGCCGCCAGTGGATTGGCGCCTTCCGGGCTTCCCCAACCCTCGACGGCGGAGTGCAGGCCGTAAGGAACGTTGACGACGCCAGGACGGGTTCCCTCCAGCAGTCTCGCGGTCGCGTTGAAGACCCCTTTATCGGATTCGACCCGAACACGCTGTCCCGCGTGAATTCCTTGCTGCGCGGCTGTTTTCGGGTTCACTTCCACCCAAAGCTCCCAAGCGCTCCCGGCCAGGACACCGAGATGTTCCAGAAGCCAGGGCATCAGCGGCGTCCCCCCGGAGGCCAGGGTCATCACCCTGAACGGCACCAGCGTCAGCGGGTACTCGTCGTCGCCGCTTTCCTCGACCGGCGGTTTCGCCATGTCCTGGAGATACCGATCGCCGGCGGCGCCGTCGGACCCGGCCAGCAGAACCCTGGCTTCCTGCGGAAAGATCCAGACACGCCCATCGGCACGCTGTGTCATGGCACTGCGGTCATGGTAATCGTAGAAGGGATCAAACCACCCGCCTGTCCGGAGGATCCTGTTCCAATACCCCTCGTTCGACTCGGTGTGGGACAGCCACCATCCCCGGTTCTCCAACTCCCGGAGCTCACCCTGCCGGGTTCTTTCGACAAACGCGCTTCCTCGGCGAGCGGCAGCCAGCCGGAGCCCCCGTTCATGGACCGCCTGTTCCATACTGGACCATTTCGTCCACCCGGCGGCTTCGCCCCCAAGCTTCGAACCAATTTCGAGGATGACATCCCCGGTCGCCCGGGTATCGTGGAGGGGTTTTACAACCGGCTGAACTACGCCCCAGGCCGGAAACGCCACCGTCGATGGCGACGGCGCATCCTGCCAGCGCTCGAGGTAAGTATGATCGGGCAGAATCAGGTCGGCACAGCGGGCGCTTTCGTCGAAAAAGGGCGAGAAGGAAACCACCAGCGGGACCTTGGCCAAAACTCGCCGAACCGCTTCTCCGTCGGCCAGGGAAGCGATCGGGTTGCTCTTGTAAAGGAAGACGACGTTCGCGGATTTTCGGCCCTCGGAACCGGCGATATCGCGCCAGGTGGCCGAAGTCAGCGGCGAGCCGGCGAGCGTGTTCCCGCTCGGCACCGGAGAGGGGCCCTGGACAAGAACGCCGCCGGGACGGTTCAGGCTGCCGGTGATGATGTTGAGCGCATGTATGGCGAAGGCGTCGGCAAGGCCTCCTCTGCGCCAGGTTACCGACTGATCCCATACCGCCACGGGCCGCCGGGCGCCGCCGAACGTTTTCGCGAGCTTGAGCAGCCGAAATACCGGGACCCCGGTCCGATCGCTGACGTCATCCGGACGTCCGAATTGCAGCACCAGCTTCCGGAACCCGGGTTGGATCTTCCCGTCCTCGTCCGTCCAGTCTTCCCAACCGGACACCCGCCTGGAGACGGTTTCGGCGTCGTAGTTGCCTTCCCTGAGCATGAGGTAGGCGAGACCCAGGGCGAGGGAGCCGTAGGATCCTGGCCGGACCGGCACCCATTCGTCCGCCGCGGCGGCGCTCCTGGAGAGCCGGATATCCGCCTGGATCCACTGGGGCCTCTCTCCCGCGTCCGCGTCCCGCATTCTCGCCGCGAGGGACATCCCGCTCCAAGACTCCGACAGTCCGGCGCCGAAAGAAAAGACAAGATCCGATGAGATAAGATCGAACGCAGGCGGCGAGTCGATGCCCTGGCACATTCTCATGACTTCCGACGACCCGTCCCGGTAATCGTCCACCGTCACCGTTCCGCCGCAGGCGCCGGCGAATCCGGAAATCAGGTCTCCCATGATTCCGCCGCATTCTCCGACGAGCCATCGCACCGATTCAGGCTGTCCGCTCCCGGTTGACGCCTGTAGAGCCTTGACGATCCGGCCGATGGCTTCATCCCAACCGATCGGGCGGAATTCGTCGGAACCGGCCCCTCCGATTCGTTCCACCGGTTCCCGGATGCGGCCTGGATGGTACAGGAGCTGCGCTCCCGCCCGGCCCTTGGGACACAACCCACCCTGGCTCACCGGGTGCAACGGGTTCCCGTCGATGCGTGACAGAATGCCGTCCACGAGCCGCGCCCGGATTCCACAATGGGCGGGACACAGCATACAGGTGGACGGCACGAACGTCTCAACGCCGGGACGCCAGTCCGGACCTACTTCCGGCGGCGCCAGGGGGAACCGATGGGACAGTGCTCCCAGACCGAAACCGAGGCCGGCGCTTGCCGCTCCGGCCAGAAAGCCGCGGCGTGTGATACTCATACTTCCTCTCCTGGAATTCCTAGCGGTGACACGAAGCGCACTGTTCCGTAACGCCGCGCTGTTCATGGCAGTCGCGGCACATTTTCATGGAGATCCGGACCAACGGCTCCTTGGGCGGCGCTGTCGAATCGGCGATAGCACCGTGGCAGGTGACGCACTCCAATTTCCCGATCTGCACATGGCGCCGGTGGGAATAATAGACATGATCGGGCAAACGGAAGAGCTTCCGGAAAATCGGCATCGGATCGGCGCCGGCCATTTTCACCAATTTCGCCTCCTCGGGCGAATCGGTCATCGGTTCTTCATGGCAGCCCAGGCAGATATCCAGTCCCGGGAGTCCGGAATGCTCCCCTTTTCTGAAATACAGATGACAGTCGGAGCACTCCAACTCCACGGTCTGGACATGCAACTTGTGATTGAACTGGATCGGTTGCTCAGGAGTGGTATTCGGGCGCATGAGAACGCGTCCGCCGAGGAAGCCGAGGGCCGCGATGATGCACATCCAGGCGCCGATGATCAACCGGGAACGGGTTGTGAGAGGTTCGGCGGTCATGATTCGCGTCCCCCGGCCGTTTCCGCTTCGAGACCGCGTTGGAGTTCACGAACCCAAAGCGCATGCACCTTCAGGTGGCGGATCCCGACCAGTTCGGATACGCGCGTGAGCATCGCGTACCCGATCCGGGGTTGACCCTCAAAAAGCTCCAGGAGATCCCTCCGGGCGAGCGCGCGGACTTCGCAGTCCTCCGAGGCCCTGCACGACAGGGTGAACCGATACGGTTTCACGAGGGCCGACCATCCGAGAGTTTTTCCCACAGACAGCGATTCCACTGTCACGTCCTGCGTATCGCCGCCCAGTGGAATCGGAAAACAGAGATCCACCGCGCCCTGAACCACGATGTAAAGGTGATCGGCTGGATCGCCCAATATGAAGAGATATTCCCCTGCCCGCAGGGACCGTGGACGCGCGATCTTTGCCAGCAGATCTGTTTCCGAATCGGTGAGCTCCTGCAACAGATCGGACGTTCTGAGAGAGTCCATCATAGGTTAATCCCCCCGCCAAGCCCTGAAATGCCGGTCAGTTGATGCTCGGTGCGGCCCCGTCACCCTGCGAGTACAGGCTGTCGATGGAAGGCTCCTTTATAAACTTGGCCACCGCGGCCCGTTCGGCACGGAGATAAATTTCGAGGTCGGCTCGCATCGCCTGGTTCAGGCCCCCGCTCTCCGGTCGAACCGCCTCGGAGTCACTCACAAAGAATCGCGGAGTTACCCGCGCGGCGGCAAGAGCCCGCGCTTCGGCTAATTTTTCCTGCTCCATCCGCTCCTGAGCCCTTTTCTTTTCCGTGCTGGAATAACCCAGCATCAGGGCAGCCATCATCGCTCCCATCAGGAACGCCATAAACAGCCAAAAGACCAGCGTGCTCGCCATGATTCTCGACTCCTTCCCACGGTATCAATGTCCGCGCCCTTTCGATTTGCAAGTGCCGTTCCGGGGAGTTGGTTCGAGCCACGACAGGATCGGCTGTGTCGGGTGTGACCTGCCTTTTCAAGCGGAATGCAGGCGAAACTTCCACCGCCCTGAAATCCGGACCGAATCGATCCTGAATCCAGATGGAAAGAAACTCCATACCGCGAGGATCTGACAGATTGTCAGGCGTGAAGACCGTCTCCTGACATTCTGTCAGTCCATGGAGGAGGCCGTTTCCTCCTGGTAGCGACGGAGCAGCCGGTACAGGTTTCTTTCACTGATTCCCAGGATTCGGGCCGCCTCGGCGCGGTTGCCCCGAACCTGGTCTACGATCGACAATACGTGCCTGCGTTCCACCTCCCGGAGCGTGGCCCCTCCGCCCGGAGCTTCGGATCCGCGGGAATGAATGGAGGGGGGCAGGTTGTCCGGAATGATCGTGTCGCCGTCACACAAGACGATCGCCTGCTCGATGATGTGGAGGAGTTCCCGGACATTGCCGGGCCAGTCGTTGCCCATGAGGAGATCCATCGCCTCCCGCCCCAAGCGGACTTTCCGACCGAACCGGGTGTTGAACCGGTCCGTGAAATGCTCCGCGAGGAGGAGGATATCCTCCCTTCTTTCGCGCAGGGGAGGGATGTCGATCCGCAGGGTCGCCAGCCGGTAGAACAGGTCTTCCCGGAAGTGGCCGCGGGATATGGAATCCTTCAGGTCTCGATTCGTGGCCGCGATCACTCGCACGTTCACGGCGATTTCCTGCGTTCCGCCCAAAGGGCGGAACCGTCTGGTTTCAAGGACACGCAGCAGACCGGCCTGAGTCTCAGGGCTCAGCTCTCCGATCTCGTCAAGAAATAGGGTACCGCCGTCCGCGACTTCGAACAGACCGTGCTTCTTCCGTCCCGCCCCTGTGAAGGCGCCTTTCTCGTGACCGAACAGCTCGCTCTGGAGAAGTTCCTCGTGCAATGTGGCGCAGTCGACGACAACGAAGGGAGCCTCGCTGCGGGGGGATTGGGCATGGAGCAAACCGGCGATGACCTCCTTGCCGACGCCGGTTTCGCCCAGGATCAAGGTTGTCGTATCGGCCCTCGCGATTCGCGCGACGTCTTTCAGCAATTTGCGAAATGCCGGGCTGTTCCCGACCAGTCCGCGAGCCAGGTCCGGCACGGCATAGCCGTCCTCCAGGATCTGCTGCCGTTTCAACAGGCGCTGATGATCCAGGGCCTTGCAAACCGTCATCTCCAGCTTTTCGATGGGACAAGGTTTTTCCAGGTAGTCATAGGCGCCCAGACGGATCGCCTGGATCGCCGTATCGATCGTCCCGTGGCCGGTAAGAACGATGATGCTCAGGTCCGGTTCGCGTTCCTGCAGGAATCTCAGAACTTCGATCCCGTCCATGTCCTGCAGTCGGAGATCCAGGAGCGCGGCCGCCGCCTCTTCATCCGCTGCCGCCTGCCGCGCTTCATCACCCGAGGGCGCGGGCCTCTGCCGTGTACCGCACCGCGCGCACACCCTACATGGGC
>CAZZIV010000103.1:0-11157 GCA_964654385.1 uncultured Acidobacteriota bacterium | reverse complement strand
CTCTTCAGGTGCAGAGACACGACACTTAGGAGAGGAAGGTGCAGGAGAGCCGGACGGGGACGGCAAAGAGCCGCCCAAAAACCGATCGGCTGGATCTTTCCGACGAAGCGCGGCGGATCGGTTCTCTAGGGAAAGCCGCCGCCGCCCTGCCCGATGTGCGCACCGGGAAAGTGGAAGCGGTCCGGCAATCGATCGAGGATGGTGTTTATGAAGTCGACGCCCGATTGCTGGCCGGAAAAATCCTGGAGTTCGAGGATGGATTCGGGCGTTGATCCGGAAGCATCCGGACCGGCCCGGGCCAGGATCCTCGCCCAACTCCGGGAACGGCTCGAGCGCGCCGAGGAGCTGGCCCACACCGTCCGCCGCGGCCTGACTTCCGGGGACACCGGAAAGATCGAGGACGCCGCCTCCCGCCTGGAAACTATCTGCCTGGAATACAAGTTGCTGGCCGACGAATACAAGGCTCTGGCCGGAGCGCTCCGGCCGGAACGCGGCGGGCAGGATCCGGAAGTGGAACGGGAACGGGAGGCGCTGGAGCGAACCGCCGTGCAGGCGGCCCGCTCGTCGGCCATCACCGGAAGCCTGCTGGAACGGATGGTTTCCATCTCCAGGAAGCTGCTGGAATTGGCCGGAGCGACCGGGGGGACCGGGTACGACCCGGCCGGCCGGGCCCCGGCCCTTTCCGCCGGCATACGGTTGAAGGAGCAGGCATGAGTATTCTGTTCGGCTTTTACGGCATGGGACTGAGTGCGCTGCAGGCGGCGCAGACCGGCATCAATACCGTCGGCGACAACATCGCCAACGTGAACACCCCCGGTTACGCCCGGCGGCGGCTGGACCTGAAGCCCGGCTTCCCGGTACGGGTCCAGGGCGGTTATCTCAGCAACGGCGTTGAGGTGTCCCGGCTCAACCGGCAGGAATCGGTCCTGATTCAACAGAACCTGGAACGGGAGCAGGGGTCTTTCGGCGAAGCGGACGCCCGCTTGACCGCGCTCCGGAACGTGGAAGACGTGTACGGACCGCTGGAGAACAACGGCGTGCTGGAAGCGTTTGGTCGTTTCTCCAACGCGTACGGCGAACTGGCCGCCAACCCGGAAAGCCCGATCCTGCGCCGGGTCGCCGTAAGCCAAACCGACAATCTGTCCCGGCAGATCCAGACCTCCTACGACAAACTCCGCCAGGAACGACATGTGCAGAACCGGTCGATCCAGGGGATGGTCGACGAAATCAACAACCTGGCGAAGCAGCTCACCGAGGTGAACCTCCGGATCGCCTCCCTCGAGGCCGACGGCACCACCGCCGCCGCCCTTCGAGACGACCAGTCGGTGATCATCGGCAAGCTGTCCGATCTGACCGGCGGCTACGCGGTCCGGGGCGAGCGGGGCAAGGTTGCGTTCTACCTCGGGGAGTACCAGACCCTGGTGACCGGGGAAGACAAGGCCAGCATCCCGATCCAGATCCAGACCGCCAAGGACGCCGACGGGATGGTCCGCCTGATCTCCGGCGGCAACGGCGCCGACATCACCGACAGGGTTCGGACCGGCCGCCTGGGGGGAACCCTGGTGGTGCGGGACGAGACCCTTCCCCGGGAAATCCGGAACCTGGACGACCTGGCCGCCGACCTGATCACCCGGGCCAACGGGCTGACCACAGGAGCGATCGACCTGAACGGCGACCCGGGCCTCCCTCTTTTCCAGCCGGACCCGCCTCCCGCGACCGGCGCCGCCGGAAACATCGCGGTGAACCCGGCGCTGCTGGGCGATCCGTCGCTCCTGGCGGTTTCCGGATCCGGGGCTCCCGGCGACGGGACCGCCGCCGCCGCCCTGGCCGCCCTGAAAGACCAGCCCTCCGCCGCCCTGGGAAACCGGACTTCGGTGGAGTTTTTCGCCGACAACATCGCCCTCCTCGGGAACGACGTGGTGCAGGCCGACGTCCAGCACACCGTCTCCCAGGGGTTGATGGAAGATATGCAAACCCGCCGGGAGGAAGTTTCCGGCGTCTCCCTGGATGAAGAGGCGGTCAACCTGATGAAGTACCAGAGCTCGTACCAGGCCGCCGCCCGTTTCATCAAGGTATTGAACGATATGACCGAGATCGCCGTGAACATGGTCTGATCCCGGTCCGAAGAAGAAAGGAGGAACGATCATGCGAGTCGGGGATTCATCCTTGTTCCAGACGTTCCTGCGCTACCTGCAGAGAAACAAGACGATCGTGGGCGAAGGGGTCCGGAAGCTGTCCGACGGCAAGGAGGTTCGAAAAGCCTCCGACGATCCCGCCGGCGCCCGATCCAGCCTGACCCTGCGAGGCCGGCTGGTCCGGATCCAGGGGTTTCAGCGCTCCGGAGAACGGGCCCGGTTCGATCTCTCCACCATCGACCAGACCCTCGGCCAGGCGATCGGCATGGTCACCCAGGCCCGTACCCTGGCCATGGCCGGCGCTTCGGAAACCACCGTGGACGGCAACCCGAACCGGGCGGTGGAAGTCGGCCACATCCGCGAAGAGGTTCTTTCCCTGGCCAACACCTACCAGGACGGCCGCTACCTGTTCGGCGGAACCGAAACCCTCACGGTGCCGTTCAATCCCGACGGAACCTACAACGGCAACAGCGACACGGTGAAAGCGCCGGTCGACGCCGGCCAGGAAGTGGAGGCGACGGTGGACGGGGGCGCGGCGTTCCAAGGGCCTTCGGATCTCTTCCAGTTGCTGGACGACCTGGAAACCGCCCTCCAGGCCAACGATTCGGCCACGATCCAGAGCCTGATCCCCCAGTTCACCGAACAGATCGATTACCTGGGGCAGCTGCGCTCCGGCGTCGGCGTGCAGATGAACCGGGTGGACGATTTCGCGAGCCGGCAGGAAGACGAGAAGCTCCGGCTCCTGACCCGGATCAGCGAAATCGAAGACGCTCCTCTGGATGAAGTCATTTTCGAACTGACCGCGGCCCAGACCACGACCCAGGCGCTCTCCGCCACGGCGGCGAAGACCCTGGGACGATCTCTTTTCGACTTTATCGGGTAAACCAGGAAGGTGACGGAACCAGTGAACGATCAATCGACGGTCTCGACGGAAATTCTTTTCGAAGAAGGGATCCTCGGCGTCCCGCGGGCCCGGCGGTTCCAGTTGATGGAGCAGCCCGGCTCTCCGGTCATGGTGCTGAAGTGCCTGGATATCAGCGACTTTCTGCTTCCGGTGGTCGACCCTGCCCTGGCCGAACCGGACTACGTGAAGACGGTCGCCCCCAGGATCCATTCGCCGGTGGAGTTCCAGGAAGACGATCCTGTGCTGCTGCTGGCGGTGGCCGCCCTGGAAAAGGCCGGCCCGGTAGCGAACCTGCGGGCGCCGGTGATCCTGAACGTGAGAACCATGCGGGCGGCCCAGGTAATCCTGGATGACCGTTCCTGGCCTTTGCGCAAGAAACTGGCGATGACGCCCGCGTCCTGATCCTCTGTGAAACCGAAGAGGTCTCTATGCTTGTACTGACCCGAAAAACCGGAGAAAGCGTCGTCCTGGGAAACCATATCAAGGTGACCGTGGTGGAACTCTCTCCCGGCACCGTCCGTCTCGGTTTCGAAGCCCCCAGGGATGTTTCCATCTACCGGGAAGAGATCTACAGCGAAATCGCCGCCATGAACCAGGCGGCGGTGGACGAAGAGGCGTTCGAAGGAGCCGAGGTCAGAACTTTCCACCTCGAGCAAGAAGAAGGCGACGACGCCGACCGGGAATGACCTTCCGTGCCGCGCCGGGGAGCCGGTCTGCCCGGTCCCTGCCGCCCCTTCCTGGGGCCCGGTTTTCGCAGTGAATGATTGTTCGATTAGGGTTAGCGCCGGGCGAATCGCAGGAAAACACGGTACGCCCCGGTTTCCAGGTCGTCGGGCAGGCGGGTTCCATCGGGGATCATCAGGACCAGCACCTTTCCGCCGATCGGATCCCGGGACGCCGCCTTAGAGTCCCTCCGCTCCGCGCCGGACGGAGGCCGGTCGCCCCGGAGCCGGGGGGCGCGCACCGCCAGCAGTTTCGCTTCCACAGGCGCGCCCGAACTTCGAGAGGAGTCGCCGGAATCGGTGATGCGGGCGATGGACCCGACTCGAATATCCATGCTCGTCCCTCCTTTCTTTCCGTACATGCTTCTTATCGGCCGATCCGGCCGCCACTTGAGATCGGACCCTTACATTTTCGAAATCGTCTCGCCGCCGGCGAATCCGTTTCTCGGGATATTCCCGATTTTTTTCGTATGGAACCCTCAATTTCCGCCCTGTTCCGCCGATATACCTCCTGACCGAAAGAATCGCGGCAGGAAGGGCGTCGTTCATGGATATCGCAACCATCATCGGCATTATTCTCGGTGTAGGCCTGGTCGGGGCAGCCATCGGGATGGGCGCGTCTCCCCTGACCTTCGTGAACGTGCCGTCGTTGCTGCTGGTGGTCGGAGGCACCGTCGCCGCCACCCTGACCCGGAACCCGCTGTCCGACGTGATCGGCACCATCGGGGTGGCGAAAAAGGCGTTCACAACCAAGATCCCCGCCACCGGCGACCTGATCGAACAGATCGTCGCCCTCTCCCGGAAGGCCCGGAAGGAAAGCCTTCTCTCCCTGGAGAAAGAGGAAATCAACTATCCCTTCCTGGACAAAGGGGTTCACCTCTGCGTGGACGGCCTGGAACCGGCGCAGATCCGGGGCGTCCTGGAAACGGAGATCGTCGCCACCGACGCCCGCCACAAGATCGGCCACAACATCCTGGACGGCATCGGCGGCGCCGCGCCGGCGTTCGGGATGATCGGCACCCTGATCGGCCTGGTGCAGATGCTGACCAGCATGGACGACCCGTCCACCATCGGCCCGTCCATGGCGGTGGCGATCCTGACCACCCTGTACGGCGCCATGATCGCCAACATGTTCGCCCTTCCCCTTTCGGACAAACTGAAGATCCGGACCAAGGAGGAGGTGCTGGCCATGACCGTCTGCCTGGAAGGAGTGATCGGGATCGTGCAGGGAGATCATCCCGCCTCCATCGACGAAAAACTGAAAGCTTTCCTCGCGCCCAAGCTCAGGGTCGAGAAGAAGAAGGCCGCGTAACGGAAGGACCGGGAACCGGACATGGAACCACCTGAAGACGAAGTCAAGGAAGGCGCGCCGGAATGGGTCGTGACGTTCGGCGACATGATGTCGCTGTTGCTGACGTTCTTCATTCTGCTGCTGTCGTTTTCCCAGATCCAGATCGACAAGTTCAAGGCGGTGGCCGGCTACATGAAGAAAGCCCTGCACGTGGACACGATCCCGATCGCCCAGCAGGTGGAGATGGGGACCACGCCGATCTTCGACGAATCGTCCTCCACACCCGGCATGTCCCAGTCGATGATCACCCTGGAGAAGGTCCGGGAGGCGATCGAAGAGTCGGGGATGAAAACAGGGGGAACGGTGGAGATCACCGACCGGGGTGTCGCCCTGAAGCTGGACGGGGACATGGTCTTCGCTTCGGGGAAAGCCCGTTTGAAGAAGGAAGTGTTCGACCTCCTGGACAAGGTGGCCGCCATCGCCAACCAGCAGGGAGGCGATATCGAGATCGAAGGCCACACCGACGACGTGGCGATTTCCACCGACCGGTTTCCCAGCAACTGGGAACTTTCCAGCGCCCGGGCCGGCGCGGCGGCACGCTACCTGACCCGGAAGGGGGTGCCTCCCCTCCGGATTAAGGCGATCGGATACGCGGACACCCGGCCCCTGGTGCCGAACGATTCTCCCGAAAATCGGGCGCGCAACCGCCGCATCGAAGTGCTTTTCCTGAACGTGGACGAAAAAAAGCTTCGCACGCGGCCGGTACGACCTGACCCAACTGGAGGCGAAGGAACGCCATGAAAAAGAAACTGATCCTCATCATCGTCGCGTTGGTAGTGCTGGGCGGAGGCGCCACGGCGGCCGTCATGTTGATGGGAGGCGGGGAAGAAGCTCCCGTGGAAGAGGCGCCGCCGCCGGCTCCCGGCCTGATGCCCCTGGATCCGTTCATCGTGAACATGAAGGAACCGGATCAGGCCCACTTCGTGAAGCTGACCCTTCAGCTGACCCTCACACCCGCGGAACGGGTGGCGGAACTGGTCGAGGATCCCCTGATCATGGCCCGCTGCCGGGATCGAATTCTCACCCTGCTTTCAGGAAAGTCCTACGAAGATCTGTCCAGCCCCCTGGGGAGGGAAGCGTTGCGCAGGGAGATCAAGGCCCGGCTGGAGCCGCTGTTCGACGGGGAAAACGACCAGCTGGAAGATATCCTGTTCTCCGAGTTCATGGTGCAGTAAGCCGCGGAACCGGCGGGAACAACCCGGCTACCTCCGCTTCCCCCGGCCGGGATAGTGCTTGGCAAGGCAGTCCTCGCACAGCGAGTGGGTGAACATCGCCTCCGAATGCTCGGAGATGTAGGTTTCCATCTTATGCCAGGTGTCGCCGTCGTCCCGGATCTTCTTGCAATGCATGCAGATCGGCAGCAGGCCCTGCAACGTCTTGACGTGGGCCAGGGCTTCCTGGAGTTCGCCGACCTTGTCGCTCAAGGCCGCCTCCAGGGCGAGGATCCGCTCCCCGGTCTTGATCCTGGAAACCAGCTCCTGCAGATTGAACGGCTTGGTCAGGTAATCATCCGCCCCGGCCTCCAGCCCGGCGACGATGTCGGCTTTCTGGGCCCTGGCGGTGAGCAGGATCATGTAGCGGTACTCGGCGTCATCCACCGACCGGACCTTGCGGCAGACCTCCACCCCGTCCAGGCCGGGCATCATCCAGTCCAGCACCGCCAGCCGCGGGGCGTCTTCTTTCTTCAGCTCCGTCAAGGCCGCATCGCCGTCTTCCACCGCCACGACTTCATAGCCCTGCCGGGATAAGGTCGCTTCCAGGAGCCTCCTGGAGATCCGATCGTCTTCGGCCACCAGGACCCGGGTCATCAGCTCGCCTTTCGGGCCGAAGCGATTTTCCGCCGGAGGGCCCGCCAGTGCAGGGAGAGGCTGAGGAGGGACGCGGCGGTATTCCAGAAGTCGCATTCGGCGTCGTCGATCGACTCGTCCCGCCCCCGCAGGTAGAGCACGATAGCGCCGAAGAGAGCGCCGTCGCAGAAGAGGGGCACGATCCGGGCCGAATCCAGTTCCTCGGCGCCGGGCGGAACCACCTCGAAAAACACTTCCGCTTTCAAATCCTTGATCTGCTTCGGGTCCTGGGTTTTGCACATTCTGAACGCGGCGCTTCCCAGTCCCTGGGTGGTGACGGAGTTCAGCGGATCGGTTCGGAGCCCGATCACCTCTTTTTCGTCCATCACGTCGGAGCCGGACTTGTACAGAAGGATGGAGCCGTGTTCACGGGCGCACGCCTGCATCAGCGCGGACAACAGGTTCGGCGGGATCGGCGGGCCGTCCGGATCCTTCAGCATCGGCGCCATCTTCCCCATGGTCACCATCATCCTGGCCCGGCGCTGGTTCAACGCCTGGGCCCGGGTGTACCCCTGGAGCGATTCGGCCATTTTCATATTGCTGGCGACCGACTCGGCCAGCAAGGACTCGTGGTCCAGGATCTCCTTGTGCCGGCCGCTGTCCTCCCAGCGGTCCTGGTAGGCTTCCATGTCCACCGTGTGTTCGAACGTGGTCCGCATCCCCTGGTCGGTCACCGACAGCTTCGGCTGCCGTTCCCTGGCCGGTGCCAAGGCCCGGTCCACCACCACGCCGATCGCCTTCCCGGTGATTTTCCGACCGCTGGGGGTCTTGTCGAACGCCGCTTTGATCGTCTTCGTCACGATGCCGGCGAAGGTGTCGATGACACCGTTGCCCGTGGTGGCCACCGCCTCGAAGGAATCGAAGTGTTTGGTGTTCAGCTCCGTTTCCAGTTCCGATACCGGCATGGCGTTGGGAAGATCCCGCTTGTTCCACTGGACCACGGTCGGGATCCTGGCCGGGTCCATCTTGTTTTCTTTCAGGTTGAAATTCAGGTTTTCCAGCCCCCACCGGTTCGATTTCAACCGGTCCGGCGCCGAGTCGATCACCTGCACCACCCCGTCGGCGCCGGCCAGCACCTGCCGCCTGGTCAGCTCATAGTGAACCTGCCCGGGAACCGTGTAGACCTGGAGCTTCACTTCCAGGCCGGCCACCTTCCCCAGGTTCAATGGAAGCAGGTCGAAGAACAAGGTGCGATCGTCCTTGGTGGCGATGGAGACCATGCCCTGGTTGCCGTCCGGATCGGTCAGACGATGGAGGGACATCAGGTTGGTGGTCTTCCCCCCTTTCGCGCACCCGTAGTACACGATCTTCAGCGTCAGGATCTTGCGGGTCATATCTATCACAGACACATCCGTACTCCGATGCGGAACTCGCTGTCCTATTGTTTATCGGCAAACCGGCGGGAAAGTTAACCCCAATGTGACAATAATTCGGGGCCAAAACCGCTGAAGCCCGTGTCCTGGCACGCCATTTCCGGCCGTACTCGCTTCCACCGATGCTCCCATACGATCGGGCATACTGCGCTTGTTGAAGGCTACGTGCGACCGGGCCTGGCGCACTCTGACGCGTTTTCTCCCGCGAAGGATGGTCACATTGGGGTTAAAAGCATTTCGCCGAACTCTTCCTGGAATTACGGTTTTGAAATTCAGACCGGTACTTGATCTTTTCGATCCGATCGTTGTAAAACAGTGACCATAAGGAAGGCTACGGGAGAGCGTATGGCCGTTCCCGCCATGAAAGCATTCGGTAGGTACCTGAAAACCGTTCGGGGCCGGGCAGGACTCTCCCTGCAAAAGGTGGAGGATCTGTCCCTGTCCTCCCCCAGCCCTGTGAGCAAGAACTACCTTTCCCGGTGCGAGCACGGCCGGCTCGGCCTGGCGTTGGGGAAAATGACCGTCCTCTGCCGGATCTACAACGTTCCCTCGGACGTGGTCCTGGAGAGGATGGAACTGGACCTGGAACTGGAACAGATCGGCGGGCCGGATACGGAGAAAATGAGCATCGAAGAGATGGTGGCCACCGGCCGACAATGCCTGGAGAACGGGGACTACTGGCCCGGCTACGCCTGTTATCGAGACGCGATTCCGTTGGCCGACGATCCACCGCCGCTCTCCATATGCAGGGACAGGGATGAATATCGGCAGGTCTTAACCATGCATTGCGCGACAGCGGCGATGCGGCTGGGGAAAAGCCGGTTCGCCATGCATGAATTTCAGACCCTCGCCGAAACGAATTCCTTCTCGGACTCGGTTCGATGTCTTCTTTTCAATCGCCTCGCCAACGCTTCCAGGTACCTAGGAAAATTCGTCGATGCGCGCCTTTATTCCGACCGATCGATCTCTTTATCGGAGCAGCTTGGAGGAACCGTTCATCACTCCTATTACCTGCTGAACCGGGCCTCGATCGCAAGGGAGGATCACGACCTGGAGTTGGCCGAACAACTGGCTCAAAAATCCCAGGCCCTGGCTAAAAAAAAAGACGACGTCAGAGGCTCTCTGGATGCTTTGAGAATCCTGGGAGAGGTTTACTTCGAACAAAGCCGTTTCTCCGCAGCCAAGCGGGCCTTGTCCATCGCACTGGAATACGCAGAACAACTCTCGAGTCATACCCATATCGGAAAACTCTTGTTATCTATGGGAACCCTGGAAAATAAAAATAGCCATCCCAGGAGGGCGTTGGAATGTTGGCGACGAGCGAAAACCCATGCTCGCAAGGTCAATCACAAGCTGCTTCTTTTCCAAACGGACCTGTGTATCCTGGAGCAGGCGATCGCCTTGAATCTTCAGCCTCAGAAGAGAAACGCCCAACGACGATTGGCCCGTCTTCTTCCGTTCCTTCCGAAAGGTTTGGACGACATCGAAAAATATGAACGTTTGATCCGGAAATCGTCCTGACACCTCGACACAGTTCGGCGGATCTCCCTCCCTTTTCAGCCCTCCGATCCAGGTAGGTTTTTTCTACGCAACATGCCTGCTCTCTGAATCACAACGGAATCGCCCTCAAAGGTTTGTTCCCTGCTGGATCTCCACGTATCCCTTAAAACGCACAACCATTACGGATCGTTCCGGAGCAGGAGAACACGATGATCGGGAAAGGGCGATTTCGAACCATTGATTTCCTGCGTGTTTATATCCTATGCATCCTGCTTTTTTTTGGAGGGCAAACGAATGCCGCTTCCGGCTCTCCTCCGTATCTGTGTAGAGAGCTGCCGCTCTCCAGTGCATCCGACGACTCCGCGGGAGATCGGTTCCCGATGGAATGTGTAGTGGACGATGCAGATCCTGTCCCGAACGGCGAGCCCCAATCCTCGCGGGAAATACCGCCTGCACCTGAACAACCTGCTTTCGCTTTTCTGCCCTGGCCGGCTTCAGCCGATTTCCGGATTCTCCAACAACTTCACCAGTCGATCTTGCCGGCGTTTCGATCGGCGGTTTTGCCGTCAGCAGGTTTTCTTGTTTTCAACGAGCCTACCTACCCTTACCCCCCCCCAACAGGCATGGCTCTCCCACCCCTTCCCGCCGCCTGGCGGGAAGGGGCACACCGGGATGCCGAACGGAGACAGCCGGGTGGTCAAGGCCCAACGGTAGATCTCAGGGAGCGGCCTTGAGCGGCAGGCATTAACCCGCTTTATGCATGAAGCCAGGATCGGTCAGAAATCCTCCGTTCATTTCCGGCGTTATCGCGGTATAATTTTCTCGATATCCGGGGTCGGGTCCTTCCGTTGACACTCGCGGGTGCGAAGGACACCGGGCCAAAGAACCTTGCTTTTGAGGGGGCTGAAATCAACAAGGTTTTGTATATACGTTTTTTGATTTTCAGGGATCCCGGATGGACAGTTCTGGAGGTATCTCGTTCTGCGGTCGTGTGAGCACACCGCCACCAAGAGAGGGAGTCATGACAATCGGAAGAGCTACGTCTTGGGTCGCACTCGCCGTCGGCATGTTCTGGTTAGCAGGGTGCACGACCACGGATCGCACGTCTGACAACCTGGCCAAACCGCCCGATGGGACGGAGGCGTCGGGTTCGTTCGCGCCGACAGGCGCTCCTGCGGAGCTGCCCATGAAGATCGAGGTCGGCAAGAGTTGTCTCGTTGAGCTCAAGCAGCCCTATTCCATCTCCGGCACGCTCTCCGGCACCATGATCATCGACTACCGCATTCTCGTTTACGGCCCCTGCGGAGTGCCACCAGGGACTTTCG
>CAZZIV010000102.1:0-11175 GCA_964654385.1 uncultured Acidobacteriota bacterium | reverse complement strand
GCCGAGCAGGGGGACTTTCACTACACGGGAACTGGGGGTGCCGGAGATTACGACTTCGTTTTCGAGTATACGGAATTCCCACTTGCGGAGAGCGGCGGATCAAAGTTACGTTTACACGGGAACAGCCCCTCTCAAAGGGGGTACCGGACGGAACAAGCGGAACATGACCGACGAACACAACGTACTGACCCTGGATACGTCCGGAGCGGTAGCCGAAACCGCCGCGGAGATATTCGCCGCCACCGCCGTAGCCTCGGTTGAGGTCCGGGATCGTTTCGTTTGCGTCCTGGCCGGTGGATCGACGCCGAAAAACCTCTATTCCCTCCTGGCCCAGCCCGAATATTCCGAACGGATCCCCTGGGAGAAGACCTGGATCTGTTTCGGCGACGAACGGTGCGTTCCCAAGGATCATCCGGACAGCAACTTCCGCATGGCTCTCGAAACCTTCCTGCACAAGGTTCCGGTCGCCGGCACCCAGGTTCTGCGCATCCAGGGAGAACTGGACAATCCGAACCGGGCCGCCCTTTTCTACGAACAGAAGCTACGCGAGCTGTTTCCCGGAGAACCGTTTCCCCGGTTCGACCTGGTCCTTCTGGGGATCGGCACCGACGGGCACACAGCCTCTCTCTTTCCCGGCACCGATGCCCTGAACGAACGGGAACGGTGGGTGACCGCCAACTACGTTCCCCATCTGGGTGCCTGGAGAATCACGCTGACCCTTCCTGCGATCAACTCGGCCCGGCAGGTGCTCTTCCTGGCCACCGGCCTGAGCAAAGCGGTGGCGGTGGCCCAGGCCTTCGGCAAGGATCCCCACGACACACCGTTGCCCAGCGAACAGGTCGACCCGCTCGAGGGATCGAGGGAAGTCCTTCTGGACCGCCCCGCCGCCGCCCGCCTGGAATAGAGGCCAGGAGGACTTCCCGGCCGGATTCGAACCGGGATCGCGTCTTTTTCCCTGATCCTCTCCCCATGAAGGGAGAGATGACTCCCAAGGTGGACGGGAGAATGTTGGTCCTGTCGGAGGAACCGATTCTTCCTGCAACTGTTTATCCCGATTTCTCGCGCAGACTTTCCCGGAAAAGTCTTTCCCCTGCACTTACAACCCTTTCAGACTCTTTATCAACATTCTCCCTTCCACCTTGCGTGACTTCCGTAGGGACTCGGACACACCGGATCCCGATTACGATCCTGAAATCGCCGACACCCACGAAAACATTGTAAAATAAGCACTTATCCTGCTCCTGCCGGCAAAGAACCGCTGGACTTTTTCAATTTTGTACAATAAATTCTTAAAGGTTTCGACGAGGGCGCCGATGCAAGTTCAATTCTCTTTCAATCTTGGAGCGGATTTCCACGTGGGAAACTCCGCCCGGGACCGGCCGCCGGTTCCGGAGATTGTCGAGGCGGTGCCGGTCTCTTTCGTGGAAAATGACCGCGCCGACAGCGGTCGTTCCGATCCGGACCGGGAACATGATTCCGCCGTCCGAGCACGGCTGCTGGAGCAAAGAACGGCGCGACGGAGTCGAAGCCGCCTTCCCGCGCCCCGGAAGAAAAGGAAGGAAACGAACCATCGCGGGAGCGTGCCCTCCTCCCCGGAGCCGCCGCGGGGCATCCTGACGTTCGCGTTCACTGCAGGGCTGGACCTGGGGCTTCCGCCCACCCTGGACGTAATCGTCTGAACCCCCCGGCGCCTATCCTTCCAACCAGTCTTTCAGCTTCGCCGTAACGGCGGGAACGGTCATGCCGTACTCCTCCCCGAGGACCGGCCCCGGCGCCGAAGCGCCGAACCGGTCGATCCCGATGGAGAGGCCCTCCTTCCCTGAAAGAACGTGCCAGCAAGAGGTGCTCCCCGCCTCGAGAGTCGCCACCTTCACACCGGCCGGGAACAGGGACTCCCGGTACGCTTCGTCCTGTTCCAGGAACAGCTCGAGGCAGGGCACCGAAACCACGTGGATGTTCCTGCTCGCCTCGGCCAGCGCCTCCGCCGCCTCGGCCGCTAAATGCAATTCCGAGCCGGTAGCCGCCAGGATCGCATGCGGTTCGCCTTCCCCGAAAACCCGGTAGGCGCCTCGACGGAGATCCGGGTCATCGTTCCCGTTCCGACGGCGGATCGCCGGCAGCGACTGCCGGGACAGGAGCAGGCAGGTCGGCCCGGCGGTCCTTTCCAGCGCTTGACCCCAGGCCAACGCCGTTTCCACGCCGTCGGCCGGCCGGTAGACATGAACATTCGGGATCAGCCGGAGAGCCGCGGCGTGTTCCACCGGCTCATGGGTCGGCCCGTCCTCGCCGACGAAGATCGAATCGTGGGTGAACAGGTAGATCGCGGGAATCTTCGCCAGGGCGGCCACTCGGATCGCCGGACGCATGTAATCGGAGAAGACCAGGAAGGTGGCCCCGAACGGCCGGAAGCATCCATGGTAGAGCATCCCGTTCATCACGGCGCCCATGGCGTGCTCCCGGATTCCGAAATGCAGGTTCCGTCCTGAGAAGTTCTCCGGATCCACGAACGGGGAGTCGAGAATCTCCGATTTGTTGGAAGGGCCCAGGTCGGCGGACCCGCCGACCAGCGCGGGCACCTTTTCCGCCGCCGCTTGCAGAACCCTGCCGCCATGGGCCCGGGTGGCGCCGTCCCTTTCCGGCGCCTCCGCCAAGAGACGGCTGACGAGGTCGTCCGGCGCCGCCCGGCTCCAGTGAGCGTCCCAATCCGCCGCACCGGCCGGATCGGCTTTCCGCCAGGCTTCGAGTTCATCCTCCCAGGCCCTGCGCTCCCGGGAGCCCCGTTCCGCAGCCGCTGCGAAAATTCGCCGAACATCTCCTGGAACCAGGAATTCCGGCTCGAGCGGCCAGCCCAGGTTCTTCTTCGCCGCCTCCCGCTCCTCAGGCCCCAGCGGGGATCCGTGGGCGGCGGCGGTATCCTGCTTGTGGGGCGCTCCCATACCGATATGAGTCCGCATCCGGATAAGCGTCGGCCGGCGGTCTTCCCGGATCCCCGCATCCAGGGCCTCGGCGACGGCGTCGTGGTCATGTCCGTCGGCGGCCAGGGTCCGCCAGCCGTACGCCTCGAACCTCTTCGGAAGATCCTCGCTCAAGGTGATCGAAGTTTTGCCTTCGATGGTGATCCGGTTGTCGTCCCACAGCACAACCAGGTTTTCCAACCCGAGATGCCCCGCCAGGGACGCCGCCTCGGCGCTGACCCCTTCCATCAGGTCGCCGTCGCCGGCCAGAACGAAGACCCGGTGGCCGATCCGGCCGGGAAAACGGGCCGCCGCCATCTTCCCCGCCAGGGCGATTCCGACGCCGTTCCCCACCCCCTGCCCCAGCGGGCCGGTGGTCGCTTCCACCCCGGCGGTGTGGCCGAACTCCGGGTGGCCGGGAGTCCGGGACCCCAGTTGCCGGAAACGTTTCAGCTCTTCCATCGGCAGATCGTATCCGGCCAGGTGCAGCAGGGCATACAAGAGCGCCGAGCCGTGGCCGGCGGACAGGACGAACCGGTCCCGGTCGGGCCAGTCCGGCGTCGTGGGATCGAAGCGGAGGAACCGGGTCCAGAGCACGAAGGCGACGTCCGCCGCGCCCATCGGCAGGCCTGGATGGCCGGACCGAGCCTTCTCCACCATGTCCACCGCCAGAAACCGGAGCGTGTTGACCGGGTCGCTCATCCAATTCCTCCCTCAGCGGCGCCGGGGCCGTCGAGAATTCTCCAACGCGTATACCGCGGCTCCTTTCAGGGCCGTTTCCCGATCCAGGATGACGCGGATCGGAATCTTCTCCATCCAGTGGCTCATTCTGCCTTTCGAACGGAAGGCGTTTAAAAACCGTTTGCCCCGGAGGGCCGGCAGGACCTTCGGGGCGATCCCTCCACAGATCCAGACACCGCCGGAGGCGCCGAAGGCGAGGGCCAGGTCACCGCAAACCGCGCCCAGGTAGGTCACCCATAGATCCAGGGCGACTTTCGCCGCCGGATCGGTTCCCCGCAGGCCTGCTTCGGAAATCCTGGCGTTCGGATCCGGGCAGGTCTTCAGACTCTGGACCAGCGACGAGCTGACCCGTACGAACCGGCTTGTTAGAACGAATTCGAACAGCTCCTGGAACCCGTTCCCGCAGAGGAGACGTTCGACGCTGACATGGTCGCCGTATTTGGTGGCGAGAAATCGCCGCAGGTAGTTCCCCGCCTCATCCCTGGGAGTAAAATCCTGGTGCCCCGCTTCGCTGGCGAACGGGCGGAACCGGTCTCCCTCCTGGAGAAGGCCGGCCACACCGAATCCGGTGCCCGGGGAGACCAGGACGCCGTTTCCTTCCTTTCTCCGCACACCCGGGGCGAGGGACCGGAGCACCGACGGCTTCAGGATGGACACCGCCCAGCCGGCGGCTTCCATATCGTTCAGAATCAGAATATTGGGAATCCCGGTCGCCCGGGAGACCTGGGTCCGGTCCACGCTCCAGGGGAGGTTGATCACCTGGGTCTTTCCCGCCAGGACCGGACCGGCCACCCCGATCGCCCCGGTCCGGATTTTCTCCTTCCCGCCGGCCAGGAAGTCCCGGATCATCGATTCCAGGGATGGGTGCTCCCGGCTTACGAAGGTGTAGTCCCGGACCTTTTCCAGCGACGCCCCCGCGGAACGGAATACCGCCAGGGTCGTCTTGGAGCCGCCTGTATCTCCCGCGAGAATCATGTCGGCGTCTCAGAGTTTGGAATGACCGCCGTCGCAGAAAGGCTCGGTTTTCGTCCGCTTGCACATGCAGATCGCATACCGCTTTTTCTCCGCGATCGTGAACTCCTTCGGCGTGAACCCGCTACCGGCGTGGGACCCGTCGCAGAACGGCTGCTTCCGGGACTCGCCGCACGCGCAGTAGTGATAGGTTCCCGGCTCCAGCTCGATGACCTCGGGCCGTTTCGCACAGATCTTCGGTTCCGCCATCTTCGGCTCCTCCTGGACGCGCCCATCTCCGGAATGGAGAGTGGCGCGAAAATTCGATCCAAATCCGGATGGAAGAGAATACCACGCTTCGGACACCGCGGCTTCCGGGTCCTGGTGCCCGATTGCGCGCGGGAACTAGAAATCGTTCGATCTCCCGTCGCTCGGCCGCTCCCAAGCGCCGGGGACGCCTTCGCGATCGCTCTCCGCCATTGTCACAACAGGGCAAACCCGATTACAATCAGGCGGCTCGTCGAGGAGGAATCCGATCCAGGGGAGAAAAACATGGCGAAACGAAGGCCGCTCCAGGAAGAGTTGAATCTTCACAAGATCGTCAACAGTCAGTTCGACAAAGCGGCGGCGTTCTGCAAAATTCCCAAGGGCCTCCTGCACCAGATCAAAATTTGCAACAACGTGCTGTATGTTCAGTTCCCTGTGAAGTTCGGGAACCGATATGAAATCTTTGAAGGCTGGCGCGCCGAGCACAGCCATCACCGGAAGCCTCTGAAGGGAGGTATCCGGTTCAGTCGGATGGTGAGCCGGGACGAGGTGATGGCCCTGGCCGCCCTGATGACCTACAAGTGCGCCATTGTCAACGTGCCGTTCGGAGGCTCCAAGGGAGGGTTGCGCCTCAGGGCCCGGAACTACTCCTCCGACCAGCTCGAGCGGATCACCCGGCGGTTCGCCGCCGAGCTGACCGCGAAGCGGTTCATCGGACCGGGGATCAACGTGCCGGCCCCGGACTACGGGACCGGACCCAGGGAGATGGCCTGGATCGCCGACACCTACGACGCCTTCCATCCCGGCGAGCTGAACAACATGGCCTGCGTCACCGGCAAACCGGTCAGCCAGGGCGGCATCCACGGCCGCACCGAGGCGACCGGCCGCGGGGTCGTTTACGCCCTGCGAGCCGTCTTCGACCGGGGGGAGCAGGTGAAGTCGGTCGGCCTTTCCGGGACCCTGGAAGGGAAAGCGGTTTCGGTGCAGGGATTCGGCAACGTCGGCTGCCACACCGCCCGGATTCTCCACGAAGAGGATGGGGCGCGGATCGTCGCCGTCGGCGAATGGGACGGCACCGTCTACAACCCGGACGGGATCGACATTCCGGCCCTTGCCAGGCATCGGAAAAGAACCGGTTCGATCCGCGGATTTCGAGGTTGCAAGAACCTTCCCAACCCGGGTGACTGCCTGGAAGTCCCCTGCGACATCCTGATTCCGGCAGCGCTGGAGAATCAGATCACCCGGAAAAACGCCGCGAAAATCAAGGCGAAGATCATCGCCGAAGCGGCCAACGGCCCTACCACCCCCGGCGCCGAAGAGATTCTTTACGGCCGTGGGAAAGTGGTTCTTCCCGATATCTTCATGAACGCCGGCGGCGTGACGGTCTCCTATTTCGAATGGACCAAGAACATCTCCCACATCCGTTACGGCAGGATGCAGAAACGGGTGGATGAATCCCTCCGGACCTCTATTATCAGTGCCACCGAGGAACTGGTACACGGCCGGTTCCCCCAAAAGGTCCGAAAGAAACTGGAACGGGGAGTGGACGAGAGGGACCTGGTGAACTCGGGGCTGGAAGAGACCATGATCACCGCCTACAACGAGATTTTCGACATCTACCGCCGGAAGAAGAAAGTGCAGGACCTCCGGACCGCCTCCTACATTTCGGCGATTCGGAAAGTCGCCACCACCTACGAAGAGATGGGGATCTTCCCCTGATCCGGCGAATCGGTCACCGACCATGAGCGAACCATCCGGTGTCTGGGAGATCGCCGTCGACACCGGCGGCACTTTCACCGACGCGTTGGGAACCGCTCCCGACGGAGCGATCCACCGGGCCAAGGTTCTGAGCAGTTCGGCGATCCGGGGAGTGATCCGCGCGATCCACCAGGAAGGATCCGGGCGGGAACTGACGATTCACCCGGGGCAACCCTGGCCCCGGGATTTTCCCGCAGGTTTTCGGCTCCGCCTTCTAAGCGGTTCCTCCGAAGAAGGCGGCGCGGAGCCTCCCAGGGTCGAGAAATACGACCCGGAGGAGCGGCGGTTAACCCTCTCCCGGCCGGTTCCAGGATGCCGAACCGGCGACCGGCTGGAACTTCTCTGCCCGGAGGAAGCGCCGGTGCTGGCCGCCCGGCTCCTGACCGGCACCCCCGGCGGCGCCTCTCTTCCTCCCTGCCGCTTCAGGCTGGCCACAACCCTGGGGACCAACGCCCTCCTGGAACGGAAAGGAGCGCCGACCGCCCTGTTCATCACCGCCGGTTTCGCAGATATTCTTCGCATCGGAACCCAGGCCCGGCCGGAGTTGTTCACGCTGGACATTCGGAAGCCCCTTCCTCTTTACAGGAAGGTGGTGGAGGTGGAGGAACGGCTGGGGCCGGACGGGGGCGTGGAGGTCCCGCTGAAACTGGACGCCCTGGAACCGGCCGCCGCCGCCGCCCGGAAGGCCGGTTGCCGCTCCGCCGCCGTCGCGCTCCTCCATTCCTACCGAAACCGGAACCACGAAGAGCAGGTCCGGAAACTCCTCCTGTCCTGCGGGTTCGACCATGTTTCCTGCTCGGCCGACCTGGCGCCGATGATCCGGATCCTGCCCCGGGCGGAAACCGCCGTTGTGGACGCCTGCCTGGCGCCGGTGATCCGGAACTACTTGGACCGGGTCTCCGCATGCCTGGAAAACACCGGGTTTCATGTCCTAACCAGCGCGGGCGGATTGGCCCGGGCGCCCGATTACCGGCCTAAAGACAGCCTGCTCAGCGGACCGGCGGGAGGGGTCGTCGGAGCCGCCCACGCAGGGCGGATGTCCGGCGCCGAACGGATCCTGAGTTTCGACATGGGAGGAACCAGCACGGACGTGGCCCGTTTCGATGGAGACTTCGACTATGCGTTCGAACACAGGATCGGAGACGCCCACCTGGTGGCGCCGGCTCTGGCGATCGAAACCGTCGCCGCCGGAGGAAGTTCCATCTGCCGGTTCGACGGCCGGCGGATCCAGGTCGGCCCGGAAAGCGCCGGTGCCGATCCCGGGCCGGCCTGCTACGGCGCCGGCGGCCCGCTCACGCTGACCGACGTGAACCTGCTGACCGGCAGGATCGACCCGTCCCTTTTCCAGATCCCGATCGACGTGAAAGCGGCGGAAACGGCGTTGGGGACTCTCCTGGAGCGGCTGGAGGCCACCGGCCTGCCGTCGGAACGGAACGCGGTGCTGAACGGGATCCTGGCCATCGCCGACGAGCGGATGGCCGACGCGATCCGGAGAATCTCCCTGCGGAAAGGGTACGACCCGACGGAATACGCCCTGGTCGCCTTCGGCGGCGCCGGTCCCCAGCACGCCTGCGGTGTCGCCTCCCGAATCGGCGTCCGGAGAGTGATCATCCCGCCGGATACCGGCCTCCTGAGTGCCGAAGGGCTTCGCCGGGCCGTACTGGAGCGTTTCGCCTTTCGGCAGGTGCTCCTGCCCCTGTCGGAATGCCTCGAACAGGTGACGGCGATGGTCTCCACCCTGGAATCCGAAGCCCGGGACGCCCTGGCCCGGGAAGGCGTACCACCGGGCGGAATGAAAATTCGCCGGAGAATCGCCGAGTTGCGGTTCAGCGGGCAGGACGCCGGCCTGGAGGTCGAGATGAAAACCACGGCCGCTCTCGAACCGGCCTTCCTGGATCGCTACAAGGAGCGGTTCGGCCACCTGCCGGAAGGCAGAGACGTGGAACTGGTTTCGATCACGGTAGCGGCGTCCAGCCTGCCGGAACAGGCCGGAAGCGAGCCGCAGCGCCGCTCCGATCCCCCCCGCCGCTTTCCACCGCCCTCCGAAGGTCGTTCGGTCCTTCGCCGGGACCGTCTGGGGCCCGGAGACCGGGTGGACGGTCCGGCCTTGATCCTCGAATCCCACTCGGTGACCGTGGTGGAACGGCACTGGACCGCGCAGGTGGATCCAGCCCTCTCCTTGATCCTGAAACCGGACGGCAGCGAGCCGGCCACCGGCGAACGAAACGCCGAAAGCCATGAAGCGGTCCGACTGGAACTGTTCACGCGCCGGTTCGAATCGATCGCGGGGGAAATGGGGGAACAGCTTCGTCGCACGGCGGTCTCCACCAACGTGAAGGAACGGCTCGACTTCTCCTGCGCCGTCCTGGATCCGGATGGGGAACTCCTGGTGAACGCGCCGCACATCCCGGTCCACCTGGGCGCTATCGGGCTGTGCGTCCGTTCGGTACGGGACGCCCTGCCGTTCGGCCCCGGAGACGTGGTAGTGACCAATCATCCGGCCTACGGCGGCTCCCATCTGCCGGACATCACGGTGATCTCCCCGGTGTTCGCCAAAGCGGAAGCCGGAGACGGGCCGGCGCTTTTAGGGTACGTGGCCAACCGGTCTCATCACGCCGAACTGGGTGGAACCCGCCCCGGCTCCATGCCTCCCTCCGCACGGAACCTGGCCGAGGAAGGGGTCGTCATTCCACCCACCTACCTCTTCCGGAACGGTGAACCGGATTGGAAAGGGATCGAATCGATTCTCTCCCGGGGCCCGTACCCCTCCCGGGCTGTACGGGACAACCTGGCCGATCTTCGGGCGGCGGTAGCCGCCAACCGGGAAGGGGCCGAAGCCCTGGCCTCCCTGGCGGCACGATACGGCCGGAAAACCGTTCTACGCTACATGCGCGAACTGTCCGATCTCGCCGCCGACCAGGTGCGGGGGGCGCTGGCCGCGCTTCCGCCCGGCGAATATACCGCCCGGCAGGAGCTGGATGACGGATCTCCGCTGGCGGTTCGAATTCGGCTGACCCGGTCTTCCGCGGTCATCGATTTTTCCGGGAGCGGACCGGTCCATTCCGGGAACATGAACGCGACGCCGGCGATCGTCCGAAGCGTGGTGATCTATTTTCTCCGCCTCCTGGTGCGGAAACCGATCCCCCTGAACGAAGGCTTTCTCCAACCGGTCGAACTGGTGATCCCGAAAGGCATACTGAACCCGGACTTTCCGGAGGACCCCGCCCGGGCCCCGGCGGTGGTCGGAGGGAACGTGGAGACCAGCCAGCGCCTGGTGGACACCTTGACCTGCGCCCTGAAGATCGCCGGGTGCAGCCAGGGAACGATGAACAACGTTCTTTTTGGAACCGGCCGTTTCGGGTACTACGAGACGATCTGCGGCGGTTGCGGCGCAGGGCCCGGATTCCCCGGCGCCGACGCGGTGCATTCCCACATGACCAACACCCGGATCACCGACCCGGAGATCCTGGAGCATCGATACCCGGTCCGTGTGGAGCGGTTCGCGGTGCGGAGAGGTTCCGGCGGCAACGGCAGGTTCCCGGGAGGCGACGGCGCGATCCGGGAACTCCGCTTCCTCGAACCGGTCCTCCTGTCGGTTGTAAGCCAGCACCGGACGGAAGGACCTTTCGGGATGGACGGCGGACAACCCGGGCTGCCGGGAAGGCAAAGGATCCTCCGGGCGGACGGAGGGGAACTGGAGCTGGGGCCGGTGGATGAAGCCGACCTGGGCCCCGGCGACCGGTTCCTCCTGGAAACGCCGGGAGGCGGCGGTTACGGCGAGCCGCCTGCCGATTGATCCGCCCGGGCGCCGGTACCGGTCTCGATCAGTTCCACTCCGATTCCGACCCCGTCTCCGATGACGATTCCAAGGAGCATCGTCAGGAGAACCGATCGCAAGGCGCCGTTTGGGGAAACGCCGCCCAGGAGAGTGACCGGAGCCGCCGCCAGGTAGACGCCTCCCAGGAGCGGCCCGGCCAGCAGCGCCTTCCCCAGGCGGACGCCCCGCCGGAGCAGCAGATCCCAGATCCAGGCGATGATGAAGACGCCCGCCGTCATGGTGACCGCCCAGATCATGTGGGCGGCGAGCTGAGACCGCCGTTCGGCCGTCGCCGTTCCGAACTGATAAACGATCCAGGCGATGCCGAACACTCTCGCCGCCGACGGTCTTCCGACCCGGGTGAGGACCAGGACTCCGGCCATCAGGGCGCCGGTGGTGAACACCTGGAACGACGGAAGATCCAACCGGAAGATCCCGGCGCGAAAAGCGACCCAGCCGGCGCCGACCGAGCCGGCCATCCCCGCCGCGAACATCGTCAGCGCGCGGGATGCCCTTCGAGCGGTTTCCCCGCGGCCGCCGCCGTCCACGCCCCAGGCCCGCACGAACAGGACGAACAACCCCCCGACCGCCACCGCGATGACGGTGTTCGACGTCACGAGAGTAGTTCGTCGCACGTGTTCATGCATCGGGTGATGCTCTCGTCTCATACACACAGCCTGGGCGGTT